>JBGTDT010000179.1:0-50589 GCA_041748155.1 Thermosynechococcaceae cyanobacterium | reverse complement strand
TCATTCGCAAGTTCTTTATGCTGTGCAAATCCTTTGCGGTAGTGAAGTATCTGTTTGAGTTTGTGACGCATCAGCAACGCTTTACATTTGAGAAAGCATTCATGTATGGCTGACCTCACATCCTATTTAGGATTGCTATAGCAGCAGTGAATATCTTTCCAGTCAAGTTTGATACTGCTTCCTCTTAGTAATGGTATGGAGCTTAAACTGAAGGAGAAAAACCTTAATAGCAAACTTTAAAATTTGAAAAACCTAATTGAATAGAGTACGAATGTACTCTATTCAATTAGCCGTTGATGCGTTTTGGGGAGTCCTGGTAGTGATAGACTAATTAGGGTTCCTCTTCAAATGGCCTGATGTGAAGTGCCTCCGGTGTGCCTCAACCAGTATTGTCAAAAATAGACACACTCACTCCGGTAACCAACGCTTCAAGTGAGCTTGCACGCGAGAGTGTGCCGAACACCCTACTCCTCAGCCTACTGCTCAGTAAACTCTTGCTGGAGCGGTTCTCCCTTGCTGCTATTTGGGCACCTAGAGATGTGATAAATGGCACATCTACGGTCACCCACTCCCTGTCTATCGTCAAACTACCTTGGGCGAGATGTGGAGCTCTGTGAAGTCTAAACGTCAGCAGTGGTGGCTCTCTGGCGGGGCACCCAAACTTGGGTCTCGACCATCGAAATGGACAAATCCTGGCTGATGTGCCTACAGGATGCAACACTGATTCAACTTAAGCAGTTCTCACCCCGTTTAGCATAGAGCACTTCTACACCGGGGTAGCCACTTACAGATCGGGAGTGCCTATCTACCATTACTAGACCAGCGGAGCCATACTGTCGGTAAAGCCAGCACCCAGAAGATTGAGCTGATTTCAACCCCCGTACTCCCAGGGCGTATCTTTCAGCAGTAGGGGGTCACCCTCTCGGTGAATTCCGGCAGCAATGACTTTACCGAGGAAAACCGAATGATCCCCCTGTTCCAAGCTACCAGTCAGTTCGCACTCTACGTAGCCGAGAGAACTTGAAATGATTGGACAGCCTGTTTCTCCCAGGTAAAATTCAGTATCTCCAAACTTGTTACCAACCCGGCGCTGGGGCTGGAAAAACCTTTCTGCTAGGTCTTTTTGGCTCGCTTCTAGGAAACTAATCACAAACACCTGACTGGCTTTAATCATGGCGTGAGATTTTGTGTCCTGTTTGGAGCTAATTACAATTAGGGGAGGCTTGAAAGAGGCTTGCGTGACCCAGCTAAGTGTAAAGCCATTAACTTCCTCCCCGTCTTTTACCCCACAAATATTGAGGGGATGGGGAATTTTGCGAAGCATGGTCTTTTTAGCTTTTTCGTCTAGCAAGGTAGGCTTTCCTTATCGATGTACTACGTCTTTCACTTTAACAAGCTACGATTCAGAAGTTATGCCTTTAAGCAGCCGAAAACGGTATTAATTTCTTATGTCGCTTGAGTGGTGTTGCCCTCTAGAGCCCCCAGTTTTAGGCAGGGACGAGGTGCATGTATGGCGAGCTTCTCTTAGTTTGGCTCCATCACGCTTACGACATCTCGCCCAGATCCTCTCAGCCGATGAACGAGAGCGGGCTAAACGCTTTGTCATGCCAAAAGATCGGGATGCTTTCGCTACTGCCCGTGGGCTGCTACGACTGATTCTCGGTCGCTATCTGAACCTGGAGTCTGAGGTCTTGCGCTTTTGTTATGGCTCCCACGGCAAACCCTTCCTGGCACCTGAGTTTAATCCAAACCAGCTTTGCTTTAACCTGTCTCACTCGGGCGAGCTTGCCCTCTACGCCGTGGCACTAGACCAGGAATTGGGAGTTGATCTCGAACGGGTCGATGCGAGCTTGGACTGTGAGGCGATCGCTCGGCGGTTTTTCTCTGCTCAAGAAAGCGCCAGCCTACTTGCTTTGCCAGAGCGCGATCGCCCTCGCGCCTTCTTTAACGGTTGGACTCGCAAGGAAGCCTATGTGAAAGCTCAAGGTTGTGGCATTGCCCTGCTGAACCAGTTTGATGTCTCCCTGGCTCCTAGCAAGCCAGCCGCCCTACTGAGCATTGACGGAAATTCACAGGCAGCGGCTGATTGGACGCTACAAGCGCTAGATCCAGATCCTGAGTATGTAGCCGCTTTGGCGATCGCAGGACGCACCTGGCAGATCAAGTGCTGGCAATGGCAAGAATAGACTTTAGGATTAAGTGATGCTCCTTAATCTCAACTTCGGCAATGTTTTCAAGCAAGTGGCTGGGAATGAGCACATCCTGTTCATCGGCTTGACTCCAATTTCCCGCCTCTATAATGGGCTGCATGATTATCTGAGTCAATGTCAGACCATCTGGGGCGATCTGGAGTTGCCAAAAATGAAACATCAGGCTGAGAATGCCACCCTTTAGATTACCGTTGAGCTAGGGAAATTAGCTGAATGAAAATTCCGGCATGAGTTGCCTGCCGGAACCTACAAGGGTACTGAATCATGGGTAAGTCTGCTCCTGTCCTGGCCCAACTGAAATTAGTGTCTTGTGCCAGTCTACTAAGTCTGCTTAGCGTGCCAATGAGCCTGGTTATCCCGCTTACCGCTGTGCAGGCCCAAGGCCCTCCCAATGCTGTGGCGCTGCCTGAGCGCAATTTCCAAGACTACCGTGAGGCGATCGCCAAGACTGTAGGGATGGTCTCTCATCCTCGTGCCAGAGCACTGGTAGACAAGTTTGGGCTGGATATTCTCAATCTCACCTGGGAAGATACGGGTCGCTACAAAAATTCCACTGTCGGTCCTAACATCAGTGACATGACGATTCAGGTGCAGCAGCAAGACCCCAAGACCGGGCAGTACGAGCTGAGCTTGATGCCGGTGATTCGTTATCCCAACTTCTCGGACCAGTCTGCGGATGTGCGCCTTGACCAGTTTTTTCTCCCGGTTGGCAACGAGAAAGGTGAACCCTTGCAGCGGGTGTCTTTGAAAGATTTCCTGGGGGATCTGCGCCAGTACTTGAGTAACCCCAACTCCTGGAAAGGTCAACAAAAGTCTCTGTTAGCTGAGCGTGACACCCATGCCCTCGTCACTGCCCAAGCCTGCTTCTTGCCTGTCCCACAGGGGAAGACTGCTGAATTTAACCCTGTCTTGTTTAATTATCAGTCCTACTCAAGTGACCCGGCAGTACTGACAATTCTGGTGACCCGTGAGGGCACCAGCGTTACCGTAATTGACAACAAACGGGATGGTTTTGCGGCGGGGCCAACCTGGGGACAGCGTTTGTTCTTTAATCAAAAGGGCGATCGCGCCAGTCTGACCGGGCAGCGCCTGAGTGACTTCCAAGGGACAAATCGTAACGACTCAACCCAAGGACCATCAACCGGCACTGTGGAAGTGGGGGGTCTGAATCTGGTGCTCTTGATCCAAGTGCCCCTAAAGCAAAAGCAGCCGATGCTGCGTGAGAATACCGCCTATGAAAGTGCAGCAATGGCTCCCTCAGCAGCAAAACAGAGCAGTAACGTTGAGGCGGCCGCGATCAGTCACGGCAAAGTTGAAGGTCCATTTACCGAGATCGACGGTCTGGAGATTGAGCGGAACCCCCGGTTTCCCATCCGGGTAACTGTGCAGTTCTACAAAGCCACTGACAACGGGATCGTGTCCGAGCTAGATATCCAGGCAATCCAGCAGCAGATTGCGCGAGTCTATCAAGACGCCGACTATGTGGGCAGCTTGGTAACTGAAGCTGAAACAGATCGGCCTACGGAGTACAAGGGCGCAAAGCAGGAACCGCCGAACTGGTGGGAAGCCTTTTGGCAGCGGCACAAACTCAACACCGGGCAGACACGCGAGGAAGCCCTGGAGATGCTGCGTAAACTGATGAGAGATTGAGCATTCCTGCACCAGCGACTGTGTTGAGTTTACAGATAAATTTTCTTGGAAGCAGTGAATGCTTTGAGTATCAGGTTCTCTAGCCGGACTGCAAGCGACGCTTCTGAGAGCGCCGCTCAGCAAACCAGGCTTGCAGTTGTTCCCGGCAGGGGGTTTCTAAGATGCCACCCAGCACGGGTAAGCGATGGTAAGAGCAGGCACTATCGGGTAAATTCATCACCGTGCGAATTGCTCCGGTTTTAGGATCGTCTGCTCCGTAAACGAGCAAGCCGATTCGAGCTTGAATTAGAGCACCCGCGCACATGGGACAAGGTTCTAGGGTGACGTAAAGGATACACTGGTTTAAGTGCCAGTTTTGCAGCACCTGACCGGCTGCCCGCAGGGCCAAGATTTCAGCATGGGCCGTAGGGTCGCGATCGCGCTCTCGTCGATTTTGCCCCTGAGCAACTGGTTGATTATCTTGCACAATCACGGCTCCCACAGGGACTTCCCCGGCTGCCCCTGCTTGTTGGGCCAAGGCGATCGCTCTTGCCATCCAGTCGCAGTGATTTTGATAGCTTGCCGTCATTCCAGCAGATTTGTTAGGAAGAGAAATAGGTTAACAGGGACTGATCAAGAATATGCCGCTGATTAAAGTTCAAACCTCGACTCCGGCTCCAGAAAAATCTCAACTGGAAATGATGCTGAAAAGTCTTTCTGCCAATCTCGCCCAGCATCTCAGCAAACCGGAGTCTTACATCATGACAGCCTTTGAGCCTGACATTACTATGACCTTTGGTAGCACGACTGAGCCAACCTGCTACATCGAGACCAAAAGCGTCGGCATGATGAGCCCAACTCAAACCAAATCGATCAGCCAGAATTTTTGTCAGCAAATTGCCCAGGCCCTAAAGGTGCCGGAAAACCGGATCTACATTGAGTTTGCCGATGCTAAAGGCTCCATGTGGGGCTGGAACAGCTCCACCTTTGGCTAGGGAAATGCCACCATTACAGAGCCGATTGTAGCAGTAGCGAGTCAAGCCGACCCGCTTGGTTTAAGTGATCGAGGTCATCAAACCCGCCGATATGCCGATCATTGATGAAAATCTGTGGTACTGTCCGTCGACCCTTGGCCCGCTCGGCCATCTGAGTCCGAGCAGCTTCATCGCCATCAATTTTGTACTCAGTGTAGTCTACACCCTTGAGCCAGAGCAGTAACTTGGCCCGCAGGCAGAATGGACAAGCCTGCCAGGTATAAATTTCTACCCTTGCCTTGATCCGGTTAGGATCTCGACCTAGAAGAGGGTTCAGAAAATCCAACATAATTCCTAGTTCCTCATTAAAGACTATACTTTTACCCTAGATCCGATCGTCCTGCACTTGAGGTAAGCCTGACAACTTTCAGAAATGACCTTCTGCTCACAGCACCAGACCTAGCTTCTTTGATCCTATTTTATGTCTATAAACTGGCAGCTCCAGCATCGGTTGAGGCGTGACCCCTACAATCTAATCCTTTTCCTGGCAGTGTCGATTCTGTTGCACGGGGTCGCATTCCTGGGTGGAGAAACCTACTCCCGTTGGAGTGTCAGGCCCAATCTCCCGTCTAATTCGGAGGAATCAACACCGATTGAGTATGTTGAGGTGCCAGCGGATCAAGTCGCGCTAACGCCTCCGCCAGAGACAAAACAAAGGGCTTCTACCAACGCCGTTGCTGGGGGTGATGCCCGCCCCGATCTACCCGCTGCTACCGGGGGAGGTGGAGCAACCTCTGCGGCCCAACCTCCCAGCCAGTCGGCAACAATCCAGTCAAGTTCATCTCCGGCCCAACCTAGCCAGCCTGATATTTCCCCCCAGCAGCAATCTCAGTCAACCCCGCTGGTAGACCTCCAGACCTCGATCGCTGGAAACCTGAACACTGGCTCGGCACCCTCGACTTCAAAACCTCCTAGACCAGAGGCGCAGCGCCAGAAAGCTAGTCCGGCAAAGCGCTCAGTCAAACCCAGTCAAAATGCTGGCGATCGCTCCCCTCAACCCGCATCCAAGTCAGGTCAGACCAGACGGCCAAACGCCAATCGCTCCCTACCCAAGTCCCAAAAGCAGGGCGTGGATGCCCGTGAAGACTCTCAACTGGGTACGTACATAACCGCCCTCCGGCGACAGGTGGACGTGCAGTGGCGTCTGCCTGAGAAATCTGATACTTCCTACAAGATCACGGTTGCGTTTTCCGTTGATCGCCAGGGTGAAATGACAGCCCTGCGAGTTGTCAAGTCCTCTGGCTCTACTCTAAGAGATCAGGCAGCGCTGAAAGCCGTTCAGGAAGCGGCTCCCTTTGCACCTTTACCCACAGGCTACCGAGCAGACCGGGTGAATGTCGAGTTTGAGTTCAAAAACATTATTGAGCGGAAGTCAAAATCTCAAAGCAGCCAACCTTAGATCAGACTGTGAAGGGGGTTAGGCCCTGCTTTGACTGTCCTGACTAGTATTTAACAGAATGCTGTGGCTCTATAGTTTAGACCCCGACTTATTCAAATCCGTTGAAATAAATTGTTGTGCTGCTTTCAGTTATCGGTAGAGATGGTAGTTGAGAAGTGATCTGCGAGTGTTCAGGCTTAAGTGATTTGGAAGACGATATTTTGAAGTCATCGGTAAGGTAACAGAGATCTAAAGATTAAATTGAGGCTACGGATATGTAGTCGAGAAGTGAGATAACCTGATCAAGTCGTGAGGAGTGATTGAAGAGAAAACATGAGCGTTGAACAAATTGCCCTTGAAACCCGCGATCAATTAGAGATAGTGGATGCTTTATACCGCTTCGTCGCAGGGATCGACTTCAATAGCGAAGCATTGTTTGTCTCTGCATTAGCACCGGATGCGATTGTTGATATGACACCAGGTAACAAGCTGTGGGGACTTGAGCTTCCAGTTTTTCAAGGGCGCGATGTTGTGATTCAAGCGTTAAAGAACTCAGTCTGTTTACTGGATACAACGCACGCTGTGACGAATCCACGAACGGAGATAAACGACGATACAGCAAAACTTTATACCATTGTGGAAGCTCAACATCTTCCGCCCAACGACCATAGCCGACACTGTTTAATGAAGAATCACTATGAGGTTAGTCTTGTACGCAACGGCGATCATTGGGCAATTAAACATCTACAAGTTGATGGCGTTTGGTTCACGGGTGAGCCGAGTGTTTTGATGGGGCAGTAAGCAGCAGCCCAACACGGCGTTGGAGCCGAACGAAGAGGGGGTATCGGTCTACTTTCGGATGTTATCTACGTCGGCTCAACTGTGTCGATCAACGGGCAAGGGGTTAAGTTCTAAGGATGTCGAGGACTTTTCGAGCAAGGATTTAACGCTTTGGACCATGAGTGGAACTGCACTCAGGAGAATCAGTCCGGCGACGAACAAGCCGATTACTCCATCCGCCCACACCCATTTCAGCAGGCCAACGGCGATCGCGGCAAGCAGGACGCCAATTGAACTGATCATGTCTGCCAGGATATGCAGAAAAGCTCCCCTGAGGTTGAGGTCTAGCTGACTGCCGCCATGCAACAGAAAAGCCGTGGCGCTGTTTACCCCCAGACCGATCCCGGCCATGACCAACATAGGTGTGCTGAGCACCTCCCCAGGAAAAGACTGGAGCCGAATTATAGCTTCCCAGGCAATCCAGACGGCGATCGCCACTAGCCCAAGGCCATTCACCAAGGCGGCAAACCCTTCAACTCGACGGTAGTCTGGTCTGGTCTGCTGGGCAGCGCGAGGCCAGGTTGCGGCCAGCAGGGCTAATCCCAAGGCTAAGCTATCTGAGATCATGTGGCCTGAATCAGCCAGCAAAGACAAGCTATGGCTAGAAAGGCCAACCAGTAACTCCGCTAAAGAAAAGCAGCTCACGAGGACGAGTGCAGTCCAGAGCCGTTGAGACTTAGGAGTCTGCGTTTCCTCGGCCAAGCAGCAGTCAGGTAGAGAAGGGATTGAATGATGCATGAATAGGCTTAGGTCCGCTTTTCTGGTTCAAGGGCCTGGAATAGCCGCTTGGGAATCACACCGTGGATGCCTTTGACAATATCCACAACTTGAGAAACTTCAAAATCAATGGCGGCACTGCCAAACAGGAGGGCGTCTTGCTTCGTCATGCCGTACTTTTCACTGGCAATTCGCAGGTATTCCCGCACGGACTTTTTCATCGCTTCGTCTAGGTCTTTGTCCAGGCCCATCGAGATCCATGCTGCTTCAATCTCGCCCATGGGGGTGGTCAGGTTCATGTCCTTGTGGACCGTCAGCTCAAAGGTTGCCGTCAAGGAGCATTCAATTGCAGTCAAGGCTACCTCACCATTCCCTTGAGCACAGTGGGAATCGCCTGAGTAAAACAACGCACCGGGAACTTGCACAGGCAGGTAGAGGCTGGAGTCCCGCCCCAAAAGTTTGACATCGACGTTGCCGCCATAAGGACCTGGAGGAATGGAATTGGCGGCATCTGCCGGGTTAGCAGGCGTGACCCCCATAATGCCCATAAAGGGCCGCAGGGGGATTTCCAGAGCAGCAAGACCATTCTCAGGCCGAAAAATACCAACTTGGCGTTTAGCGTCTATGGGAATGACTTTGGTCGCGATCGCCGCCTGATCTTCCGGGTACTCTCCCGGCAATGCCCCTTTGCCATGACGATTGGAAATCACACCATAGGGGGAGCGGTAGGCAAGGTCAATCGTTTTAACTTCTAACACATCCCCAGGTTCAGCCCCTTCGACATAGATAGGGCCAGTAATCACATGCGGACCAGGGCCAGTCTTTTTCACTTCTGCCTTGGTTCTAAGCTGGTCTGGCAGAATGCTGTTTTGAGCAATTTCGGCCCGCGTGAAAAATTCAACCGTATCGCCCTGGTCAGCCAGAATGCCTTCGTGGGAGACGGTCTCCATAACAATGCGATCGCCGGATTTGATCCGGAGAATCGGACGACTATCTGGCTTGAACAGCTCTCCCCAGATCAGATTACCGGGGGTAGACATGACCCGGTAAGTTCGGCCCACTGCCCCTGCTGGTGAAGGCCACGGAGGCCCGATGATCCACAGGCCCACTAGCGCCAGGCTCAATGCAGCCACAAGTCGCCAGCGACCTGTGCTCCAGAGGTGATGCTTACTAAGTTCTAGGGCTACAGCCAACCTAGAACTAAGCTGCCGCTGCTTTAGCCACTTCAGATGCTTCAATTCTATTTCCTCACCCAATTGCTAAGCCGAAACCCACAAGAATTTAAGGACTTACCACTTTTTGTAGGGTAAGAACTTGCCGGACCAGATCATTTTGACGCGATCGCCCTTTGGATCTGCTTCCTTTTCTATATCTAAGGTAAAGTCAATTGCACTCATGATCCCATCACCGAACTTTTCGTGGACCACGGCTTTTACAGGCATTCCGTACACCTGCATCACTTCATAAAAGCGATAGATAAATGGGTCAGTCGGAGTAACAGGGTCCAGGGAACCTTTAACGGGACACTCTGTTAAAACTTCAGCCACACTCGGATCAAGATCCAAGGCGGAAACAAGCTTAGTCGCTTCATCTTCAGACGCACTGGCCTGACGGTAGATGACTGCGGCAATCCAGACTTCATCTCGTCCTACCACCTGTTCTAAGTCGGTAAAGCTCAGACCCTTTTCTTTCTTGGCGTACAGCAGTTTTTGTGTGATCTCAGGAATTGCCATTCAATTCTCCTTCAGCTTGCCGGTTGTTTCAACTGGGATCGCAGTCGATCAGAATTAGTCCGCTGTCTTGTCGCTGCAACTGAAAACCGATGGTCATCTGCCTCGGCTCCAGGGTTAAACACAATGGTTTAATTCAAAATTGCAAGCGAGAGTCAGAAAACTGTAAAGTTCTGTTCGCCTTTAGTTGTTGTAGTCAAAATAATGCGGCTTGTTTGTTATCAAAGCTACAGTCAACCCCTGCCTGTTCAGGAATAGCAACTCAAATCCTCTGCTTTTTGGGAAAACAGCAGATTCTCGCGGTAGTCTACCGGGCAGTCGATGATCGTAGGCACCTCTTGCTCTAAGGCTGTTTTCAGGGTCGGAACCAGGTCGAAACTCGATTCAATTCGATACCCTTTTAAGCCCATACTTTCAGCCAGCTTGACAAAGTCAGGATTGCCAAAATGGACAAAAGCTGGCTTGGTAGCGTGGGTTTGCTGTTTCCACTCAATCAGGCCGTAGCCGCCATCATTAAAGATGATTGTGACGAAGGGAGTCTTAGCCCGCAGAGCCGTTTCTAGCTCTTGCATGTTCATCATAAATCCCCCATCTCCGGTCACAGCCACAACTTTACGCTGGGGATAGACGAGCTTCGCCGCCAATGCGCCAGGGATGGCAATACCCATAGCCGCAAACCCATTCGAGATGATGCAGGTGTTGGGGCGATCGCAGTGGTAGTGCCGCGCCATCCACATCTTGTGAGCGCCCACATCGGAAATCACAACGTCCTCAGGTCCTAAGACGCGGCGCAGGTCGTAAATCAGTTTTTGGGGCCGGATCGGGAAACTATCGTCTTGGGCATACTGCTCGTAGTCGGCCCGGATACTGGTTCCAAGCTGAACGGCGTAGGGATCGGGTTTGCTGCGGCGATCAGTGCGCTGGCGGATTTCGCGCAGAGAATCGGCAATGTCACCCACAACTTCCACCATCGGGATGTAACTGCTGTCAATCTCAGCAGGGGTTGTCCCAATGTAAATAATTGGAATATCCCCGTTGGGATTCCACTTTTTCGGGGAGTACTCAATCAAGTCATAGCCGATCGCAATCACTAGATCCGTGTGGTCAAACCCACAACTGACGTAGTCCCGCTGCTGTAACCCCACAGACCACAAAGCGAGGGGATGGCTACAGGGAATTACGCCCTTGCCCATAAAGGTATTGGCAACGGGAATATTCAGTTGGGTGGCAAGCTGGGTCAAGGCGTCACTGGCATTGGCCCGGATCACACCGTTCCCGGCCAGAATTAAGGGATTGTTGGCCTGGGCGATCGCCGCTGCTGCCTGCTCAATGTTGCGGAAGGAAGCAAAGGTTTTTTCCATCTCCCCCTTACTCAGGGGTTCCCCCAGGGCTGGCATTGCGGCAATATTTTCGGGCAAATCAATGTGCACCGCGCCGGGTTTTTCTGTTTCAGCCAGCTTAAAGGCGCGGCGGACAATCTCAGGGGTGTTGCTGGGCCGGACAATCTGGGTATTCCACTTAGTCACCGGGGCGAACATCGCCACCAGGTCCAGGTACTGGTGAGATTCAATGTGCATCCGGTCAGTGCCCACCTGCCCTGTGATTGCTACTAGGGGAGCACCATCCAAGTTAGCGTCAGCAACACCTGTCATCAGGTTCGTTGCCCCCGGCCCCAGCGTAGACAGGCAGACTCCCGCTTGCCCGGTCAAGCGGCCATAGACATCCGCCATGAAGGCAGCGCCCTGCTCATGACGAGTGGTAATAAACTGAATTGACGAGTTTTGCAAGGCTTCCAAGACTTGTAAATTTTCTTCTCCCGGTAGCCCAAAAATATAACGAACCCCTTCATTTTCCAGGCAGCGCACCAACAGTGTTGCTGTATTCATCTGTCTCCCCAATTGGCCCATGTCACTTCACCCACACCGTTTTAACATTGACAAACTCGTGTATGCCGTGAATTCCTAATTCTCGTCCGTAGCCGGAGCGTTTAACACCGCCAAAGGGCAGGCGCGGATCGGATTTAACCATGCCATTGATAAACACAGCCCCTGCTTCCAGTTCTTCAATCAGGCGATTGTGCTCCTGAGGATCAGTGGTCCAGGCACTTGCGCCTAAGCCAAAGGGAGTGTCATTTGCTAAGTCAATGGCGGCGTCAATATCCTTGACCCGGAACAGCATTGCCACGGGTCCAAACAGTTCTGCTTGGGCGGCTGGGCTACCGGGGGGAATATCCGTCAAGATTGTCGGCGGGTAGAAATTACCGGGCCGATCTGCCAAAGGACGCCCGCCAACCAGCACCCGCGCCCCTTTATCGACAGAGGTTTGCACCTGCCGATCGAGATCTGCCAGAATATCAGGCGTTGCTAGCGGGCCAATATCGGTTGAGTCCTCCATCGGGTTGCCAATCCTGAGCGCTTTGAATTTTTCACTCAGGTCTTGCTCAAAGCGATCGGCGATCGCCTCAGCCACAATAAAGCGCTTGGCCGCAATACAGGATTGGCCGTTGTTGATCAGCCGAGCGGTCACCGCCGTCGAGACTGCCGCCTCCAGGTCGGCACTTTCTAGGACAATAAAGGGATCGCTACCTCCTAGCTCTAGAACGGTCTTTTTAATTTGTTTTCCGGCTGCGGCGGCCAGGCTAGCCCCGGCAGGCTCACTGCCGGTGAGCGTCGCCGCTTTGACACGCGGATCTGCCAGCAGGGGCGCAACTTTGTCTGATCCGATCAGTAAAGTTTGAAACGCATCGGGGGGAAAACCTGCTGCTCGAAAGATTGCCTCAATCGCCAAAGCACACTGGGGCACATTCGAGGCGTGCTTGAGGAGGCCGACATTCCCAGCCATCAGGGTTGGCGCAGCAAAGCGAAAGACCTGCCAGAAGGGAAAATTCCAGGGCATCACAGCCAGGACTGGACCCAGGGGCTGGTAGCGGACAAAGCTCCGGCTAGCGTCCGTTTGGGCCGGGACATCGGCCAAAAACTTGACGGCGTGCTCCGCGTAGTAGCGACAGACCAGGGCACATTTTTCTACCTCGGCGATCGCTGAGACTAGGGTCTTGCCCATCTCCAAGGTCATTAGCTTGCCAAATTGCTCACTGTCGTCCGCTAAAATTTGGGCGACCTGGTTCAACCACTGGGTTCGCTGAGGCAGAGGAATCTGACGATACTTGGCAAAAGCCTGTTGGGCCTGGTCAAGCTTGGCTTCAATCTCAGTGTCAGTCAAGGACTCGAAGGTTTGTAGGGTTTCTCCCGTTGCTGGATTGATTGTTGCGATGCCCATTCCCTAAATCTCCGACGCAAAAACAGACTGGGGTAATCTGTGACTACATCCAGCCTGTTGAACTTAAACAAAAAAGCTGCATTCTTTGTGCTTCAGCGCTGCTTGTGCCTCATAGGCTAACTTAACACTCTTAGGAAAGCAAAGGTGTAGTGAAGTTCAGTTCCTGTGACAACTTGGCTACCAAAGGGGATGCACAAACTTAGCAAGAATTGCTTTAGTAACTAGAGGGTGTCTAGAAAGTCATGTTTCTACCTGTTGCTTAAGCCTGAGGCAGGCTGATCCTGCTTCAGGGAAATGTCGGTAGGCAGTGATTACAGCCTTCATAGAACTAAAAAACAACCAACTTAACCGAAAGTTTGTCTGTTGCGAGCATCGCTTACATACCCTAGATTTATACTGCTGCTTTCAACCACACTTTAAATCGAGATAAATGCTGCCATACGTCCTAAATTGTATCGACTCAATTCAGATTGGCTCAAGTTGACGACGCCTGTTTAACGTCCATCAAAAAGAAGGCAAAAGGAAGGATTTCGTCATGGAAAATCATGCAGGGTTGTTTGCCGATAAAATATTTAGTTCGCTCGGAGGATTGGGATCCCTAGGGAATCGGCTTCTAGCCGGATCTCTTTTAGATTCTTCATTAGATGACAGTACTGATCTCAGAGCTTTATTGGGCACACTCAGGGCTTCTAGCGGTTCATCTAGGGCTGAGCTAGATCGGCTAGGGAGCTTTGAGGAAGAAGTTTTCTCAGCCAACCGGAACTCCAATGAAGTAGATGCCAGCAATAGGTTTCCAGAATTGCTTTCTTTGGATCGGCCTGCGGGTTCTATTCTGGAGTTATTGAATGTCAGTAATAGTGCAAGCACATTCAATCCTGAGACTGGCAGAGATTCCCTAACTGGCAGCAGTGAGAATCATCTCGTGAGCAACTTAGGGAGCGATCCCTTGACTGGTATGCTTTTGGAGCGTCAAGCAGGTTCTCTGCCAGATCTCAGTGGTGAGTTCGATAAAGTCGAACTGCCGGAGACAATTACTCCCAATAGTAAAGGCCAAGCAAGGTTTACTGTCACCAATCAAGGTGATCAACGAGCTACAGGGCCCTTAAGTATTGACCTGTTTGCCTCAACCGACTCCATCCTCGATAGCAATGATCAGCTCCTAAATAGTTTAGAACGCCCAAGGTTCAAACTGTCACCGAGTCTATCTAAAACCTATAGGCTGGATTTTACTAACCCAGAGGGTGTAGCCCCAGGAGCCTACTATTTACTTGCAAAGGTTGATGTAAATGACGCGATCGCCGAGAGCAACGAAACCAATAACTTAGCCAACACCCGTGTTTCTGCAAAAGGAACTGATCTGGTACTTGATTGGAATGCAACGCTCTTAAATGCTGTGGCAACGGATAAAACAGCGCCTCCGTTAGCAGCGCGAAATATGGCAATGGTGCATGGGGCAATCTACGCTGCCAACTATGTTATTGACCAGATAGACACAGTAGGTCTAGAAGGGGTGTCCCGTAAAGCGGCGCTAGCTGCTGCGGCTCATCGCGTTTTATTCAACTTGTACCCAACCCAAACCGCAACATTTGATACGCAGCTAGTATCATCTCTGGCAAAAGTCCCAGACGGCCAGTCAGAAAATGTTGGCCTTGCTTTAGGCCAGTTTGTCGCCTATCAAGTATTGGCCTGGCGAAGTATGGATGGGTTAAACAACGTAGTCTCCTATACTCCAGGAACTGAGCCAGGCGATTGGCAACCGACTCCGCCGGACTTTCTTCCAGCCCTTTTACCCCAGTGGCGGGATGGCATGCCCTTTGTCATCACCAGCGGCTCCCAATTTCGTCCGGCAGGTCCTCCAGCTCTAGACAGCGCTGAGTACGCAGCAGAGTTCAATCAAGTTAAAGCGTTAGGCAGGCTCAACAGCACAACCCGGACAGCGGAACAGACAGAAATTGCCCAGTTTTGGGCAGATGGTGCAGGCACTTTTACCCCCCCAGGGCACTGGAACTTGATTGCAGAACGGGTCGCTTTAGCGCAACAGAATACCCTATCGGAGAATGCACGTCTGTTTGCATTGCTAAACATTGCAGAAGCTGATGCCGGAATTGTTGCCTGGGATGCTAAGTACGAGTACAACTTCTGGCGTCCGGTCACGGCCATTCGGCGAGCCGACACAGATGGTAATCTAGGTACCGTTGCTAATCCTACCTGGACCCCCCTGCTTGGGACCCCACCCTTCCCTGAATATACCTCCGGGCACAGTACGTTTAGTGGTGCCGCAGATGCAGTCCTAACCTCTTTCTTTGGTGACCTCAGTTTTACCAGTACTTCTGTGGGATTACCTGGGGTAGTTCGCGCCTTTGATAGCTTCACCGAGGCGGCAGATGAAGCTGGCATTAGCCGCATTTATGGTGGAATTCATTTTCAATCAGCCAATGAAGATGGACTAGCCTCAGGTAGAGCCTTGGGCAATTACGTGATCAAAAACTTCACAGTCTAGTGAATCTGCTGTTAAGGATCTTAGTTGACTTAAAACTTGGGTACTGACTACTGGCCAGACACCCTCTAGAGTATGGCGAAGGAAACACCTACCGGGCGATCGCTAGTCTGATTGCCCCACCAGAGTTGCTTCACGCCGCAGTAGATCCAGGACCGTTTCTTCATATTCTTGGAAAACCGGAGTTCTTTTGGTGTGATAGGTCCGCTCAGGGGGCAAGTCTACCCTGAGTTCAGTTTTGATGCTGCCGGGGCTTGACGTGAGCACGTAAATCCGCTGGGACAGAAAAATTGCTTCCGCAACATCGTGGGTAATCATTAAGATTGATGTGCCGGTTCGTCGCCATAACTCCAAGAGAAACTGCTGCATGGCCTCCTTGGTTTGAGCATCCAGGGCCCCAAAGGGTTCATCCATCAACAGGATTTTGGGTTGAGAAGCCAAGGCACGGGCGATCGCCACTCGCTGCTTCATACCCCCCGACAACTCCTTGGGTAGAACCTGGGCAAATAGGGATAATCCCACTACTTCAAGGTAGTAGGCAACCTGTTTCCGTTGAACTTTAGCCGGGACTCCCTGTAGCCTCAACCCAAATCCGACGTTGGCAGCCACGCTCATCCAAGGGTAAAGGGTATAGCTTTGGAAGATCATGCCCCGGTCTGGTCCGGGTCCCGTGACCCGGACCCCATCAACCTGAATCTCACCTGCTGTCGGCGTTTCTAACCCCGCGACCAAGCGCAGCAGAGTTGACTTACCAGAGCCAGAAGCCCCGACCACACAGACAAACTCTCCTGTTTCAACGTGCAAGTTGATATCTTTCAGTGCAACCAGTGAACTCCGTCGCGTCTTAAATTGCTTGTGTAGCTGAGAAACTTCTAAATGCATAAGATTAGCCAGTGGTCCAATGACAAGAAATTCGCAGCAGCAATCGAAATAACAGGTCAAATATTAAACCAATCAAGCCAATAACAATGAGTCCGGCAAAAATCTCATCGGTCCGGAGAAACCGTTGAGCAGTCGTAATCCGGTACCCTAAGCCAGCGCTTGCATTCACTAATTCTGCAACAATCACCAGGTTCCAGGAGGCGGCCATGTTGATCCGAGCCGCATCAATAATATTCGGCAAAATAAACGGAAAAATGATCTGTAGCAAAACTTGCCGGCGCTGACCCCCCAGCGTGTAAGTCGTCTCGATTAACTCCTTGGGAACAAACTTGACCGCATCCATTACCATCAAGGTGTTAAAGAATAAAGTGCCAATAAAAATCAACAGGATCTTGGGCAGTTCTTCTAGACCAAAGTACAAAATCAACAATGGAATAAACGCTGGTGCCGGCATGTAACGAACGATTCCAATAATCGGTTCGAACAGGGCGCGGATACTGGGAAAGGTCCCCATCAAGGTCCCTAAGGGAATTGAAATCACAGCAGCCAGGAAAAACCCACTCAGCACGCGAAAGAGACTAAATTTGGCATCCGTTACTAAACTGCCATCGGCCCAAAGCTGTTGAAGCGCTGCCCAAACTTGAGCAGGCGTGGGGAGGAACAAAGGTTGTACCGCCCCAGAGTTAGACACAAGCGACCACAGTCCCAGGGGGATGCTCACGGATAAAACGATGAACATCCACGTCAAAGATTGAGGAATATCCTCGGCAATCCGCCAGAAAACCGAGGGTGATAATATACGGCGGTTCGGGAAACCAGGAAACTTCACCGGCTCAATGGATGTCATTGGCTCCGACCTCAAGGAATTACAGGACAGACTGGTTGCGCCAGGAGCAGTCAGGATTTTTGGGATTTTTCTGCGTAGGCTTGCACAAAGCGATCGTCGAATATTTTGCTCAAATCAGCTTCTTGTTTGGTCAGACCCCCTTCAACTAAAAACTTGTTGATTTCCTGGGCAGCAAACGGTAAGGATTTCATATCTTTACCTGGTTTAAAGGCTTGCAGGTTCTCTTCTAGCGTAAAGATCTTGGTTCCAGCATCGTATTCTTTGTACTCTTCAATGGTCACATCAGCTTGCTTCGCCATAGTTTCGTAGGCTTTTTCCCTATTCTTTTGGATGAAGTCTAAAGTGGCAAACCAAGTATCTACTAGTGCTTGGATATCCTGAGGTCGCTCGTTGATCATCTGGCGACTCACAACTAAATGGTCGGGAATCGCACCAGGAAACTGCTTAGAAGTAAATAACTCTTTGCTACCAGGACGCTTCAGCGCGGTGGTGGTATGGGGGGCATAGACACCAACAGCATCTACCCGACCGGCAACAAAGGCGGCGGCGGCGGCACCAGTTTCTAGGGGCTGAAACTGGATATCAGCTTGTGTCAGGCCATCTTCTTTCATACCGAGTAGCAATAGGAAGTGATCCACAGTTCCCTGTTCAGCAGCAACTTTTTTACCTTTGAGATCGGCAATACTATTGATGCCCTCGCGGACAATAATTTTGTCATTCCCCGTTGAATTATCGTTGACCAGGACAACAACTTGATCGGCACCATTGGCAACCGAACTCACGGTTTCGTCAAGGGTTTGCGTATTCGCATCTAGCTTGTTGGCTGCCATAGCGTTGATAGAGTCGATGTAGCTAACAAACCACTTGAGTTCAACATCGATATTATTTGCTTTGAAAAGACCTTCATCTTGCGCCACTTTCCAGGGAAACCAACCAGGCCAGGCGCTATAGCCCATCTGAATTGGCGTAGCCGCTGGGGTATCACTCGGAGAAGAGGTTGAAGTGGGGGATGGAGCGCGAGTGCAACTGACCGCGACCAGTAAACTGAGCAGAAATATCGTAAACCAAGAGAGTAAGGCACGAATTTTCATCAAATTTCCTCTGTAGCGGGCAAAGGGACAGAACAGCTTTAAGACACGGAGTCACTTCTAGGGTGTGACAGTCTACCTTGGGCGCTCCTTGATCTAGATCATGATTCTTTTTCTGCAACCTTTGACTGTATCCAATTAAACCAAATTTCTAATCCTACGCCCGTCTTGGCAGAAATGGGAATGATAGTGACACGGGGATTTATCTGGCGGACATTTGCTGCAACTCGGTCTAGGTTAATGTCGAGATGCGGGATCAGGTCTGTTTTGGTAATTAGCAAACAGTCTGCTTCCTGGAACATCACTGGATACTTTAAGGGCTTGTCTTCGCCCTCGGTGACGCTAAGCAGGGCAACTTTGGCGTGTTCCCCGACTTCAAACTCAGCGGGGCAGACAAGATTACCAACATTCTCTACCAGAACCAGGTCAAAGTCTGAAGGGGTATACTCGTGCTCTAAGCAGTGAAGCCCTCCAGCTACCATCTTGGAGTCTAAGTGGCAGGAGCGCCCTGTATTAATCGCAATTACCGGAACGTCGTACTGTCGCAGGCGATCGGCGTCTAACTCCGTAGTCATGTCCCCTTCAATCACAGCAATTTTGAATTTTTCTCTCAGAGCTGCTAGGGTTCTCTCTAACAATACGGTTTTACCAGCTCCAGGACTGCTCATAATGTTCAAGCAAGTGATACCCCACTGGTCAAGGTGAGTCCGGTTGTGGTCCGCTCCGGCTTGATTGGCATGAAGTAGGTTGATGCCTAAAGCAGCGTCAAAGGTTTGGTGCATGAGTGGCAAGGTTAGCGTCAGGATAATATTCAATCCGGTCAATCTTCAGTTCCCGCCCTGAGCGGATATCTTCCAAGGGCGATCTACAAATCGGGCAGGCGTACTGGACACCAATTTCTGGGGCATACTCTTGCTGGCAGTGATGACAAAAGGCAATCAGCGGCGTTTCCTGGATAGCGAGCTTTGCACCAGCTAGAAAGGTATTACGGGTCTGGACTTCAAAGGCAAATTGTAAGCCCACAGGTTCAACACAGGTGAACTTGCCAACGATGAGGTGAACACAGGCAATCTGGGGATGCTCTAGCTGGGCTTCCCACCAATCGTTGATAGTCAAGATTAAAGCCTTGGTCATATCCGTCTCGTGCATAGCCTACCTCCACTCACTCAAGAATTCAGGTTGTGCCTCCGGATGAATGTAAGCTGGCTTTTCTGGGCGAGGTAACTGCCCAGATAACACAAGATGAGCCATCGTATCGCAGATCACGCGAGTCGCCAGTAACGCTGTCATATCGCTGACATCATAGGGAGGAGAAACCTCGACGACCTCCAGTCCACAGACCGGAGCCCGCTCGACAATTTTGCCCAGCATGGAAAGGGCTTCGCGGGGCAGCAGGCCACCGGGTTCTGGCCAACCAGTGCCGGGGACAAAGCCAGCGTCAATGCAGTCAATATCAAAGCTGATATAAACGCAGTCAGTACCGTCCAAGGCTTTTTCCAGGGCAAAATCTACGGCGGCATCTATCCCCATTTCTGTAATATCAGTAACCGTCAGAATGTTTGTGGCCCGTTCTCGGCAAACCTTCACGCCTGCCCTGGGAACCTGCCAGCCACCGATTCCCAGTTGAACTAAGTTCTGGGGTGGAGCATTGCGGATATTAGTAGCATGAAACCAGGGGCAGGTGTGCATGCGCTCATCCAGATCAGTTTCCTGAGTATCCACATGGCGGTCAAAGTGGATAATTCCGACCTTCTTATCTCCCAGGTGCCGGCAAATGCCGCGAACGGTGGGGTAGCCGATAGAATGGTCTCCTCCGAGGATAATTGGAAAGGCACCAGAACCAAAAATGTGGGCAACCCCCTTTGAGATTTGGTCAAAGGATTTTTCCAGGTTTCCCGGAATGGTAAAGACATCCCCAACATCACAGAGGGTAATCTGCTCTCGCAGGTCAATGCCCAACTCAAAGCTGTAGGTGGTATAGAGGGCTGAGATCCTGCGGATGCCCTGGGGGCCAAACCGGGTTCCGGGGCGGTAGGTTGTGCCGGTATCGTGGGGAACGCCAACGATCGCCACATCGTAGTCTCCAACTTTGCGGACATCTTCGAGATAAGGAGCTTTGAGAAAGGTATTAATCCCAGCGTAGTGGGGTAGCTCTCCCCGAGAAAAGGTGGGGATGGAGCGATCGCGAATACTGTCTGCTGCTTCTAGCCCAAACTCCAAGCCTTGGGAAACTTCCTGTTGCCAACCACTCATAGGGAGTTGTGCTTCTTTTTCTAAAGCTTGATTGGCTTCAGTTTCAGGATGCTGCCGGTTAGGGGATGATTCTGTCATGATGAGCACTTTAGAAGGAATAGTGATTGAAGAAATTGATCATGAACTGGCACAAAAAAGCCCGAGAGAACACTTCTACCGTGAGTCTCCCGGGCTTTTTTCCCGCCGTGTGGCTCACTTTAAGTCTCCTGAACCTGCTTGAGGGGAAGCTTAAACCAAGCTGCTTCTCTTGGACCAGACGTTTAATCGTTACAAAAAACCGGAACCCTAGAAGCTGGTTATTCAATTGATATACGATGGCTTATTAACTCAAATTCATAATCTAAATAAACAATCTTAAGTTACCTACAAGCTTAATGATTCAAAACTTACAGAACTCTTGACGCTTTATATTTACTAAAACTTAACTTCAGACATTTCAAGGTAATTTTGTTAAGAGAATTTCACAAGCTTTATTTTACCTCAACCTTTGCTAGCTATCCCTTCAGCTGTGTACCAGATGTAGTGAAAAAGTTAGCTTGACACTTAAGTAAAGACTGATTCAGTTAGAATCATATCAGATTAAAAAGTTATCAGATGTGTTCAAAAATACCAACACTTAGCTATCTGTCTCTCTAAAATGCCTTGACGGTGGAACCACAATTTCGATGGGACGAAACTAAGCAATCTGGGCAATTCTATCAGAGACCAAAGAATCAAGAAGCCCTGCTCCCAATATGGTAGATGCTGGAAGCAGGGCAGTTGTACTAATCTGAACGCTTTATCTAGATGAGATCCAGATATCAAAGGAGCAAGTGAAGGCTTATGGGTATTACCAGACTTGCATGCTCTGCCAGGTACCTGGCAGTTAGCAGACTTTTCTTATCTAATAAGTGCCACTCGTCTCTAGATAATGTTGAGGTTAAGCAACAATGGTGATGTCAAGGTTAGTGCTAAAACTTGATCCTGGCTGCAAGAATGCTAGCTGTGTCCGATCAAAGAAAAGTGAATTTGTATTGTCGTTGAACGTGAACCGATTGAACTCGTTTTGTCCAATACCAAATCCAGAAGCATCAATCTGAACCTGGTCCCCTTCCCCAAACTTGAAGTCCCTAATTCTATCAATCCCTTCCCCTGGGGAGAAGAAAGCAAATATATCAGCACCACCACTGCCACTCAGCGTATCTATGCCGGCACCGCCAATCAGAAAGTCGTTACCGATTCCACCAGTCAGGGAATCATTGCCGCTTCCGCCATTGAGTCTATCAGCACCGTCCCCAGCAAAGAGGAAGTCATTGCCATCATCGCCATTGAGATTGTCATTGCCATCCTCACCAAAGAGGAAGTCATTATCGTCTCCGGCAAGGATGAGGTCATTGCCATCCCCGCCATTGAGATTATCATTGCCATTAAAGCCATCCAGGAAGTCATTGCCATCCTTGCCAAGGACGGTATCAGCACCATTCCCGGCGTTAATGAAGTCATCGCCCTCCCCGGCGTTAATGAAGTCAATACCATCCCCGCCAAGGAGATTGTCATTGCCAGACCTGCCAAGGAGGAAGTCATCACCAGCCCCGCCTCTAAGACTGTCGTTACCGCTTCCGCCATCCAGCAAGTTGTTGAAGTTGTTGCCGATGATGCTGTCGCTATTTGTTGTGCCAATAACATTAACAAAGTTCTGGACAGTGAAGGCCTGCGACCCAATCCCAGGTACGTTGCTAGTCGTGAGGCTGTTTGCTGCTAGGTTAACCTGGATGAATACTCCCCCTGATGCGCTAAAAGCATCAATAGTATTTGCCTCTCCTATTGCTCCAATAATTCTCTCGACCTTGAGTAATGTGTCGGTGCCAAGACTACCTTTGTTGGTCAGCCCTTGGGGTAATAGTGTGATTGCCTGACTAAGATTGCTGTAGTCAGCAGTATCAAATCCAGCCCTACCGTCGAAGCTGTCGGTGCCAGTACTAGCGATGAGAGTGTCGTTACCTCCAAACCCGTTTAAGGTATCGTTTCCAGGAGTACCAAAAATAGTTGCCACGATATCAGTTACCTCTTTATGGGGGGACAACTGTAGACAGATCAAGCACACTCCCCCCCCATAGAAAGCCTTGATCTATACCTGTACCTGTCCAGCGTTAGCTATAAGAGATGCAAGAATCTGAAAAGTGGAATCTTTTCCCGAACTCGCCCCTCACTCTCCCAAACTTGGGGGCAGACGTAGGGCGTTTAATACTTCTCAAACAGCCTCTAAGCTTCTTGTGGTCTTAAGTACGACGACCTTGTAGTCAATCCTGCATCCCTTTGGCTCAAAGTTTGTTATTAACCTAGAGCTAAAAGTATCATAGAGCTAAAGGTATCAATTGATACCCTAAGAAGTGATTAAATAAATATTAAAAGTGCAATTACTTCCTCCTGTAGTAATTTCTTCTGAAGGCCTTAACTGATTAAAAAAGCTCGGAGAGCTAGATCCTCTTTACGAGTAACCTCTTTGACCAAGCTTAGTGGATTCTGAGCTATACCTACAATGAACAAACTTTCGAAATAGTTGCTCATTCTTTCGATTAATACGAAACGTGAACAATGTGACGATTTAAATTTAAAATCTTGGCTTAAATTACTCGCAATTTGGAGCTTCATACTGTGGCTGAGACAGCAATAAGTTTAAACAGTTGGGGCGTTCGCCAAAGTTAAAAGTTAGAAGGTTAACACTTAACTGTTGAGTTATGCTGAGCGTTAAGTTTGCCAACCCAGTTGCTAGAGGACACAGCAGTTATGGCAGAAGGTTTTTTACTCAGTCGGGTCCTGCTGCGCTTTGACCGCCAGTCAAGAGATTTAATAGAGCAACTATCGGCTGTAGTCTTGACCCCTGATGGCAGCCTCTGGGTTGGGTCGGATGAACTACAAGGGGTTGAGCGTTTGTCCTCAATCTCCCCTTATATTTACGGTAATCATCAGCCGTTTGCGATCGCAGACTTTGTTGAGCTGTTTGATCAAAGTGGCGAAATCGATATTGAGGGGATGGCCTACGACAGCCAGTACCTCTGGTTTACAGGTTCCCACAGCACGAAGCGCAACAAAGCTAAAGGTAAAAAACCGGAAAAAGATATTCGCAGGCTCTCAGAAGTTGAGACTGAGTTAAACCGTTACCTCCTGGCTCGAATTCCAGTCATTGGCAGTGAGTTGTTTAAGTCCTGTTCTCACCCTGATGATCCAAATCAAACCCTGACAGCCGCTTGTTTGCAAAAGTCAGAACAGGGTAACTTGCTCAGTGATGCCCTCAAGGCCGATGACCATCTCGGTCCCTTTCTGTCGGCTGCACTCCCGTCTAAAGAAAATGGGGTAGATATCGAAGGTCTAGCCGTTCAAGGGAACAGGGTTTTCCTGGGACTACGGGGACCTGTGCTGCGAGGCTGGGCAATTATTTTAGAAGTTGAAATGGTGCAGACTGACCTGGACATTTTGACCCTGAAGGACCTTGGCAGCGGGCAACTTTATAAAAAGCACTTTGTCGATTTAGATGGCCTGGGGATTCGCGAGCTTTGCTTTGATGGTTCAGACCTAATTATTTTGGCTGGACCGACGATGACCCTGGCCGGAGCAATGCGGATCTTTCGCTTCAAGGATGCCTTAGAACTGCCAGCAAACAGTTTGTTTGGGCAAGACACCAATAGACTGGAGGTTCTGTTTGATCTGCCGTTTAACCGGACTGGCGATCGCGCTGAAGGACTGAGCCTATTTTCCTGCCTAGGGCAGACCAATTCGTTACTGGTAGTTTACGACTCCCCCGCTGAGGCCAGAACACAGGAAGAAAATGCGGTTTTTGCAGATGTTTTTAGATTGACGTAGTTCCCTGTGCCAGTGCTGTCTCAAGTTTGAGCCTGGAAGATATAGCGATTCGATCCGAGTCATAAAACTGCTGGGGCAAGCTTCTAGCCTAAGCGTGGCCAAGATGCCCACCCCACAGCTCAGAATTCAAATCGGATTGCTCTGGAAGGAAAAGTACAGTGACTCGGCCAATGTCACGAAAGATGAAACAGCTTACATCAAATCCACAGCCGTGAGATAATCTCTAGTCACAATCTCTTTGCTGATCACAAAAGGCAGCTAATGTCATGCTCAAGGGCCAAAGCGGTCAACTGTAGTTAACCTGACCCTGCACAAGGTCTCGTACAATGTCTGAGCCAGTTCAGCCTGTCACCTTACCCCCTGCTCAGTATCCTCAGCAAGAAGCCCAGTGGCTAAAAGTCTCTCTCCAGGAATGGCTAGACCGAGAGTTTATTCCTGAACCTGTCAACCAGCAAATCTCTCACCGGGCTGCTCAGGTCTACCTGCGGCAGCGGATCGAAGGCGAGAATGATCTGGGGGCGCTTGTGGTTGCCATCCTGACAGAAATGCAGGGGTTCGATTTTTCCAGAAGTTTTTTCAGCGAGTTTGCGATCGCCAATGCCGTCAGCGATCTAATCCTGAAAAGTCTGGGGATTGACTCCTGTTGTGGGCAATCCTGAATAATCCTAAACCAGCTTTACCAGCTTGATTTGGTCACCCCTGGAAGCAAACCCTGGTGAGCCATTTCTCGGAATACGTGGCGAGACAGGCCAAAATCGCGGTAGTAGCCCCTAGATCTACCCGTCACCCAGCAGCGGTTGCGGAGACGGTTTGGAGCACTGTTGGGCGGCAGTTGCTGGAGCTGGCGATGAAGATTGACTTTTGCCTGCTGAGAAGTCGTTTGGGCCAGTTGTTCTTTCAGAGCTCCTCGCTTGTCAGCATACTTAGCTACCATCTTTTGGCGCTTCTTCTCGCGTTCAATCATACTTTTTTTAGCCATCGGGTCTTCAACGAAAAACAGTCTTCTTATCTTATCTGATCTGATTGAGCGCTTGTTGATTCACCGAAGTTGAAGGGGTTGGCCGAAGCTGCGCTGTTGGAGTCCAGCTTGTCGCCGTTGGACACAGGTCAGCTAAAACACAGCGATCGCAGGCGGGCTTGCGGGCCAGACACACGGCTCGACCGTGGTAAATCAGCCGGATTGACCAGTGCTCCCATTCCGGCTGGGGCAGCAGTTTAATTAAATCTCGCTCAATCCGGACTGGGTCAGTGTGCTGCGTCAGGCCCAAACGGTAGCTGAGCCGTTTCACGTGGGTATCGACAGTTACCCCAGCATTAATACCGTAGGCATGAGCCAGCACCACATTAGCCGTTTTACGGGCCACCCCAGGCAGGGTCAGCAGTTCTTCCATCCGTTGGGGAACTTGGCCGTTGAAGTCGGTCAAGATCTTGCGGCATGCCCCCTGGATATTTTTCGCTTTATTGCGGTAAAACCCAGTCGAGCGAATCAAGTTCTCCAGTAGGTCTCGATCCGCAGCCGCCAAAGCAGTCGCATCAGGAAAGCGACGAAACAATTCTGGGGTCACCTGGTCAACGCGCTGGTCTGTACACTGAGCCGAAAGAATGGTAGCGACCAGGAGTTGGACTGGGGTCTGGTAAGTAAGGGTGCAGGCAGCGTCGGTGTAGAGTCGCTTGAGGCGAATCAAAATTTCCAAGGCTCGCTGCTGCTTGGCAGTTAACTTGCGGATGCTCACAAAACGATTAGTAAAAACTTAGAGCGAAGCTAAGGTCAGAAAGCAGCATTGCCGCAGCCAACCTCAAAGGACTAGAAGTTACTGGAGCAATCTTTGGACCCACTCTAGATTTGCTGTATCCCGAACAATTAGGAATATGCCTAGACCCAAGAGCAGCATCAGCCCTGTTTGCATGACTCCATCCTGAATCTTGGTGGGAAGGGGCTTACCTCGAATCGCTTCAATGCATAAAAAGGCGAGCTGTCCGCCATCTAAGGCGGGCAACGGCAAAATATTGATCACGGCCAGGTTAATACTAATTAAAGCAGCAAAGTAGAGTAACCCAGCCAAATCATTCTGGGCAATCCCGGCCCCAAAGGCAACAATTGCTACGGGACCAGAAACCTGACTGGCTGTTTCCCTGAAATTACTGATCAACTGACCAAAACCCTGAACCGTCAGGACCACAACTCGCTCAAATTGGGTGGCAGCAGCGCTAAAAACCTCCCCGATATTGTTAGCGCGGTGACGTACCACTTTTTTGATAATTGGTGCCAGTTGAACGCCAATCCGGGATTGCCCCTCTGCTGTAACTTCGGGAGTGACCTGAAGAGACAACTGCTCACTGCCCCGTTGAACCTTCAACTGAATTGGCTTGCCGGCACTGGTTTGAATAATTTCCATCAAGGCAGGCCGCTCATCTTGAGCCCCAAACGCTTGACCGTTGGCAGCCAAAATGACATCCCCTGATTTGAGACCTGCCTTGGCCGCTGCACTGCTCACTTCTGTGGCAATTTGGGGCACTAAAATACCGGGTTGGTATTGGGGTTCGGGCACGCCGATGGTGCCGACTTGTAGGACTAAAAGCAGGTAGGCAAAGACTAAGTTGGCAATCACCCCGGCACTGATGACGATCGCTCGGTCTAGGACAGGCCGATTTCGCAGCAAGTCTGGGTCATTCGCCGGAATCTTGCTGTTGGGATCATCGTCGGGAAACCCGACAAATCCGCCGAGGGGAATTCCTCGCAGGGCGTACTCCGTTTCGGACCCCTGATACTTCCACAAAATTGGGCCAAACCCAATCGAAAATCGATTGACGTGAATACCCTGAGACCGAGCTGCTGTAAAGTGGCCAAGCTCGTGCACCAAGATTAGAACCGCAAGAACGGCGATCGCTGCCAGCGTTGACATATGCAAATTTCAATCAAAGCGAGTACTTTGTCTATCTTAATGCTTTGCCGAGCCTTGCAGAATGCCTAACTGCTGTCCCTGACCTGAGAATGCCTAACGTCTGGATGTAGCCGCTCAGGCTTGGGTTGCCTCTAGCCCTGCCAGTATCGCTGCTTCTAGGGCCTGGGTGAGAGCCTGGGCGGTTTGCTTGTCATTTGACTGGCGGTACTCCCTGGTATACAGCGGTGAACTGATCTGGACAAATATTTTGGCTCTCAGGTGAGCACCCGGATCGTAGCGCAGGGAGATTGGCACAATTGGAATGACGAGAGGCTGGGAGGCCGTTGCTTCAGCCTGGAGAACTAAACGGGCCAGACCTGGCTTCAGAGGTCGCAGCGGTTGGTCTCGGACAATGCCACCTTCTGGAAACATCACCAGCTTATTCCCGGCGTGAAGCAAGGCGATCGCGTAGCGGAGACTGGATAATTGGGGACGGGCTAACTCAACCGGGAACGCACCTATTCTTTGAATCAGCCAGCCTTGCAAGCCAGAAAACTGACTGGCATTGGTCATAAACCGTAGCGGTTCAGTACTCAGCATCCAGAGTATGAGGGGGTCCCAGCGGCTAAAGTGCTTAGGGGCAAGAATCACAGGTCCCTGCCCAGGTAAATGTTCACGGCCTCTGATGGTAATCCGGCCAAAGTAAAGCTCCAATAGAGCCCGGTGGGCAGGCAGTAAGGGCCAGTAAAGCCAAGGAGCGACAGAGAATTGATCCAGAACGTCAGGCACAGTTGAAAAACAAGCAAGCCAAGATTGTTAACTTGTATCCTAGAGGCTTTCGCCCAACCAGGTGGGAGCTATCAAGCTTTATTTCAAAGTTTTAAGGAATGGGGAGCTTGATACGATAGGAGGTTCCGTACTACTGCGAACTGTGAATCAAGCTTGAATTGAACTGCCTGAACCCTCTGTTAGCAAAACTGTTAGCACAACAGCTTTTTTTAGAACCTAAGTGGAAATTGCGACTCTGTTAGTTCGGTTCCACCCCTATCCCTGAGATAGGCTTCCCGGTATGTTGTTAGCAGGAGGCAGTCACATTCAAGCTCGCGTAGCTTTGAGTCAAGCTGTCCGGGTGGTCGTCGAAGTGGAGTAGTGACCTGTGAGCACACGTTTACCCACAATTGGAGAAGTTCTAACCCTCGGTGAACCCACCTTGGGCTGCCAATCTGGTGGGGACGACACCACGCAAGCAGAGCAAAAGTGGAGGGCCGCGATCGCAGCCCTTTCTCAGTTGCTGCAAGATTCAGCTTCATCCCAGTTGGGCTCCAGTTCAGCACAAACCTGTGTGAGTCCCCATACTTATGGAATTATGCTCGCAGGTCCTGCTCCTGTTTTGAGTGCTGCCAACTTGATTTCAGCATTTTCTACTTGGATCTTTACAACCTCACCCCCTGCAACTACAGCCCTGCAACTTCCGGCTCAAACGCAGGCCCAACCTGTGCAGGCTCAAGACACCCAAGTAGTTCCCCTATTATCAGGGGACCCGCTTACAGCAGAGCAGTTTTGTCTAGTGCTCACTGCTGATTTCAGCTTGGTTGTGGTGTTGGTCCAGACATCCACAGGCCAATCAGATTTCCTCTACTCTTTTGCACCAGAAGTTGTACAGCAGGCTTGGCTAGCCCTACGGTTACGAGTACTGCTAGGGGACCAAGCTGACCAACTCGATACAATTGCTCAGCACTTCACTCCAACAGAACCGCATTACACAACAGTGATGCAGTTCAGCCGCTTATTACTGAAGTTTCTAGCCATGCTACCCCAGCGATCGCCGCAGTTATCCGCTGAGGTAACCCCTGATTGCTCCCAAGCAGCTAACCCCACCAAATCCCCCTCCGACGTGGCCTTTCAAGCAGGTACCTTACCTGAGCCAGTAGTATTATCCAGGAGTCGAACTCAGGCAGCCCAAACTAACCATGCCCGCTCTAATCAATCTCAAGATCAACCTCAAGCGTTACTGTCTGACTTCGAGGCCAGCTCAGATATAGAGCTTCTCCAGGCGATCGCCCACGAAGTTCGCACACCCCTCGCAACTATCAGCACGCTAACTCGGCTGCTGCTTAAACGCCCAGATCTTCCAGCCGAGGTTGTCAAGCGATTGGAAGCAATTTATCGAGAATGTTCAGAACAAATTGATCGCTTCAGTCTTATTTTCCGAGCGGCCGAGCTAGAAACGACGCAACGCCGCCAGCAATGGTCCCCAACTCGGCAGAAAACTCCCTCAGGATCACCCCCTGTGCAATTAACCTCTGTTTCCCTAGCTCAAGTTTTGCAGCAGAGCATTCCTCGTTGGCAAAAACAAGCGGCTCGACGTAACTTGAAGCTACAGGTTAGCCTGCCTCAGCAGATGCCTGCTGTTGTCAGCGATCCCACCGTTTTGGATCAAGTACTGACTGGACTCATTGATCGCTTTGCCCGGAGCTTACCGACAGGCAGCCACATTCACCTTCAAGTAGCCTTGGCTGGCGATCAGCTCAAATTGCAGCTTCAGCCTCAATGCAATTCAGCAGCAGACGAGCCTGAGACTGATATCGTCACCCCAGTGCTGAAGTCTGTTGGTCAATTACTGATGCTTCAGCCAGAAACCGGAACGCTGAGCCTGAGTTTGCCCGTGACCAAAAACTTATTTCAGGCTTTGGGCGGCAAGCTTACCGTTCGGCATCGGCCCCAGCAAGGTGAAGTTTTTACTATCTTTCTCCCTCTAGGTCGTGAAAGTAATGCCTACCAGTAGGGCCAGGATAAGTTATCTACAAGTTACCTGGGGAACCCCCCACCCCTCAACGCTGGTTACTAGCTAGCATTCCAGAACCTCATGACAAACGATATCATCTAAGACAAATACTAAACTTCCACTTCATGTCCCCGGAGTCTAATTCTACCCTTGCTAGCCTGGACTATATTCCCTTTCTCAGTGCTGAGGGTTACTTGCCTAAGCAGTTTGAAGGAAAAGTTGGCGCTTATGCCATTTTTGACCAAGATCAAACCCTACAGTTCATTGGTTACTCCCGTGATATTTATCTCAGTTTGAAACAACATCTGGTTCGTCAGCCCCAGGGTTGCTATTGGCTAAAAGTCCAAACCATTGATCGTCCCAGTCGTGCAGTGCTAGAGCATGTTCAGAACGCTTGGATTGCAGAAAATGGTTCAACACCGCTAGGGAATAGTACGGAGCAGCAGCAATGGGAGCAAGCTATTGACGTTAAAGCAGGAATGACCGCTGAGGAAAAGTCTCAATACGTAAATCCCCAGGTTGATGAGCAAGCCCACCGAAAAGTGCTCAGAAATGCAGCTCGGCGCATTGAGGCAAAGATCTTAGCAGAGCTAGCAGCACGTCATGTCCAAGAACCAATCCGGTTTAATCCAAAGCTTAAGGATAGTGGTTTGCTCGACTTGAAGTAAAACAGACCTTGAACTATCAAACACTTTCAAGCCGGGGGTTGAAGTCCAGTTTTCTTTGCTTTAAGTTCTTCGAAATATGGATCATTTCTCTTTCAGCCAAGAGCAGCAAATCCGCCAGGCGATTCGGCAAGCAGGCCAGCTTGCGGTGCAACTGTCTAATCAACAGTTCCAAGTTTCACAGAAGGGACCAGATGACTTTGTCACCAGTGTAGATCAGGCCCTTGATCGGCAACTGACGACGCAGTTTACCACTTGGTTTGGTAACGATGGCGTCATCACCGAAGAGAACTCCCAGTCAGCAAAGGTTTTTCATAAAGATTTCCTCCGGCTGTGGTTGATTGATCCGCTAGATGGAACGGACGATTTTATTCAAGGTAAGCCAGATTACACTGTGATGGTAGGACTGCTACAAGGCTACAACCCTGTAGCGGGTTGGGTCTATGCGCCTGTGCAAGATCAACTCTTCTTTGGGGGTCCGGGTTGGGGATTGTTTCAGACTCATGTCAACAGCGCTCCCCAGATGCTTAGCCCGACAGAGCCTGAAATCCCCTCAAAGAAATTTTGTCCAATTCTGATTGGCTATAAAGACCGGTTGCGCTATGGAGAAGCCATCTGTCAAGCCATTCCGGAAGCTCAATTCTACTCTCTAGGTAGCTTTGGACTTAAGGTGATTGAGGTAATCTTGGGTCGAGCAGGTCTTTACCTGTATCTCAATGGTCGAGTCAAGCTTTGGGATACCACTGGCCCCCTGGCTTTGGCTCAAGCAGCAGGGTTGACCTGCTGCGATCTAGAAGGACACCCGATTCGCTTTACACCGGACGCAGTTAATTCGAATACCCTTGCCCATCACCAACCGATCTTGATTGGCTGGCCTAGTTATATTGAGTCTCTTTGGCCTCGGCTGACTCAAGCGTTAGCCGCAGGTCAAGCGTAGAGCACTTTCTGTAGCAAGGTTCGGCCTCACCTGTTGTCCCGCCTAGGGCGAAACACCCTCGTAGTGGCTTAGATCCTCTAAGATCAGCTAAGAACTAAGCTTTTTGACTGCTAAAGCTCCATGTCCAACGAAGAACAAACCAATTTATTTACCCTGTCAAGCTCACAGGTATCGACTCCAAAAGCAGACTTTAATCCAGACTTGATTCCCACTAATGTCAAAGTCCCGATTCCTGCCGGAACCTATCAAACCATGGCAGACTTGGCTCAGCACTGTAACCATTGTCATCGCTGCGGCTTAGGAGCTACTCGCACCCACGCAGTAGTCGGACGGGGTAACCTGCAAGCGCCAATCATGATCGTGGGAGAAGGACCCGGACAAAACGAAGACGAAACCGGGCTTCCGTTTGTTGGTCGCGCTGGACAGTTACTTGAGAAGATTTTAGAGTCAGTCAAGCTAGACTCCGAGCGGGATGTGTATATCTGCAATGTGGTCAAGTGCCGTCCACCCGGCAACCGCAATCCCTCTACGGATGAAGCAGAGGCCTGTAAACCTTACCTACTTGAACAAATTCGCATCATAGATCCCAAAATTATTCTGCTCACAGGGGCTACTGCTGTGAAAGTTTTAACGGGCGATAAGCGAGGAATCACGAAAATTCGTGGGGAATGGATTGAGTGGCAGGGGCGTCTGTGTATGCCAATCCTGCACCCAGCCTATCTCTTACGGAATCCTTCTCGCCAGCCAGGAAGTCCCAAATGGCTGATGTGGCAAGATATTCAAAAGGTGCGGACCAAGATGGATGAGACTCTAAGCACTTCAGCCCAATCGAGTTAGGTGAGTTGATTTAGAGACGGCATCCTGCTCGAGCAGAGGATTTCTGGGTGGCTGATTTAGATGGTATGGCACTACCTCTATCCTGGGGAAAAACTCTCTATCCCTGTGGAAAACTTGTGAAATTTTACCGTTTCTTTACCATTGCTTTACAAAAGTTCGCTGTAACCAGCGATGGTGCAACAGGACAAAACTGGGCTAAGGAAAAGCTTGCGGGTTAACAGTCATAGATTCAGACTATTCAGTTTTTAGGGGGTGCCCGGAGGTATAAGTCTATGGTACAAACCGGACAAACTTTTTCTTCCCCACTTGTAAGATCTGACCTTCCAGTTCAGCCGCAGACTCAAAGGCTAGGTCTATTTGTTCAACGCGATCGCCTCCCAGTCGTACCGCCCCCCCTTGAATTTGCCGCCGGGCTTCACTGCTGGTCTGAGACAACCCACTGGCACTGATCAAGTAAAACAACTTGACCGGAAACTGGATTCCTGCCAGGGAAAAGGCTGGAACAGCGCTGGTTGCAACCCCCGTGTCCCCCTGACTGGTGACCAGATTGATAGCAGCTTGCTGGGCCTGCTCGGCGGCGGCTTGACCGTGGTACTGACGGACGATTTCTAAGGCCAATAGCTTTTGGCGATCGCGGGGCTGATCTGGCAACGGGTCCAGAGGAAGGCTGGTGAGCAACTCGAAGTACTGCATCAAGAGGGAATCAGGAATTTTCTCTAGTTTGGAATACATTGTCAGCGGATCTTCCGACAGGCCCACATAGTTGTTCAGGGATTTGGACATCTTCTGAACGCCGTCTGTGCCCGGCAGAATCGGCATCAGCAGGCCAAACTGGGGCTGCAGGCCGAAATGCCGCTGTAGATCCCGTCCTACAGCAATGTTAAACTTCTGGTCAGTCGCGCCCAACTCCACGTCGGCTTGGACAGCCACGGAGTCGTAGCCCTGCATCAGCGGGTAGAGAAATTCATGCAGGTAAATCGGCTGGCCTTTGGCGTAGCGTTCTGCAAACCCTTCTTTAGCTAGCATTTGCCCTACGGTCATTGTCGCCAGTAGTTCAGAGACCTTGGCTAGATCCAGCTTGGCCAGCCAGTCGGAATTGTAGCGAACTTCTAATCTTCCAGCGGTGTCAAAGTCTAAAATAGGCCGGAGCTGGTCTAGATAGGTGCGGGCATTCTCAGCCACTTCTACTGCTGTTAACTGGCGACGCACCTCTGATTTTCCGGTTGGATCTCCAATTTGGGCTGTAAAGTCTCCAATAATCAGCACAGCTATATGTCCAGCGTCTTGAAAGGCACGGAGTTTACGAATTGGAATACTATGACCTAGGTGAATCTCTGCCCCCGTCGGGTCAATGCCAAACTTGATCCGCAGGGGTTGCTGCGCTTGGATCAAACGCTGAGCCAGGTTTTCTGATCGATCACTTGATCCAGCATTGTTCGGGAATATTTCGCTGACACCCCGCCGTACTACTAAAGGAATTGCATCCATGGGCCAACTGGTATCTGCCTCCGTAGGTATGTTCATGCCGAATCAGTTCAAGACTCACCAGCCAGACTAGTATAATTGCAACCATTACCACCCTATCAAGCAAGGGAATCTTAGTTCTTGAGCGACTAGTCAAGAATTTTGACCTCAGCCCTGAGGTAGCTGGAAGTGAGTCTCACGACTGCAACCAGACAAGGGGGGCCTCAGTTCCCTAAGCGGGCCAGGGGTATCCTGACAGGTCATGTCGCTTTGAAGCGGCGGCTCAGCCTAAATTTAGTATCTCCAGCGTTTTGTTGAGGAGTTGTTGTGTCATCCAACACCATCAGTCAGAAGCACCCCGGTGCCCCAAAGCCAGTACGGTTTGTCCAGTCTATCGGGAAGATCGCCGGAACAACGATCCTGGGGGTTACGATGCTAGCCAGTGCGGCGATCGCGGGCAGCCTGATCGGTCTGGCGACCAGCTTTCGTAACTTGCCAGACGTTCGCTCCCTTCAGGGATACATCCCCAATGAAACCAGCCATATCTACGATGTCAATGGCAAACTCCTCGCCAGCGTTCATGATGAAGCAAACCGGGAGGTTGTGCCCCTAAATAAAATCTCCCCGCATTTGAAGCGAGCGGTTTTAGCGATAGAAGACAGTAATTTTTATCATCATCACGGCATTAATCCGGTCGGGGTGACGCGGGCTGCGGTGGTTAACTACACCCAGGGCAAAACCGTGGAGGGCGGCTCCACATTGACAATGCAGTTGGTGAAGAATCTGTTTCTGTCCCCGGAACGGACCCTGAGCCGGAAGTCAGCCGAGGCGGTCCTGGCCCTGCGTCTAGAGCAAATCTTCGAAAAAGATACGATCTTGGAGATGTATCTCAACCAAGTTTACTGGGGACACAACACCTACGGCGTAGAAACAGCGGCCCAGAGTTACTTTGATAAGCCTGCAGCGGAACTGAACCTAGCTGAGGCAGCGATGATGGCAGGGGTTGTGCAAGCGCCGGAAGTCTATAGCCCCTTCATTAACTACCCGCTGGCAAAACAGCGCCAAGCTTTGGTGCTCAACCGGATGGTCCAACTCAAGTGGATCACTCCGGCTGAAGCAGGGGCTGCCCGCCAACAGCCGATTGGACTGGGTAAAATCACTTCCTTTCAGCAAAGCCAGGCTCCTGATGTCACCAATGGCGTGATTCAGGAACTCAGCAAGCGCTTTGGCCGCGAAGCCGTCCTTAAAGGGGGGATGCGGGTGCAAACATCGGTTGACATGGAGCTACAGAAGATAGCCGAGGAAACGGTTCAGCAAGGCCATTCTGATCTGCGCAGTTGGGGAGTCTATGCAGACCAAATGGCTTTGGTTGCCGTCGATCCTCGCACCCATTTTGTCAAGGTGATCATTGGTGGCGTAGATCAGAAAAAAAGTCAGTTTAATCGTGCGACTCAGGCCCTGCGCCAACCTGGGTCTGCCTTTAAACCGTTTGTCTACTACGCTGCTTTTGCCTCAGGCAAGTACGCCCCCGGCTCCACGATCAGCGATACCCCAATTAGCTACCCGGACGGCGATAAAATTTACTCCCCCAAAAACTACGACAATACCTTTCGTGGACCAATGTCGATTCGTACGGCCCTGGCCCAGTCGCGCAACATTCCCGCTATTCGCTTGGGACAGTCCGTCACAATCAGCAAAGTTGTAGAAATCTGCCGCACCTTGGGGATAGAAAGTCCGATTGAGCCTGTGACCTCTTTACCCTTGGGAGCCGTTGACTTAACCCCGCTAGAAATGGCGAGTGCCTACGCCACCTTTGCCAACGATGGCTGGCAGTCGGACGCAACTATGATTGTGCAGGTGACCGACAATAGTGGTCGTCTACTGTTAGATAACACCCCTAAACCTCAACTTGTGCTCGATCCATGGGCTGCAGCTTCTTTGAATGACACGCTGCAGGAGGTAATTAACAATGGAACCGGAGTAGCGGCTCAGATCGGTCGTCCGGCAGCCGGTAAGACGGGCACCACTTCCTCTGAGCGCGATATCTGGTTCGTCGGCTATGTCCCCCAGCTAGCCACTGCTGTTTGGGTAGGCAATGACAACTACGCTCCCCTGGGACACGGGGCAACGGGAGGGGGACTTGTCGCCCCGATTTGGCGCAACTTTATGGTGCGGGCCCTTAAGGAAGTACCTGTGCAGAAATTCACGCCCGCCTCTAAGTTTGATCGACCGAATCCAATGTAAATTTGGTTAGTTTTCTTGACAATTAAGGCAAATTTGGGAAACCTCTCTAGCTTTGAAGAGTCATTTAATAAAGTCTTGCTGGGAAGCTAAGGAGAGCGCCATGCCACCCGAACACCATCACGCTGACGTCAACAATTCTGACGCCGATGGGGTTCGGTCAGAAGCACAACTTGAGGCCAAGCTGATGGATGCCGCGATCGCTGAAGTAGATCGCTCTGATAGCTTCTCTGTCCGCAAGTCAGCAACTTTTTTATCCCTATTGTTTGTGGGGGCAGTGGGCACCTTGCTGGGAACTCAACTGTTGCCTTCCGATGCACTCCCTCAGCAGAGTGTCAGCCAGCTACCCGCTCCCCTAGCTGGCAACACCAGTACCAGTTTTATCGCCACGGCGGTTGAAAAAACTGGCCCGGCAGTGGTGCGAATAGACGCCTCACGCACGGTGAGAAACCGGGTACCGGGTAGCTTCAATGACCCCTTCTTTCGCCGGTTCTTTGGGGCTGAGTTGCCCGCAGTTCCCTCGACGCGCGTGGTGCGAGGTAGTGGTTCTGGCTTTATTTTTCAGGCAGATGGGCTGGTTTTAACCAATGCCCATGTCGTCGATGGGGCTGATCAGGTCACCGTTACGCTCAAGGATGGCCGCGACTTTATAGGTCGGGTCCTGGGTCAAGATGAATTGACGGATGTGGCAGTGGTGAAGATTCAAGCCAGCAATTTGCCCACGGTTAGTGTGGGCAACTCAGATCAACTCAGGCCAGGGGAGTGGGCGATCGCCATTGGCAACCCCCTAGGGCTGGACAATACAGTCACAGCAGGCATCATCAGTGCTACAGGTCGCTCTAGTGCAGACATTGGAGCCCCAGATAAACGGGTTGGTTTTATTCAAACGGATGCTGCAATCAACCCCGGCAACTCCGGCGGCCCCCTCTTGAACCAACAGGGTCAGGTCGTGGGCATGAACACAGCCATCATTGGGGGTGCCCAGGGACTGGGTTTCGCAATCCCGATCAACACGGCTCAGCGGATTGCTGACCAACTGATTGCGACCGGTAAGGTCGAGCATCCCTACTTAGGCATTCAAATGGCAACTCTAACCCCAGCTCGCAGGGAAGCCTTGAATCGTGACCCAGATCTGAACGTTCAAATCGAAGCAGACCGGGGAGTGCTAATTGTCGGCGTGGCCCAGAATTCTCCCGCCGCTAGAGCTGGACTGCGACCAGGCGATGTGATCCAGAAGGTCGGCACCGAGGCTGTCAAAACCGTTGATGATGTTCAACAGGCGGTTGAAAACAGTAAAGTTGGCGGTAACTTAGCGCTTGAAATCCGTCGCAATCGTCAGGACTTGACCTTACCCGTCAAACCGGGTGCCTTTCCGACGCAAGCAAGTCAGGTGACTCCCTAGGTCGGTGCTATCAAGCTAAGGTATCTCCTTGGGTATAGGGCCGACCTAGGGCTGTGATGTAGAGCACTGCTTCATCCACCGGAATGCCTAGCACTTCATTGACGTAATTATCAAAGAATCCGCCAATTCCGCTGACGCCGATGGTGTGGCAAATTGCAGCCAAATTTAGCCTTTGGCCGAGATGACCTGCATCCATGTGTAAGTAACGGTAAGCGCGATCGCCATAGCGAGAAACTGCTGCCTGCAAGTCTGCGGTGTGAAATACCATAGCCGCCGCGTCTCGCCCTAAATCCTGCTGGAGGCAGAGGTAGTGAAGTTCCGAGTGGAAATTCTTGAACCGGATTTGGCGGAGCTCTTGCGCTTGAGGAGCGTAGTAGTAACAGCCTGCTTCCAGGTCAGTTACCCTAGAAACGGCAACAAAGGTTTCAATTAAACTGAGATCGAAGTAGTCTGGAGCGCCATCAAAACCCTGGTCTACGTAGTCCTGGGGCTGGTATGTGAAACCAAGTAAAGTTTTCAGCTCCCTTAAGCTGATCGCCTCACCTGTAAAGCGGCGAGTCGAGCGACGCTGGAGCAATATATTTTTTAAGCGCTCAAGCTCCCGATCCCAGAACAGCGGCCCCGTCGCGGTAGAGATCTTGAAACAAAAGGGAAAATTGTATTTATCCCCTTGGTTCTTTACAGGTTGCCCGGCGGTCAGTGTCTGCTCTGGCTTGATCTGAGTGACTCGATGAAAATACTTCAAAAGCTCGCCGTCAGGAATTGTGGGGTAATTGGTATCAACCCCCGACGGTAAAGCCGTTTGAGCAGCAGGCAAGTTTTGCTTCACATCCAACAGATCGGCAAGGGGAATGACGGCCATCACGCCTTCTTGATCGGCCTCTAGGTAAAGGAGTTGATGCACGGCCTGATCAATAAACCCACCCACCAGATGCGGTCGGTAATCGTTTAGGTAGCTGGCAAGTTCAATGTTGCCCAGCAGGTGCCCGATATCTAGAGAGATGCGCCGGTAGGCCCGGTCTTGATAGCGCCAGGCTGAGCGGAAGAAAACTGCGGTCACCACAATCGCCAGTTGAGTACTGTCTAAAACTGGGTGCCAAAAACAAGCATCTTGCAAAGCTGTCCAAACATCACTTTGCCAAAAATGCATCAACGAGTGCGATCGCACTTGATAGTTATAAAGTCCCGCTGGCAGAATTGATCCCCCTCGCGAAACCAAATATACTTCGGCAGGGTATAGCCCTCCGGCTGAGGGGGCAGCTCTGAGATAACAGGGGCCACCTGGATAAGACACCATCCCAGTCAGGCCGTAGCTACAAAAAAAGATTTGGCACAGCCGTTGCCACTGCCTGATCGTTGGGTCATCAGCAGGTTCACCATGCCAATAGTCAATCAGCTTATAGGAGTTTCCCAGCTTGTAGTCCTTGAATTGCGCGGGTTGTCGCTCAAAATCAAGGGCATGGCTCTTAGCAGCTAGGGTCTGTGGATCGTATTTAGTTCGCTCGTGGTAATGCTGAGCAATTGAGTTTTGCAGATCTGGCATAGATACCCACTGAGGGGAAATTCAGGGCCTGCTTGACAGGTTCAGGCGTGACTAGTTGACTGCTTCTAGCTGATCAATCCGTAACCAGACATTTGGTGTCGGAACTTGCCTAAACTTGACCTGGGCGTAGTCCCCCCGTAGCTCTACAATCTCGCCTTTGCCTGTAAACAGATAGGGCGGCCAGCGGCGATCGCTAGCCAGGGCTTCTACACTATTATCTAATTTTTCCCGGTTTACCCGGACTAGATCTCCCTTTTTAACCGCCATAATGCTCACCCTAGGAACAGCTCCGTTCTTTGCATTCTAAGCACAAGGATCAATGGTTCGCTGAGGACTTACCTGCTTGAGCCTGACACTGGGGACAGAAATGGGATGAGCGTCCGGCTAGGCGCAGGCGTTGAACGGGGGTGGCACAAACGCGACAGGGCCGGCCCTGGCGATTGTAGACCCAGGCAACTCCACTATAATTGCCGTTAACACCCTGAAGATTCAGAAAGCTACTAAAAGTTGTTCCTCCCTGGGTCAGACTTGTCTGTAATACTTGGATGACGGCAGCATGCAACCGCTCAACCTGCTCCAAGCTAAGCTGATTAGAGAGTGTCTGCGGGCAAATTCTACTTAAAAATAACGCTTCATCCGCGTAGATATTCCCCACGCCTGCAACTAGAGCCTGATCCAACAGGGCATTTTTGATTGGTCGGCGACTCTGGCGAAGCTGCTGAACTAGATAGGGGACTGAAAATTCTGTTCCTAAAGGCTCAGGTCCAAGCCTCTGTAATCCTTTGATCACATTTTCTAAACCCTCGGTCGAGGTGACCCACCAGAGCTGACCAAAGGTCCGCTGGTCAACAAAGCGCAGTTCTCGGTTCCCAGCAAAAAACAACCGGACCCGCGTATGTTTTTGAAGTGGTTCGGCGGCGTCTAGCCACAGTAGCTGACCTGTCATCCGCAGGTGTACCCCCAACCAGCCCACCAGTTGAGGCTTCAGGTCGTCAGGGTGAGACTCAACAAGTTGGGCCAAGAGGTATTTGCCTCTCCGCATCCACTGGGCGATCGCCAATCCCCCAATCCCTGTTAAAAACTGATCAACAGAAGCAGGGTGGGCAATGGTCCGAGCTAGGAGGACATCCCCACCCACAATCGGTTGATTCAGGGTGAACTGATTTAACCCCAGGCGAACCGTTTCTACTTCAGGCAGTTCTGGCACAGTCACCGGATCAACTGAGAGTAAATTTAACGTCCTTCCGTTCCTTGATTTGCGTCCCCTACTACCACATCACTGCCCTGTCCGGGTTGAGCTTCAGTGGCCTCACCCCCTGCACCAGATCCTTGATCTTTCTTCGGGGTTGAAGTTCCACTACCTGTCGTCCGGGTTTCAGGATCAGTTGAGCTCGAAGTAGCCTCTTTCTTGGAGGCTACTTTCGCTTGAGATGGCGATGCTTTAGCCTTCTGCTTCGGGGCCTCAACCTCTTCTAACTCTTCCATCCCAAAATTGTTCGAGTTGAGTCCCGAGTAGCTGACTTTGTCAAACCGGACGATGACTGGGTACTTGATCCCGCTTTGGTCTACCGACGCAACGGTGCCGTAGTCTAGAAACCAGTAAGACTCTGGGCGCAAAACTTTGACTTTAGAACCACGCTGAACCATGTAACGTTTCCTTTTGGTTAACTGGCTAACTGCTTCCAGCCTACTACGCTCTTGACGATCTCCTCACTTCTTAGTCTTAAGTTTTATGTCTGCTCAACCCAGCTCAAGTGGACAAAGTGAGCTGGACGCCCCAGAGCATCTTGAGTCGGAGTAATCCCTTCAACTGCCAGATTAAAAGGAATCGCTGTTGTGACGTATTGTTGGGCAAGACGACCCAGATCCGGCGTAAACTGAGCCGCTACTGCTCCAGCAACGCCCAAGCCCAGGAATTGCTCAACAGGTCCTTTGGGGAGACAGAAGAGCATACCTGAAGCCAGCCCTGCTGCCAGCAGCATGCCAACAGATAAATTTGTCCCGCACTCAGGATGAATTGCCAGACTCCATTCCCCAGTAGTAATTCGTTGGAGTGCTTCAGTTGTTGCCTGCTGTAAAGCTGAAGTGCCTACCCGGCCAGAAAGATAGAATCCTGCTTGAGTAGACATGCCGCCTAGTAGTTGAGTGTCAGGGTAGCAAGCAGGATTTTGACTTAAGACCCAGACCGTTGCATGCTCCAGCGCGTGGACCTGCCGAACAGTTAGTAGTTCTTTAAGTCCTGGAATAAAGCTAAGTTCCCGTAGCAGATCTGCATCCTGGGTTGCTTGAGGGGTTGGAATTTCCAAATTTAAGAAGCTGAGAAGAGATTCACAATCAGCAGAAGCAAGCACGATGAAAAACTCCAAACTTGAGTTGAGTCGTTAGGTTCCTTCTCACTTTATCTTTTTGCACCTTGCGGCAAGAAGGCGGCTGAGTCATAGTAGGTCCGGAATCGGCAGACCTGCTCACCAAAGGTTTCCAGTACACTCACACCCCGGTAGCTTAAAGGCTCACCGTTTGAGAGGACACCTTCCGAGATCCATTCCAGTACGATGGCACCTTCGTTTTCAATTACATTGATAAACTTTGAACGAATCTGCTCAAACACCGACAAGTATTCCTGCCAAAAGTGATGTGCACCATCCCGTCCCCGCAGAGGCTCAATTCTGGCAAGATTAGTGAGTTCTGCATCTTCAGTAAACATGCCAACGAGCGCTTCAAGAACTTTTGTCTGCTCTGCTTCTTGAAGCACCTGCATAAAGCGTTCAGCAGTTTCGCTTACCATCGTCTTTCCTTTCCTCAACAGCTTGTGAGCCTCGCAACAGACAACTACTTTGAGTTGTCGAGTTTCTAAATTTTAATCTGCAAGGGCAAACCCAAGAACCTGGGTGCAGCTTGAAGTCGCTACCAGTCGAGCTGGGGCAGCGCTATAAAGTACTGCTAGCAGTCTATACACCCAGGAAGATAGCCATTTTGTCAAACACTTGTTATATTTCGTAAAAGTAAAAAAATAGGCTACTTCAAGGAGTTAGTCATGCACCAACCGATTGAGTTGTCATTGGAGCAAGAATTCAACTTGCGTTCCTTTGCCGATCAAGTACAGCATATGTCCCGCGAACAAGCTCAGGACTTTCTAGTCAACCTATACAAGCAGATGATGCTTAAAGAGACAATGTACAAGCACTTTTTGAAACACGAGTGGGGTTTGGAGCCAGGTCCACAGTTTGGCTAGTTGGGTTGTCTGCAAGGTATCAGGCGACCTCACTCTCTTACTTTGTTCCCTGGATTGGGGAAAAGTCAGGGGCATTGGGGCGTCATCTTTACAAAGTATGAGTATTTTTAGGGCTTTAAATTATTTAATTGTCAGGATTTGTGTGTATTAGCTAAGTGGCCATTCCAGATTTCTTTCAACATTCAGTAATATTTAGAATTTAATCAACAGTAGAGTTAACAGAGCGAATGCTCAAGCGCGTCACGAGTTGCCTCTAGAATCAAGGTAGCTTGAGCCTCTACTCTTGAACACGGATTGAATACTAAACGCCTAGGCCAATTAGGAGTTTGGTCAAATCCAAGGGTTGAACTTAGCCACAACCAACCTAGGCATTCAAACTTACTTGAACCCATGACAGAATACTAAGAGTGGCGCTTTTCTGTCAGATGAGCCAAAGCGGCGATCGCAGCAAAATAAAGACCATTATCCCTGAGCTTTAGGTTCCGATTAGCCCCACTGGAAAATCGCGGCACCCCAGGTTAGGCCAGCGCCAAAACCGGAAGTGGCGATCACGTCGCCAGGTTTAATCCTCCCCTGTCTAATCTCCTCGTCTAAAGCCAGGGGAATTGAAGCAGCAGAGGTGTTGCCGTAGTTCGCCAGGTTACTAATCACTTTGTGGGCTGGAATCCGTAAGCGTTGGGCCACTGCATCCATAATCCGCTGATTCGCTTGGTGCAACAGCAGCCAGTCAATTTGTTCTGGCCCCAAGCCAGAGCGGAACATTGCTTTCTCGATTACTTCCGGCACTCGCTTGATGGCAAATCGGTACACCTCCTGGCCGTTCATGGTGACGGGTTGGTAGGTTCCCCGAGCAACACTCACGTCCTCAGTCAATTTTTGAGAACTGCCCTGGTAGGAAAGATTCAAGCAGTGATTTTGAGTGCCATCACTACGGAGTTCGAACCCCAACAGGCGATCGCGCTGATTGGCCTGAAGGACTACAGCTCCGGCCCCATCCCCAAACAGGATACAGGTGCGGCGATCACTCCAGTCTACCCAGCGGGACAACACATCGGCGGCAATCAGCAGCACATTCTGGTAGACGCCCGTTCTAATATACTGGGCCGCTGTGACCAGGCCAAAGACAAAACCAGAACAGGCAGCCGTGAGGTCAAAGGCTACAGCCCGGCTAGCTCCCAGTTGGGCTTGAATTAAACTGGCACTGCCAAACAGATCATCGGGGGTCGAGGTTGCCAAGATAATCAGGTCTAGATCCGTGGGGGCGATCCCGGCCATTGCGATCGCTGCCTGGCCAGCCTCTGTAGCGATCGCGCTGAGAGATGTCTGGGGATTTGCCAATCGCCGTCGCCGAATGCCTGTGCGCTCTACAATCCATTGATCAGAGGTATCCACAAGCTGGCTCAGCTCCTGGTTGTCAATTGAAGCTGCCGGTACGGCGGAGCCGCTACCCGTAATTGCTATACCCATCCCTGATTGTGCCATGAGTCAACGCGCTGCTGTGCTGTTAGCCTACTGGAGCCCGGGTTGCCCATCTACGACAGAGGTGGGCTGCTGGCACTGAAACTGAATCTGCTCCAGTACCCGATTATCAATCGCTTCCTTGGCCAGACGAATGGCATTGAAGATTGAAGGCGCTTGAGAGCTACCGTGGCTGATAATACAAACGCCTGCTACACCTAGGAGCAAACCGCCACCGTGCTCAGCGTGATCCATCCGCTGTTTAACCCGCTTTAGATTTGGTTTCAGCAAGGTCGTGCCTAGCTGACCCCCTACCCCTTGCGGTAGCTCCTCCCGCAGGATCTGTAGGGCGACTTCTCCGACTGCCTCGGCAAACTTGAGCAGGATGTTACCGACAAAGCCATCGCAAACAATCACATCAAAACGCCCTGAGAGTACATCCCGGCCTTCGGCATTGCCAACAAAGGGAATCCGGGGATTGTTAAGCAACAGCTCATAGGTCCGGAGCGCCAATTCGTTGCCCTTAGACGCTTCTTCCCCAATATTCAGCAAGCCAACTCTGGGGGCAGGGACACCGAGGACGTACTGGCTGTAGAGGGTTCCCATCAGGGCAAATTGCTCCAGGAACTTAGGCCGGGAGTCTACAATCGCACCGACATCCAGGATAATTACAGGTTTACCCGCAACCAGCGTCGGCAATACAGCGCCGATCGCAGGCCGATCAATCCCAGGAAGCCGTCCTAAGCGCAGTAGGGCTGCAGCCATTGCTGCCCCAGAATGGCCGGCTGAAACAACCGCCTCAGCTTGCTTTTGCTTGACCAAATCCATGGCAACGTTGATCGAGGCCTTGGGTTTTCGTTTGAGGCCGCTGAGAGGCTCCTCATGCATTTCAATTGTGCCCTCGGCAGGCACAATCCTAAGCTGACTCAAGCCAGTGTCGAAGCTGTCGAGAGCACTCCGGCCCAAGCGGGAACGCGATGGCAGCGAGGCAGCAATCTGATCGGGATCGCCAACTAACAAAATTTCAACATCCAGTTCTTCACGGGCCCTGAGTGCTCCTGCAACGATCTCTGCGGGCGCACGATCGCCGCCCATAGCGTCAACAACAATCCGTGCCTGAGTCGCTCCCATGAATAGTTCAATGTTGTAAAATCCTTCCGAATTCTAGCAGATAGCCTTTACCCAACTCTGAATTTCCTCAGAACTTGGTGGAATTCCGGTAAGTTCTGACAGAGCCTAGGAAGGTGCTTCAAGCTTGGCCTGAGTTCACCTAGCCTCACAGGTTCAGAGGGCACTGATAGGCTGAACTGGCTGCAATCAGAATCGTTAATTTGCTCTTAGTCCAGAGGGGCCTACACGTCTCTGTCAGGCTGCAACACTTTTTTGCAAAATTAGAAGCAGGCTAGATGCTACGCTCTACTTAGAGCCAAACATGGACTTGAGTATAGACGATAGGAGGCATAAATTCATGAAACGGTTAGGCCGCTGGTTAGGAGTAGTTAGCCTATTGATTAGTTGCCTAGGACTGTTAGGTTGGAACCAGACTGCACTTGCCGCTAGCTCATTACAGCCAGCGCCAGTTCTGGCAGCCCAGTCGCCAGTCTCTGAGGGGGTTCTTCGTAACCGGGTTGCTGACAAAATAGGTGAATCTGGCAAAAAGATCGACTTGAACAATGCGAATGTCAACGCTTTCGTCAGGTATCGTGGTCTTTATCCCACCCTGGCCCGCGTTGTTGTCAAGAACGCTCCCTACGAAAATGTTGAAGATGTTCTGAGTATTGGAGGGCTAAGTGACCACCAGAAACAAGTGCTGCAAGCTAACCTAGATAACTTCATTGTTACTGATGTCGAACAGGCTTTAGTTGAGGGTGGCGATCGCTATAACAATGGCATATACAAGTAAAGCTGCCCACCTTGCTAGGGCAACTTGTGGGAATTATTTAGGATTACCTAACCTTTAGATCTTCTCAATTATTTTCGCTCTTTGGATAGTAGGTTTAATTCAACTACTCAACCCACTATCCAAAGAGCTTTTTTGCTATCGCTACTCTATAAGTCTCCACTGGGCTGACCTTGTTATCGACTCCTATCTCCGCACAACCCAACTTTGATGTCCTGATTATTGGCGGGGGTGTAGCCGGGTTGTATGGGGCACTCTCACTGCCAGCCTACCTGAAGGTCGGTTTAGTGACCAAAGACTCCCTGGCTCTTTCTGCCAGTGACTGGGCCCAAGGGGGAGTCGCCGCAGCGATTGATCCAGCTGACTCTCCCATGTTGCATACCCAAGATACCCTGCGAGCTGGGGCAGGGCTGTGCGATCCAGCAGTTGTCCAGTTCCTAGCAGAGCAGGCTCCGGAGCAAATTCAATCTCTCCTGGAAATGGGGGTTGACTTTGACCGCTCCGACGGGCAACTTGCTCTTACCCTAGAGGCTGCACACTCCTATCCACGAGTTTTGCATGCAGCAGACACAACTGGACGAAAACTGGTTACCCGGTTGACAGCCCAGGTGTTGAGTCGCCCAAACATTCAAGTTTTAGCTGAGACCTTTAGCTTGAGGCTCTGGCTAAACCCCCAGAACCAGTCTTGCCAAGGGGTTAGCTTGATCTATCAGGGACGAATCCTCTGGGTTCGCGCCGCAGCGATTGTCCTGGCAACAGGGGGAGGTGGTCAAGTGTTTGCCCAAACCACTAATCCTAGCCTGAGTACTGGAGATGGGGTAGCAATGGCTTGGCGGGCTGGCGCTGTGTTACGAGATTTGGAATTTTTTCAGTTTCACCCCACTGCTTTAACTCGACCGGGGGCACCGCGATTTTTAATTAGTGAAGCGGTTCGCGGCGAGGGTGCGCACCTGGTTGACGCTCAGGCCAAGCGGTTTGTCTTTGACTACCATCCTGCCGGTGAGTTGGCTCCCAGGGACGTGGTTAGCCGGGCGATCTTTAGCCATCTACAAAAAACTGCCGCTGAGTCACGACCTCGACCTACGCTAGGTGGGTATCCCAATCCGCAGCCTGATCCCACCGCTCATGTCTGGTTAGATTTGCAATCCATTCCTCCAGAGAAGATTCGGCGTCGATTTCCCAAAATTATCCAGGTTTGTCAACAGTGGGGTGTTAATGTGTTTGATCAGCCTATACCCGTAGCGCCTGCTGCCCACTACTGGATGGGGGGAGTGGCGACAGACCTCAAAGGTTTGACCTCGATTGTGGGACTGTACGCGATTGGGGAGGTGGCTAGTACAGGCGTGCACGGTGCGAATCGATTAGCTAGTAACTCCTTGCTGGAGTGCTTGGTTTTTGCCGCTCAATTGTCCAGTTTCTCCCAGCTAGAACAAGGACACCTCAAGCAAGAGGAGGTTTCTAGCCACGAAGCCGCTGCACAGGTAGATCGGCTAACGCGATCGCTACAGAACTGGTCAATTCAAGCAAAGAGAATCGCTGAACTCCGGCAGGAGTTGCCTAGACTGATGTGGCAGAGTGCGGGCATTTGTCGAGAGCAGCAAGTCTTAGACGCAGCATTAGCCCAAGTTGAGCAGTGGAGAGATCAATTTACTCAGCTTCCGTTAAGTCAGGCGCTCTTGAACTTAGAGCCTGCCCAAGCGGTAAAGATTCCAGTACAGGCAGACCGACACCTGCGGGTTTGGGCCGAAACCCGCAACTTACTAGACATTGCCGCTCTGATTCTCAAAAGTGCTGCTTTTCGGACGGAAAGCCGGGGCGGTCACTATCGACTTGACTATCCTGATACCGATCCAAGCTGGCAAGTTCACACCCTGGTTCAGAGAAATCACTGGTGGAAATCTGTACCTGTTTGATATCAGTATCCAGGTTCACCAGAAACTAACTCAAGTGTTGTCAGATGGTACTATAATCGCCTCAACACCTTTGAAAAAGTCATGCTTGCAGTTTATCCCGGCAGTTTCGATCCGATCACCTTGGGGCACCTTGACATCATTGAGCGAGGGTGTAAGCTTTTTGAGCAGGTGATTGTTGCCGTACTGAAAAATCCTCACAAAGTGCCCCGATTCTCAGTTCAGCATCGGATTGGGCAGATTCGGGCTTGTACCCAACACCTGCATAACTTAGAGGTTGATAGTTTTGATGGCCTAACTGTAACCTATGCCAGAATACGGAAAGCTCAAGTGCTGCTCCGAGGTCTACGGGTGCTTTCAGACTTTGAGCATGAACTGCAAATGGCGCATACAAACAAAAGCTTATCGCTACAGATTGAGACAGTTTTTCTAGCAACTTCTAACGAACACAGCTTCTTAAGTAGTAGCCTGGTTAAAGAGATCGCTAAGCTTGGTGGCTCGGTTGCCCATCTTGTTCCCCCTAATGTTGCGCTCGATTTAGAGTGATGTTACGTCAAAATTCCTCCAGTATTGGTCCTGAATACGACAGACCTGACCCTCGCTCTTCTGCTGATGGGCCAGAAGGTTTAAAGCTGAAGCGGCGGCTCCAAGAGCTAGAGGAAATTGTTCTTGACAGCCCCAGAGTTCCGTTGACTCGCCGTACGCTGGTGGATGAAGATCGGCTGCTCGACTATCTAGATCAGGTTCGGGTAGATCTGCCAGAGGTCTTCCAAGCGGCGGAGGAAATCCTCCAAACTAAGGCTGCAATTTTAGCTCAGGCGCAGGAGTATGCTCAGGAGATCATCAAAGCTGCGGAACACAGGGCGGCCCAAATTGCAGACGAAGTCAGAATTGTCCAACAGGCAGAGCTAGAGGCCCAGCGCCTTCGCCAGATGGTTCAGGAGGAATGCGAAGCAGTTCGGCAAAGAACCGCTACTGAAGTTGAGCAAATTCGGCATCAACTTCAGCAAGAACTAGAAGAAGTACGGCGGGCGACACTTCTAGACTGCGAGCAGCTCCAATCTGGAGCAGATACCTATGCGGACCGAGTCCTGACCGAGATGGAGCACCAGCTCAGCGAAGTGTTGCAAGTCATTCAAAACAGCCGGGATCACCTGCGGAAAACTTCCTCCCAGCCTTACTCTTCCCAGGAAGCTACTGCAAGTCCCCAGCCAAGAGATAGCTCATCTCCACTTTGAAAGGTACTCCAGGCAGTTCCTGAGCTAGGCTTAGGAACTGCCCAGAAGAAGCTAATCCTGGTCGTTGGACTTTTAAAGCTATCCAGGGTTATACGAGATCACTTGGCACTAACTACTCCCCAGGCAAGATTCGAACTTGCGACCAATCGATTAACAGTCGACCGCTCTACCACTGAGCTACTGAGGATTGCGAATCCTATGCTATCGATAATCGGGTTAACTTGGCAAGCATTCCGATATTTTTCTCCAGCGCCTCCTAGAACTGGCTTGGCAATCAGCTCAGTCCCATCCGCAGCCTTTCCAGTCGCTTCTTGGCCACTGGATCGAGGGAGTTTCCCAGATAGCTGTGCGGCGTCTTTTTTAAGTTCTTCTGGCTCTGACGGACTAGACCAGCAGTGGACGCAACTTCATCAGCCAACTGCTGGGCAGACTTCCATTCTGCGCCGTAGCCAATGACGGTTAATTGCTGGGCCCGGTCAGAGGTCGCAACAATCATCCGCTCGTGGCCCTTTCTCGACCTCCGGCAGTGAAGGGCGCAAATTCTTTCAATATGAGTATCCGCTGTTTGACCGAACTCGGTATAGTAAACTGCCAGGTTCTGAGTCACGATTTCACAGGTAGTGGAGTTGCGCTGATACTGGGCATCAAAGATGAGTTGAGTTTTGAATCCCTGAAAGGCACTAAAACCTGTTAAGACTTGAGTCAGTTCCCAGCGAGCTGCCTCTAGCCCTGCCTGTGTGCAGGTGTTTTTTAAGGCTGGCCAGGTACCAATAATGTTGTAGCCATCTACCAGAAGAACGGCAGGGAAGGAGCGAGCCATGGACCAGAGGTGTTACATAAGTTAAGCTTTCATTGTGACACTTTTTGACACCACCGTCCCGGATCAAGGTGTACTGTTGTGTCTGATCAGTTCCTTAACTCGGTATTGATCTGATTCACCGGACGTCGCTTGAGTTCTACCGACTCAGAGCGAGGCAGAAGGTCAAAAACATCCCGGAAGACCTGATCGACCTGCTCAAAGGTCAGATTGCCTTTGGCACTCAAGACAACCTTACCGGACTGGTTGAGTAATACGGTTTGGGGAATAAGCCCACCATAGTAGTAACCAGGCTCTGCCGGGGTGTAGTTGAGATTTGGCAAAATTCTATCCACATTAATGGGGACAAAACTGGCGGCACGACCATAAAAGGCCTGAAGCTGCGAGACCACTGGGGCATACTGCTTGCAGTCTCGACTGTCGTCGAGGTAGAACACTAGCAATGCTGGTTTTTTTTGCTTCAGGGACTCGGCCAGACTAACTTTGGCTGGCACCAGAGAGCCATTTCCGGCGTAGAGGGCGAAGATATTGCCATCAAAGCGATCGTCATTCAAACCTGCGATCGCGGGTTGTGTGCCTAGCAGGAATAAGCCGCATACAACCATCATCAGGGTTAGAAGAAGCTGCCTACCTATAGAAATCGGCAGCCGTGGTGCAGAAGCAGCCATAAAAAACCATCGAAAGGCTCAATATTGTCCGCAAGACTTTACCTAGCTTAGCAGTAGGAGCTTAACCTCTAGCGTTTAGTTTCAGCGAGTACTAGGGCAGCAAAATAGTTCTGTGGATAGCAAGCCAATCGGCAAGACAGCCCGAAAGTTCTACCAAGCTCCCCGGGTCATGCTCTAAAGAAATGTGGGATAGGTAGCTAAGTCATTCCAATTCCACAAACGATTTGTCAATCCGGCTCGCTGCATTTGCCGGGCTGGCAGTTCTTCTGCTTTTTTCCGGTGACCTAGATGTGCTAGCTGATAGCACATCTAGGTGTCCCCAAAACTCATCAGCACCAATCGCTTCAGTCTCAACTGATTGAAGCTCTTGATTGTGAAGCATCTGCGCT
>JBGTDT010000178.1:0-3478 GCA_041748155.1 Thermosynechococcaceae cyanobacterium | reverse complement strand
AGCGCAGATGCTTCACAATCAAGAGCTTCAATCAGTTGAGACTGAAGCGATTGGTGCTGATGAGTTTTGGGGACACCTAGATGTGCTATCAGCTAGCACATCTAGGTCACCGGAAAAAAGCAGAAGAACTGCCAGCCCGGCGAAGGCAACGGAGGCGACTGCTGGATTGGCCTCAGTTTGGCAAAAACCAGTGGATTGATTTTGAGTGCCAGAGTGGGCAAGCATCCTGACAAGTTCATTGAGGCGTCGGTGGTCAGCACCGAGGGCAAAACCGCTTGTCGAGAATGGGATACAGATGGATGGGGAGGATATGAGCGCGTTTTTACCCCAGAGATCGACCGCTACATTGGCAAAACACTAACGCAACTCAATGAGCGCAACAACGGAATGGTGCGACAACAAATAGGTCGATGGCATCGGCGGCAAAACAAGTTTGGCAAAGTGTGGGAACAGACGGAGGTGACAGTGCGATTAGTGCTCAGCTATTTCAACTGGATGTGGCAGCATTCAGAGTTCAAAACAACAGCGGCGCAGCGAGCCGGATTAACAAATCGTTTATGGAATTGGAATGACTTAGCTACCTATCCCACATTTCTTTAGAGCATGACCAGAAATTTATATTCCTTTAGAATTAGCCTATCCTGCCGAACTTTTCTATCACTCAAAAAGTTGCTGTTGAATATCCATCAATTGCGATCGCCGCTTTCTGGATTAAGCGATCGCCACCTCGCTTTGGAAAAGTCTCCAGTTTCAAAGCATCTAATAAGTTTCGCCAAAAATAAGAAAATCATTTCGGTTCAGATAACACCTGCTGCACCGCTTGGTAGATTACCTGTCGTTGTTCAGCGTTGTAGCCCCAGCGTTCTAAAAAGGCTTTATACTTCCCCTCTCCTGTAGCCGTAGTTTCCGATAGCTTCTGCAAACGCTCGTACACAGCAGGAAGCGCCAGCAAGTTAATCAGACGGGCTGTGCGCTGATGCACTCGCTCCGACCCCAGGGCCATCTCTTCTTTTTGATTCTGACGATGGAGTACCGCCTGTACTGCTGACATGCCCAGATTTTTGACCAGTAGCTCTGCTACCACTTCTGGCCTGGAGCGCAATGCTTGCACAACTGAAGTTGAGGGATTGTCTGCGAACGCTCCCTCAGAGGTCAGATAAGTGACGAAAAATCCTCTAGCACCAGTTTCAGTTTTGACTAACCCCGTTACGAGTGCTGCAGTTTCTGACTGTGAAAGTTCTCCTGCTTCTACCTGAGATAGCAGGGCTTGAGTCAAGGCGATCGCTTGCTCAAAGGTTACTGCTTCTGGAACTTCTAAAGGATGACTAGACATTGTAGGGTTTACCCTTAGCTTGAATTCTTTGTCTATTAAGCCAGATACAGAACCACCAAATGTAGCTCTCACTTACAGTTTTACCAGCCTATCAGCCCAGGTAGTCGCTTAAACTTGCCCGTTTTCTCCAGCGTGGTTAGGTCTATAATCACCTGCAGATGAAGCCGCCGACCTCTAGGTGCCTACTTGAGCAGCACCTCCAGCACCCAGGTTGCGGAAGCGAACCTGACTTTCAGTAACAGCACGTACCACTCGCTCTAGGTCTTCAGTGAGCAGGTTAGCGCCAGAGGGCAGGCAGAGGCCATGTTCAAACAAGTCTTCAGCGATCGCGCGCCCACTACAGTCACAATCAGCAAACACAGGCTGTAGATGCAACGGCTTCCAGACAGGGGGAGCTTCAGTGCATGATCGATCTGGTAAAAAGAGTAGGTCAGTCAAACAAATTTATGAAAGCATCTACGCAAGTGTCCAGATCAGGAGTTGTACTGCGGATCGCAACACTACTCACTATACTCGCTACTCTGACTGTTAACATCCTGTCAAATTTGTTCCCCCCTAGAGGATTAACGATTGGTGAGACTGCTAATACGATTCTCCAGGGTGTGCAGATTACCCCTGCAAACTATGCGTTCGCGATTTGGGGATTAATTTACTTCGGGTTGATTGCCTATGGCATTTACCAGCTTCGTCCTAGTCTGCGTGGCAATCCAACTGTCCGTCGAGCTAATTCCCTGCTGATTATTGCTTGCATCGCTCAGATTGCTTGGGTATACCTCTTCACCCTTCATCTGTTTTGGCTTTCGGTCGTGGCGATGTTAGGAATTCTACTGCCATTGATTGGGGCTTACTTGCATCTAGGAATTGGTAGAGCGCGAGTGTCACGGGAGCAGAAATGGCTGGTGTATGTGCCGTTTAGTATCTATCTGGGTTGGATTTCGGTAGCAACGATTGTCAACGTTGCTTCTGCCCTCTACATTTCTGGTTGGAATGGTTGGGGCCTGAGTGCCGAGGGTTGGACTGTGATCATGCTAATTGTAGGTGCAGTGGTTGCTGCCACAGTCGCCATTCGACAAGCTGATATTGCCTTCACCCTAGTGTTCATTTGGGCATATACGGCGATCGCCATACGTCAGATGGATGAGCTTCCGATTGCGATTACTGCAGTGGCGTCGGGGCTCGTACTGGCAGCCCTGCTGGTGTTCAGCAGAACGAGACTCAGGTAATGTTTCAGTGGAATGGAAGGTTAAACCAGTTGAGTAGGAAGAAGTTCTCCCTACTCGACCCCCTAACTAGTGGTGAAGAACTTTCATTTCATCAGCTCAAAAGCGCCGCCTTTTTTGACAGCTTGTTGGTAGGCTGGGCGGGCCTGGTAACGTTTGTTGAAAGCGCGGATATTAGGGTAGGGCGTTAAGGCCGTGCGGGCGCTAGCGGCCTCTAGTGGGAAACTCATTTGAATGTCTGCAGCAGAGAACTTGCCAGCAAACCACTCCCGGCCCTTGAGACTGTCTTCAACAAATCTCAGGTGTGTACTCAATTGAGGGTTTAGAAACTCCTCTTGCACGTTTGCCGTAATGCTTTTAGCAATTGGACGGATGAAAAACGGCATGGGGCTTTTGGGAATGCGGCCAAACACCAGCTTCATTACCAGCAGTGGCATCAGAGACCCCTCAGCATAGTGGAGCCAGTAGCGATAGTTGCGTAAGTCAACTTCACTCACCGGCTTCAACTGACCCTGGCCGTAGGTCTCCAGCAGGTACTCGATAATGGCACCAGACTCGGCAACCGTTACATCGCCATCAGTGAGCACCGGGGATTTGCCTAAAGGATGCACCTCTTTTAAGGCTTGAGGAGCTAGCAGGGTTTGTGGGTCACGCTTATAGTGTTTGAGTTCATAGTCGAGTCCAAGCTCTTCCAAAAGCCAGAGAATGCGTTGAGAACGGGAGTTTGCCAGATGGTGAACGGTGATCATGGTCTCTCTTGGTCTTCGTTTGCTACATCTTCAGTGTGCCAATTAATATTGAGTGGCTTCTGGCAGAGCTGCATGATGGGCAATAGAGACGCACCAACACCTGCATGAGTGATCGCACTTTTCCCTGCGATACTCGTTCCAGAGTGTCCAGGCAGCGATCACAAGCATCAGAACTA
>JBGTDT010000177.1:0-57102 GCA_041748155.1 Thermosynechococcaceae cyanobacterium | reverse complement strand
CCTTCGGCTTGAGACTTCGGCGTGAGCTCAGTCGAACGCTCAGGTCGAAAGCTCAATGGCGTGGTCTACAGCAAGCAACTACCGTTTACAACTGTGTTGATGGATAGCTGGTATGCCTCTCAAAAGTTGATGGCACAAATTGACCAACTTCAGAAGCTCTACTACTGTCCACTCAAGTGCAACCTTTCGGCTGAGGCTTCGACGGTGAGCTCAGCCGAACCGCGCTCAAGTCGAAGCCGTCGTGTCGATGATAGTGGTGGAACTCAACCCTATCAGGGGATTGATCAACTGGTTTGGACCCCCGATGAACTGACTCAAGGTAAGCTGATCAAAGTCCGAGGCTTTCCGAAAGATAAGAAGGCTTCCGCCGTGAGCCCCTTCGGCTTGAGCTCAGGTCGAAAGCTCAGCGTTCGACTGAGCGCTCACGCCGAAGTCCGAACGGTGAAACTGTTCCGAGTCATTGTTTCTACCAATAGGACGGAGTTTGTCGCCACCAACGACTTATCTCAAACCTCCACGGATGCCGTACAAGATGAGTGCGACGTGCGGTGGAAGATTGAGGAGTTTCACCGTGAATTGAAGCAACTGACGGGCGTAGAAGCGTGTCAATGCCGCAAAGCTCGGATTCAACGCAACCACATTGCTTGTGCGCTGCTCGTTTGGACTCGGTTGAAGACGATTGCCTATCAGACAGGTAAGACGATTTATCAAATCAAGCACGGTATGTTATCCGATTACTTAGTTGCACAACTTAAAAATCCGTCTGTTCAGATGGCTCTTGCGTAAGTCCTGAGGAAGTGAGGGAGGTCAGGAGCACTCTCAGCCAGACTGCCGGAACACCTCCTAATCTAGCTAGTCCTGCTCAAACCCCTGTCAGTCAAGCTCAAGCTCCTGGTAGCACTACAGGTATCCAATCCGGCCAGTTTATCCAAGTGGGTTTTGACAATACAGCTCGTATAGAGTTGCTCTCGGTGAAGCGAAGTCAGGACTCAGGTGTGGGCAAGCGTGAGTTCGTCAATGTAAAAATGCGTGTCCATCCTCTCAATGAAACAGGGGGTCCAATGTTCTGGCCTAGAGACACTAAAGCCCGCAATCCTGAGACTAGTGAAACCTACGAAGCTGTTACCAGTGAGACTTCAACAAGTAATTATTTCATCCCTAAAGCTAGCGTCGGCGCACTGGTAGATGCCCACGTTTGGCTTAGAGTTCCAGAAAATGTAAACACGGTCGATATCCTTGTACCGAACACTGGAGTATTTAAAGGTGTGCCCATTTCTGGTTAAAACTCATTCATTAAACACAGTCCGGTCTCAAGCAAGTCGAAACCGTAGCTCTCGTCATTGACACCATCCCGTAATGGGCACATCATTGAAAATTCAAGAACTATTTTGAGATGCGGAAAATTGCTGAGTGTGATCGCTGCCAACGCTACGAAGGAACTTTTAACAGGGTCTGCACCCTTTTTCCTGATGGCCCCGCTACTGATGAGTGCTTGGACTTTGCTCCCAATGCTGCTTCGGCGATCGCTTCTGAAGAGGATGAACTATGGTTCCCAAGGCCTGCTTACTACAACGGGGAGCTGGTAACTAGCACCCGCTCATCTTTGACCAGAAGTGAACAGCTAGAAATTCTGGCTACCCACCCTCTATTTACTGGCCGGTGTCCTCAATGTCACCATGATCTATGTCAAAAAAGACGTTTTCCTTCTGGGTGGAACTGCGATCATTGTGATTGGAACTCCATCGGCTAGACCACCCATAACTTAATGAAGGTCTCTTTTTGCCCCCATGGTTTACCCTCGAATCACTAGTTGCTATCATTTTAGAGACCAGCTTGCTTAGACTTCTCGTTGGCTAAAACAGCGTTTGCACCTTCTCTAGCGCATTTGTTGCTCGGGTAATGGCAATCTTTAACTCTGCAGCCCGCTCTCGCCGCTTGTGGTGCATCTTGGCCTCAGTGATCGCTTCATCTATAAGTCCTGGTCTACTTTGCGCTACTTCCCAGAGTCCCTGTAGCAAAGTTTCTGGAGTAACTTTTCCCCGTTCGGCAATGACTTTAATCTGGGCTTTGTAGTCATCCTCCAATCGCAATTGGAAGTTTCCCACCTTTGGAAGGGCTTCTAACTCGTCCTTAAGTCTTTGCAACCCTATATCTAGAGTACCTGATTTGTCTGTTGACAGGTCCTTCCCCTCTGATGCCGCTGAAACAACAGTTTCAGGAGGAGCACCTTTCATTGAGGCAGCAACGTCGTCAGTCCGTGATGCTACAACAGGTCTAATTCGATTCTTAAAGCGGTCAGTTGCGCTAGTCATAAGGAAACTGCTTCAGCATCTTCAAATTGTGCAGGGATTTGAGGAACGAGTTTCCGTAACCGTTCTAGGAAGATTTCAAAGGGGAACTCTAACTCGCTATGTTTGAGGGCTACCTCCGATGGCAACTTGCCATAGTTAAGTGCCTTCTTATAAGCTTCAGATTCGAGCAGGGGAGGCAATAAACGCTCACCCACCATCTCTTGCATAGCTGCCAAGTTTGTACTAGTTTCTGTTGTTGGCCGCAAACCAACCCATCTCGCTCGAAAAGGCAGCACACCCAGTAGTTCCCCTTCAAATGCTTTCATTTCTCTACACTCCTCCAGCAAAGCCCAAGTCTCGCTGAGGGAGGCAATTCCTTTAGCTGCAACCTCCGCTGGAATAATTACTGCATCTGCTGCGCCAATGGCACTCAAGCAGATATGGCTCTTTTGGGGAGGAGAATCAATCATTACCAGCCCAAAATCCTGCATTATCGGCTGCAAGCGCTTTCTCAAAACATAGGCGCTATTTGATAGCGAAGCTAGATAGTATTGAGCATTGATCAGAGCACGGTCTGATGGAACTAAGAATACATTATCTCGACCCTCAACCGGATAGATGGCATCCTCTATTGATACATCCCCCCTCAAAACTTCTAGTAAGGTTGGTTGGCTTGCTGGAACCTCCACCCCAAGTAGATCTGTAAGGTTCTTCTGAGGATCACCATCAATTAAAAGGGTTTGAACCCCTAGCTTTGCGGCTTTTAGTCCCACCATGTATGCTGTCAAGGTCTTCCCCTGTCCTCCACTTAATGAAAGGGATAGGGAAATTGCCGCCGCTGAATCTGGCATCGCTACACCTCAGGTATTTGATTAGGTTGCCTGTTGTCTGGTAGTCAAACTTTACTGCATCCAAGCTACCAAACTAGTAGTTATGCTAGAAGGCTAACTTGCTTGCACACTAGAATACTAGACCATAGACATGCAAGTTGTAAAGATTGTTTGAATGTAAGACTGTTTGAATGCAAGCAATCTTACATTCAAACAATTAAGGCTTAAGGACTACATGACTGCTGTGTAGCATGCTCGCTGGATTGGTAAAACTCAAGCAAACCGCAGCAAACGCAGTATTGAGGCTATGTCAAAAACTGAGCTGTCAAACTTACCATCAATTCTTGAGTCAGAAAGGTACAAACAAGCGGTTGATCAAGGCGTAATGCTATCCGAGAAAGGCTACTCAGACCTAGAGTATCCCTTTGAGAAAATAATCCAGATGGTAGGACACCTATGCCAGACGCACTAGATAGACTAGACAATCGGTTCAAACGAGCATCCGTCGCGCCAAGAAACAAATCTCTCCTTAGTCAGGCACCTATTGAACATAGACAAGCCGATCTTCTCACGATTGAAAGAAGTGTGTTTTAAGCAGAACGTAACTAGAGAAACGTTTTTAGAGGCTGCTTCCCTGCTTGCCGAAGAAGATGCAGAATTGATGTCAAAGCTTGTGGCGATCGCAAGCGAACACTGCGAGTGCAGGAAGGTTGCAAAGGAAGAACGAAAGTTTCAAACGCTGCTGAGCAGAAGAGAACAAAAAAATGAACAAATTAGAATGTGGTCTAGACAAGACCACTCAAGTGGAGCTCATGCACGAGATCGCGTAGTCACAACCTTTCTTTTACAGAGTCAAAATCAGGGTGCCAATAAAATAGTCTTGGAGGGTAAAGCTGAAACAAAATCCCTCGCTAGCGTCTGATAAGTTGCTGGGTTTGAACGCATTGGCTAACAAAACCTCTCGTTAAGGATATCGATATTCCAACTAAGCGAGAGCTTCAAGTTCTCCAGCATCTCGTTCTAAGGCAGTCCAATAGACAAATTGCTCTCGAACTGCACATAAGCTTACCCACGGTCGAAAGCCATGTTTCTAGTCTACTTGGCAAAACCGACACACATAGACATGCAGAAATGGCTACTTTCGCCCGAGAACATAAGTTAGTCGCTGGCTGAAGCAGGGCGATCGCTAGTGAGCCGCAAACCATAGTTACTAAAGCACAGTAGTCAATAAGAGCTTAAGTGGAAAGAATAATCAAATGACGATGAAGTGGTCAAATCCGCGATCTCGCTCTACAGGGGAAAAACTGGCTACCTAACTACTGGCTTCCCTGTCGAAATCGCCAGTTCGATGATGTTTGCAGCATGACTCACCCCTCCAGCTCGATCAATAGCTTCTTTAACCTTCGTAGTGTTGGTTTTGAAACTCTTATTAGCAAGTACTAGTTGAATCGCAGCCTTTAGTTTGGAAACACTTAAACGTTCAAAGGAGATAATTTCTCCAGTCCCACTCCATAGAACACGCGCTGCAACTCCTTTTTGGTCTGTGGCAATGGGAATCGCGACCAAAGGCACACCATTGCTTAGGGCTTCAAGTACGGTATTCATACCCGCGTGGGTTATGGCAAGTGCAGCTTTTTGTAGCAGCTCAAGTTGAGGTGCATACTCCACAATTATGGAGTTTTCGGGTAGCTTTTGAAGAGTTACCTGATTTCCTATACCTCCAAAAGAAATTACCAGTTGAACATTAAGTCCCAGACACGCTGCAGCAATACAGTTAAAAATATTAAAATGTTGATTGTGAAGCGTCCCTAACGAGGCATAAATCAAAGGCTGCCCAGTTAATTTCTCAAATGGGAAAGCTATAGGTTCACGAGTAGCCTGATTAATATAAGGTCCTGTGAAATGAAAATACTCAGCTAATGCATGACGAGGAAACTCAAACTCCTTAGGCTGCTGACTTAGCTGAACAAGTTTCGAGCAAGAATCATTAATATTGTTGTAGAGGGGTAAACCCCATCGTTGGCGGTGTTGGTTGATTACTCCCTGAACAGGTTGACTAAGCCTATTGATTACTGTGTAGCCTATCAAGTTACGGAGAACTCCTGCCCAGGATGAGGTGTAAGGCCAGAGGGTCAAGGCGGGAGGAACGCGCGGTTCTTGATTCAGAATTAGAGCATTACAGACTGTAAGGTAGGGAATTCCTAGAATATCTGCCACAGTCCCTCCCTCTGCTGAGACTTGATCAACAAGCAACGCCTCTATCCTCATATCACTCATCACTCCTGGAGCTTCGTCCAGGACTACCCGTGCTCCTTCCTGAAGTTGATTGATTGTTAACTTTAGGGCCGCTAACCCACTTAAATTGCCTAAGCGAGACAATTGCTGACTAACAGATCCTTCAGGGTAGTCAACTGCTCCTAATGCTCGAAAGTCTAGCCCGGCTGCAACTACTTTTCGCTTTATATCCAGCGCTCCGAATAAAGTAACCCTATGTCCTCGTCCACACAGCTCAGCTCCCAAGGTAGTCATTGGGTTAAGATGACCGCTTCCTGCAGGACAAAGTATTCCAAAGTGAGTCATAGTTGTAAACCGTTCAACAGGGAACTATCTGTATCTCAGTATTTGTGGTAAGAGTAGCGTATTCTCGCTACATCGTGTTCAATTCTCAAACTGCGTTCCTTTAAATCATGCAACGCTGCACATATTCTATTTTTGGCTTAACACTTAATCTAGTCTGTTTGATTGCTCTCCCTTTGCAGGCTCAGATTGTTCCTGACTCTACGCTTGGAAGTAATCGCTCACTTGTTATTCCAAATCAGCTTATCAGAGGCAAACCTAGTGAGTTGATCAATAATGGAGTATCCCGAGGGACAACATTACTCCACAGCTTTAGAGAATTTAACGTCAACCCAAGCAGAGCTGTGTACTTCAGTGTTCCAAAAGGAACACTAAACATTCTAAGTCGAGTTACTGGAGCAAATCCATCCAGTATTTTTGGAACTTTGGGTGTACTAGGGAATGCCGATCTTTTTCTTCTTAACCCAAACGGAATTGCCTTTGGACCTGGGGCGAGTCTTGATCTGAACGGTTCTTTCCTGGGGAGTACTGCAACAAGTCTTCAAATGGCAGACGGCACTCAGTTTAGTGCTAGCAATCCAGAGTCTGCACCTCTACTTACCGTTGGTGTTCCTATTGGATTAAACTTTGCGGGCAACCCAGGTCCTATCCAAGTACAAGGTCTTGGACACACTTTGTCTTATCCAAATGGTGCTTTTAGCCCTATAGCCGGAGCAGGGCAAAGTACATCCGGGTTACGGGTTCCTGCAGGTAATTCTATTTCCCTCATTGGAGGGAATTTGGTATTTGAAGGTGGTGTCCTCTCCGCTCCTAGCGGTCGGATTAACCTAGGATCTGTCACTTCAGGGCAGGTTCGACTCAATCTAGAAGCTCAAGGCTGGTCGCTGGATAGTGGAGGAGTTCAAAGCTTTGGAGATATTAACCTTGACCAACGTTCATCCGCTGATGCAAGTGGGCTTGGAGGAGGAAGTATCCACTTAGTTGGTCGGGACATTTCATTGTCTAACGGCTCATACGTTTTGAATCAGAATCAAGGATTGCAACCATCGGGTGAAATTGTTCTACAGGCTTCTGATACTTTGTCTCTGATTGGAAGCACGTCTGTTTCGCTTACTGAAACAGTTAATCTTGAAGCAACTGCAAGATCAATAGTACTTACCGAAGGTCTATTTACAGTTCCTGGCAATATCTCAATTCTATCGCCACGGTTGATCCTAGATTATGGTGGCCAAATTGTTAGTTCCAACTTTAGTAGTTTGAAAACAGAGAGCAATATCAACATAGATGCATCTGATTCAATTCTAGTCAGAGGTTTTACTCGGTTCAATCCTCCATATTCCAGCGCGATTACTAGTCCAAACTATAGTTCTGGGCAAGGAGCAAATATTCTCCTATCAACAGGTAAGTTAGTTGTTGAAAATGGTGGGTTCCTGAATGCCTCGAACTTGGGCTCAGGCCGTGGAGGAGATGTAAATATTAATGTATCTGATTCGATCAAAGTCGATGGGTTTGTTCCAGGTGCTGCTGTAGTTAGCGCTTTAGGCGCTACCAACTATCAATCAGGCACAGGGGGGGATGTAAATGTTAACACCCAGAGTTTAACCGTTTCAAATGGAGGTAGTGTCAACTCCTATACGTTTGGTAGCGGTTCCGCAGGAAATCTGAGAATCGATGCTTCCTCTACAATAGTTAGTGGAAGGGCACAAGATCCCTCTTTTTCAAGTCCAACTCCATCCCTTAGCTCTCTTGAGCAGCTCTTAGGATTTCCAAGAACTGGCTCACCCAGTATAATTACTGCTGCTGGAGTTCCAATTCCTTCTACTCTTCGAGCACTGCTGCAACTCCCCCCTAGCAGCGTTGGAGACTCGGGAAGTGTTGAGATTACTACTGGTAATCTTATCGTAGACGACGGTGCGATAATTGCCGTAGGGAACCTTCCCTTGAGTACCGCAGGGGATGCACGAATACAAGCACGGTCTATCACACTTAACAATCGAGGCGGAGTTGTTGCTTCAACAAGACAGACTACGGCTGGAAACATCTTCATTAATGCTGAAGACCTAACACTCAGCAACGGTGGGTTTTTAGCCGCTGACAGTGAGGGAAGCAGGGGAGGGGATATCGATCTTCGAGGATTAAACCTTCTCCTTTTGCAGAATGGCAGCAGCATTAGAACAGATACTACAGGCGCTGGTGAAGGAGGTAACATTACGATCAACTCAGATCTCCTCGCTGCTTTAGAAAATAGCCGTATAAGTGCTAATGCTGAGCAGAGTAGAGGTGGGCAGGTAACTATCAATACGCAGGGTCTTTTTCTGTCTCCAGACAGTACAATTACTGCTACCTCTGAGTTAGGTTCTCAGTTTGATGGAGTGGTAGAAATTAACACCCCAGACGTTGATCTTTCAAGAACAGCCTCAGAACCGCCAGCAGGACCTGAAACCCCCTCGGTCAGTACTACTTGTCGGGGTACTTCAGTTGCTTCGGCGAGTAACTTGGTCAACGCTGGAGCAGGAGGGCTGCCATCAAGTAGCCTTAACACTGCGCTAGGGAGAGAGGGCTGGCATGTTCCCCCAAGAATTCCTCAGACTCCTCAAGCCTCACGACAAATTTCACCCCTTGGCGATCGCTCCCCCACTGAACCACCAGAACAGTTTGTCCAGTCAACCGGGTGGATCAGGAATTCTGATGGTACAGTAGACTTTGTTGCAGAGACCTCAAAGGGTGCTTCTCCCAGGTCACAATCCAATCAGGCTTGTTCTCGTACAAATAATTCAGACAACGCTCAGTAGATAACTAGCTGTTTGAAGTCTTGTCACCCCTTCCCTTTAAAAGTTGAGCTTTCATAGCACTCAGCTTGGAAATCTTATGTTTTTAATCCAACGACCTCTTAATCGAGCGGTCCCCCCATTTAGGTGCCACAGTTTTCCCTGCACCAAAAATGTGTGGATGGGCTTGACTACCGGTGCAGTCAGTGTCCTAGCTCCTCCTCTGGCAGCCCTGACCCTAGCTCAACTTCCACTTCCTAAACCCACTCCACCGACAGAACCCTTAGGACCTCAACCATTACCCACACCTTTACAAATACCACCAGTTAACCTGCCAGTGCCTCAAGTTCCCAACATTGACACTGAAGACCCCATAACTGTTAAAGAGTTTAGGTTTGAGGGCAATACAGTCTATAGCGACAAGGAACTAGGTGCCATTGTTGCCCCCTACAAGGGAAAAGAACTGACGTTCGCTCAGTTAATACAAGTCAGTGCTCGTGTGGGGGAGTTCTATGTGAGGAATGGCTACTATACCTCTGGTGCCTTAGTTCCACCAGCAAAAAACAAAAAGGTTCCCTCTAGTGCTGGGATCGTCACGATTCAGGTTGTGGAAGGGAAGGTGGAGCGCATCAATCTCACGGGCGGCGATCGCTTACAAGGGTACGTCCGCGATCACCTAGAGCGTGCCATCAACCCAGTCCTAAACGAAAATAAACTGCTGGAAGCCCTGCGACTCCTTCAGGTTGATCCGCTCGTCAAACGGATTGCAGCCGAGATACTGCCTGGGTCTGGACCAGCCAGGTCAGTGGTAGAGGTTCAACTCGAAGCAGAAAAACCGTTCAGCGCTGCTGTGATCCTAGATAACGAGCGTTCCCCCGCAGTGGGTAGTTTCCAGCGTCGGCTTCAACTTGATTATGCCAATCCGCTTGGCCTAGGGGATAAACTGAGCGCCACTTATCGCAATACCCAAGGGAGTAATGCGGTTCAGGCCAGCTATCGTCTGCCCGTCAACTCACAGAATGGCTCGATTGAGTTCGCCTATACTTTCCTCGATAGCGAAATTATTGAAGAGCCATTCACTCAGCTTGATATCCTCACTGACTACCAAGCCTACGACGTGACCTACCGCCAACCTGTGTTTCGCAAAGCCTCAGAAAGAGCAACCCAGGAATTTGCCTTGGGGTTGACGGGCTCCCGGCAGGAAAGTGACGCTAGTTTGCTGGGCACGCCCTTCCCTATCTCCACAGGTGCTGATGAACAAGGCCGGACAGATATCACAGCCCTGCGCTTCTTTCAGGAGTGGACCCGGCGGGGTGGACAGGAGGTACTGTTTGCGCGATCGCAATTCAGCTTGGGCTTAGATCTATTCGATAGCACCATCAATGAAGAAGGACCAGACAGCCGCTTTTTTTCCTGGCGGGCTCAGGCTTACTGGTTGCAATTGCTCCCGGCTAACTTGACCCTACGGCTGCGCGGGGACCTGCAACTATCAGATCGTGACCTAGTGCCCGTTGAGCAGGTCACGGTTGGGGGGCCAACTACCGTGCGGGGCTACCGCCAGGACCTGCTGCTGGGAGACAACGGTTTTCTAGCAGGAGTAGAACTGGGCATCCCAGTTACTTCAGGCAGGTACGGTGCTTTTCAGTTTGTTCCCTTTTTTGATGTCGGGACAATTTTCGGCGGGAATTCTCAAATCACCGTGGACACTTCTACTTTGGCATCTGTTGGGTTGGGCTTACAATACATTTTTGAGGAGCGCGTGAGCGCCCGGCTCGATTACGGTATTCCCCTGATAAACATAGATTCGAGCGAAAACACATGGCAGGAACAAGGCATCAGCTTCAGCTTACAGTTTCAGCAACCGTTTTAAGGACTCTGCTCCTTAGCAGCAGCATGGCGGCTCTATTACTTCCCTGGGAAACCAACCCCAGCAGGGCACAAGAGGATACACCCTCCGCTATCCGCACTCAGGCTCAGACCTTGACCCAACAGGGGCACCAGCAGCTGGACAATGGACAAGCTTATGCGGCTCTGAACTCGTGGCTGAAAGCGACTGAGCTTTACCGGGAAGCACAATTTCCAGAGGGCGTGATGGGCAGCTTGATCAACCAGAGTCTGGCCCAACAAGAACTTGGTCACCAGATCAACGCCTGTCGTACTTTGCTAGAAGCTTTGGAAATGGAAAGATGGGTCTGTGACTCTGCTCGGATTAATCAAGAGCTACCAGAGAACCCTGAGGAGTTGCTCAGGAAAGCTTTGCAACAGCAACCAAACGAGAGTGTTGTCGTGCTCGCTCAGCAGAACCTGGGAGATGTGCTGCGGCAACTGGGCAAGCCCATTGAATCCAAGGTTGTGCTGAATGAGGCGATCTCGAGGGCAACTCGACTCTCACTCCCGCAAACAAACAGTGTCCGACTGAGCCTCGCTAATACCGAGCGCTCCCTTTACGAGCGATCAAAAGAACTATCCCAGACGACAGACGAACCGCTTCCCAACGCCACAGCCGTGATCAATGCTCAGGCTCAGTATAGGGAGACCAACAAACTCTACCAGAAGATCGGTGCTGCTCGTGGAAATGGGCAGGCGGATGTGACCCTACAAGCTCAATTGAACCAATTCAGTCTGCTGCTTGATTTCCATGAGTGGGTCAACTCTGAAGGGAAAGGCAATCCTGCACTACAGGCCCTGGCCCAAGAAACAAAGCCTCTAATTCGCCCATTAGTCAAAGAGATCCTGACGGCTGACTTCTCCCAGTTGCCAGCGCAGGCATCCATCTATGCCCGCTTGAGTTTCGCTGACAGCCTAATAGCATTCTCGCAAGAGACGGGTGACCCGTTCATCCAGCCTTTGCCCCTTGCCCTTGAGCACGCACAAGCAGCCCTACGTCGGGCAGAACAGATTGGAAATGGTCGTGCCAAATCTGCTGCCCTAGGGACAATCGGCAATATCTATACTCAAAACAATCAACTGGCAATCGCCCAGCAACAGCTCGAAGCTGCCTTAGCTCAAGCTCAGACAGTCAATGCCTGGGATCTGAGTTACCAGTGGCAGGCAGCCCTAGGAGGGATCTATGAGCGTTTAGGCCAGCGTGAGTTGGCAACAGAGGCTTTTGGGGGAGCGGTAGATAGCCTGGAGCGGGTTCGGGCAAACCTAATTGCTGTGGACACCGACCTCCAGTTTTCCTTTCGGGAAAAGGTTGAGCCTATCTATCGAGATTACATGCGCCTCCTGCTGGCCTCACCCACCCCCAATCTAGAGCAGGTGATTCGCACCAACGAGCAGCTTCAGATCGCTGAACTAGAAAACTTTCTCCAGTGCGGCAAGCTGGAACAGATTTTACTTAGCGAGGTGAATCAAATTCCCAACGTAGCTATCATTCATGTGCTGAATCTGGGAGATCAATATGAGGTCGTTGTTCGCTCCCCAGACGGGTCAACTCACCGCCACACACCAGAAGCGGCAGTGGTGAAAACAAATGCAGACAACCTACTTCTGAATCTTCAGGACAGACAATTTGCTGCTACTGCTGAAGAAGACTTTCTGGCTAATTCCCAGGCACTGTACCAACAGTTTATTGCGCCAATCAAACCCTATCTTCCCCCTTCTGGGACTCTAGTTTTTGTCCTAGACAGTGTTTTTCAGACCTTGCCAATGGCGATGTTACACAATGGGCAAAGCTATTTATTGCAAAATTACAATGTCGCAAACACCCTGGGATCTCAACTGCGACAACCCAAAGCCCTAGGAAGTCGGAAACTAAGAGCTTTGATTGCCGGTCTATCTGAGAAAAGCCCGAGTTTTCAGGACCCAAATGCCCCGAAGAATCTAACTCCACTGCCAGAAGTGGAAAGAGAAATCGTCAGTGTGGAGAAAAATACCCGCTCTACAGTATTGCTCAATGAGGGATTTACCCGCGATCGCTTAGAGCAGAAAATCAATTCATCTACTTTCCCGGTGCTTCACTTGACAACTCACGGCCAGTTTAGTTCAGACCCTGAACAGACCGTATTGCTGGCCTGGAACCAGGCTATCAATGTCCGAGACTTAGATCGCTTACTCAGAAGCAATGGAAACCCAAACTCTATCGAACTGCTGGTCCTGAGTGCCTGCCAAACGGCAAAGGGAGATGAGCGCTCTGCTTTGGGAATTGCAGGTGTTGCAGCCCAAGCTGGAGCCCGGAGTACACTCGCCTCTCTCTGGTTGGTCGATGCCAATGCCACAGCAACGTTGATGGAAGTGTTCTATCAAGGACTGCGGCAGGGGCTCCCCAAGGCAGAGGCACTGCGGCAGGCCCAGCTCAGCTTGTTAGTCAAGCCTCAGTTCTCCCATCCCGCTTACTGGGCAGGATTTATTCTGATTGGAAGTTGGCTGTAGCGGGCAACTTTTGCTAATCCTGCTTTCGCTCTGAGGTGCTCCAGAGGGTTGGCAGCGGCTTGAGCCAAGAGGGACGCTTGCTGATAGCTTGCTTTCGCCTTGGTTGGTACTCCTGCTTCCAAGTAGCGATCACCGAGCACCCGGTAAATTCCCGGATTCTGGCTCCCTGCATGCACTCGCGTCTCCAGGTTCTCAATAGTTGCATTCAACAGGTTTTCTGACATGAAAATAGCATCGAGATCGAGAAATGCTGCTTCATCTTCCGGTAATTCCAGGTCTTCGATCTGCTTTGTCATTGTTTGAAGTTGCTGGATCTGAGCCTGGGTAATCATGTTGACCACAGACTCATGTGCTATGGCAGAACTATTGTCCCGAAGGGCTAGGACGGTAATCTTGTAAGTGAAACCTGGCTGCATTGCTGGCTGCTCAACAAGATAGGCCAATTCTGTCTTTTTCACTGTCTTTTGCCAGTTCACCCCTTGTCCACTTACTGTCACTGTAAAGTTCTTTGCTCCTGGTACAGCTACCCACGATAAGACCGGACGACCATCCATTAACCTCTTTCCGTAGGGTTTAGTTAGGAGAGCTACACCGCTTTCTTCACTCGGACCCTTGGGCTTGTAGCAGTACTTTTTTCCGGCAGGACAGGAGCGAAACTGGTCTTTTGGAGGAGGAACACACTTATCAACAGCGTTGGAGACAAACCCGTTGGGAAAGGCTAAGACTTGGCGATTCACAAAGCACAGGACATCTATGACCACTCCTGGCGGTAAGCGGAACTGATCTCCTCTACACAGCAGGCTGCCAACGGTCAGTTGCAAGTCCCCTTTCGTCAAAACTCGACCGATGGGCTCACACTTGGCTTGATTCCTTATACTTTTCGCTTTTGGCTCTCCAGAGAGTGTACTCTCTGCGGTAGACAAAATTAGGAGCAGGGTCAGGATAGTGCCTCTTCTAATCACTTTTTTGTATGGCAAGGGTAGTAAATGCATACAGTTAAGATTCTATGCATAATCTTGCAACAAAGCTATACACTCAGTTCCATTAAAATTTGCCCGGCGATATGGTCGTAGCACTCTTGATTTTGATATCTTCAAATATTATTTGTGGAACCTCACTTAGCTAATCGCTCAACCAGTTTCTCTCGCCAGCCCCTGACCTCCGGCAAGTCTGATTCCAATTGAAGACAATGCCTCCAGGCACGCCCAGCGGCCTGCATGTTCGACTGAGCTTCTTTCACCTGTGCAAGTAGGCAGTATACATCTGCTCTCTCAGGGTCAAGTGACCCCGCCTGGTTCAGGTTTTTCTCAGCTTCGCTATAGCGGCGCAGGCCAAAATTTGCCCAGCCAAGGTTTTTGTAAAACGCAGCTTGGGTGATGGAGTCGCGGGCCTGGGGGAGTGCTTGCTGGGCCAAAGTTGCTGCCGCAAGGTAGTCTCCCTGCAAATTCTTCAACCGAGACAGGTTGTTTGTTGCATCCACTGCCAGGTCATTATCCGCTTTTTGAGCTAGTCTGTATTGCTCCTCGGCTTGCTTATACTGTTCTCGTTCATCATAAAAATTACCCAGATTGTACCGGGCAGCCCAATCCTCTGAATCCTGTCGAAAAAGCTGTTGGTAGCTCTCAATGGAACACTGGGAATCTCCAAGCTTTGCACAGGCAATTGCCAAATTATTAAGTGCATCAGTGTTCTTGGGATTTAACTGAATAGATTTTTCATAGTTGTTTCGTGCTGCTTTCAAGTCGCCGTCAAGTTGAGCATCTGCTGCTTCTGCGAAATAATAGCGAGACAGAAAAAGGGGGAATCCTCTGAAAATTCCAATCAACCCCAGTAAGACTAGCAAAACAATACTTACTCTAACCGGAAGAGAGTGATAGGCCCGGTTTAATCTTAATGAGAGGGGAAGACGAGTATCAAGGTACTGCAAGATAACCTGAGTACTCTGGGGCCGTCTGCCTGGTCCGGGAGCTTGCAGATCGTCAATAAAGTCAGCCAGGGGTGCTTGAATCTGTGGTGCTTTACCCCGCCAAAGCAATTTTCCAGTTTGCTCGTCGGTAGGTAATTGTCGCAAGCTTATCCCTGTGGTCAGGAATATGAACGTGCGCCCCAATGCATAGAAGTCTGACTGGGGTACAGCCTGACCATTGATTTGCTCTTGGGGCGTATAGAAAGCGGTGCGGAACACAGTGATCTCATATTCCCCTCCCAATCCGGTACTTGTCCCACCGCTGCCACTGATTCTTGCTAGGTAAGTATTGGTCACCTCTCGGACAGATCCGAAGTCAATCAAGCAGAGATTCCCGTCTGGTCTCAGAATGATGTTTGAGGGTTTGATGTCACGGTGAAAAAAACCGCTTCTATGAACCTCATCTAAGATACCGACCAGTTGCCTGAGCCAAGTCAGAGTCAGCTCCTGAGAAATTCGTTCGTGGGTTTCCATCCATTGGTCAAGGTTCTGGCCTTCGATTTTCTCCATGACGATGCAGTGCAACTCCAGAGAACTTGTGGCTGGAGTAAAGGTAAAATACTCGTCCAGATCACATAGAGGTATGCCTGGGTGATTTATTATTGACATGACATAGGCTTCTCGCTGAAGTAACTCAATCCGTTTAGGATCTCGTGATCGCAATACCTTCATCACCTTGCGGGTGCCGCGATCATCTACCTCGAAAATCTCCGTGTAGTTGTCTGCATCCAAGGGACGAAGAGGATGCAAAAGGCGAAACTGACCATTTACCAGCAGGGGAGTACCGCACGTCTGGCAGTCTACTCGTGTATCCAGATTTTGACGGTTCGGACATCGCGGGTTGATACAGTAGCTCACACAGTTACGTTTCAGAGATAACTTAGGCAACTTCAACAAATTCCGATGAGGCGTGAACTAAACCAGATGGGTCTTTGAGGATGTACTTGTGGACAGCAGGCTGTAGGCTAATCCTGGTCTCCCCACTACTATCCTTTTTCAGCTCAACCAGAAAGCGGTCCTCCAAACTGTCTAAAGTTTTTATTAGCTCTGATACAGAGATAACTACCTTCTTCATATTTTTCAGGTCCCTGAAGAGGGTGGTAAAGGGCAGTGGCTCTGAGCGCTCCTCCAGTTCCTTTGCCAGGAAAATCAGTAACTGTCGCTCCCAGTTCGTCAAGTCCCCGCCTTCGCCAAATTCTTGATCCAGAGTTTCAATGAAAATGTCGCTGACAAAAGTCGTTTTATAGCTGAGATATTCCCCGACACGGCCCCCAAAAAAGTCACGAATTTGATTGGCAACTGTCTGTAGATCCAGGGGATTTCCGCGATGAGTTTCAATTAACGCTCCCCACTGCTCCTCGTCGGCCAAACCGTTAGCGCGGAAAATCTCTAGTGCTTCCTTTCCCAGCCCCTCAAGCTTTATCGACCGGGCAGGTTGTCCCTTACGCTGCAACCGGGAAAGATCATAGAAGGGTTTTCGGCTGGTTAAAAGCAAGCAGCTTTGGTGCTGCTCCTCGACAACTCGGCGGAAGAAGACCTGGTAGTCTGCATACTGTTCTCCGTAGGGACTTAACCGGCTACTTCTTTCTCCCTGGAGAATTGCTTCTGCCTCATCCAGGATCAACAGGCAGCGACAAGTCCCTAAGCTTTGGATGAGGACTGAGATTTTGGCTTGATTGTTTTCAGGTAAGTCTAAGGATGTTTCTGAAGCAGAGCAAAGAGCTCTGATCAGCTCTGCTAATAAGTCGTGTAATAGGGGAGCATAGTGAACTGATTTCCAGATAACACAATCGAATTCTGCTTGCGATGAGGAAAGTTTCATAGCCAGCTTTGCAGCCAGGGCACTTTTGCCAATTCCCATTGCGCCAATCAGGACCACGCAACGATCTTCTTTGATTGCTTCTCTCAAAAAAAATAGTTCAGGCCCACGACCATAGAAACCCGAAATGTCGGGAGGGTTTCCCCCCAGGAGAATTGCCGAGGAGTCAGAAGGACCTACTAGCTCTGAGGGATTAGGTTCTACGCTATCAACCTGCCCTTCTATGAGCCGAGGCTTATTACCTGTCCGTTTCTGTTGCTGCTCCAAAAAATAACGCAGCTTTGTCTTGCCTACTTTAAACCCGTTGCCCAACAGTTTTGTCAACAGATTCCACAAAGGGGGTGCGATATTGCGTTGCAAGTAAGTAGCGCTGTAAGGAGAACTTGCTGCTACTTCTTCATAACTCTTCTTTTCCCAAGCAGCTTCAAGCACAATTTTTTCTGCAAGGGTCAAGGGTTTGTCTCTTTGAGCAAGCACAAGCTCCTCTAGTACTTCGACTGCTTCCCTAAACTCCATATAAGTCTAGACTCCCTTTCACTCGCTGCCAGTTTTGACCTCAATCATAAATCTTTTCTACTTTTGTGACCTATTTGGCATTATTGATAGTACTTTTCGCAAAACATATCTCTACTGAATCTCCATAATTCTAAAACATATAACAAAACTTTTAGCATCAGTCTTGCTAAAAGTATTACTTTCAGGGTATAAGTTACACAGTCATGAATTCGTTCTCTCCTGGTCAAGATGATTTAGACCGACTGGATGTTCAACTTTGCGTTGGCATCGAAGATGGATTTCCTGTTTATCGGGAACCCTACTTTTGTTCAAGATCAAGCTTATTTATGGTTCTAACCTTTTCTCAATAAAGCTCAGTAACAAACATAAAAAACGAGTTTGACCACTGCTGAGACCGTTGAGTTAATGTCCTCGATGTCCTCGGTTCCCGTCGAACTTGCGTTAGTAACGCACATCTGGCAACGCAAGGCTGATCAGGAGTTTGAGATACCTGGTTATGAGAATAAAGATGGGGAATTTGCCTTGTTTGATTCTGAGTTGAGTGGTGACCCTATTAAAGAGGGACGCGTGGCTGATTTCTTTTTATGCCATGAGCATTCAAAGCTCTAAGTTTAACCTTTACATTTCCATCTCAAAGTTGTTTAATTGCGCGTATAGGCGTTTTCGCGCCTAAGCGCTTAATGGATTACCTTGAATTTCAGACAGATCCCTAATGCCCAAACTGCAAGCTGTATCAAAGAAAGTGTAACCCTTATGATTTCAACTGAGCTTGAGCACTCAAAACCACCCTTAAATTCGGAACAGCAATTCTTCAACTATGAAGATCTTGATAATGAAACCCGAGTTGTTGTTCAGCAACGAACTTCCGAAATTAAAAGTTTGGTCAAACGCAATGCTCAAGAGGTGATTGAAATTGGGCAAAAGCTCATTGATGTAAAAGAGAAACTAGGGCATGGGAAATTCAGGTGTTGGTTGAAAGCTGAATTTAGCTGGGGACCGACAACGGCCTGGAAGTATATGAAGGTGACAGAGACTTTCAAATGTTCACCATGTGAACATTTGGATATAGCAGCTTCAGCCCTTTATCTACTGGCTACCCCATCAGTGCCTGAATCTGCTCGGAATGAAGCATTGGAACGCGCAAATCAAGGAGAACCTATCACTCGCACGGCAGCTAGGGCAATCATTCAGCAACATAAGCCCAAGGAAGAATTAACAACCATCAACGTTCCTGCTGAGACAGTAGAGAGTGAAGTATGGCTTCCTACTGAACGAAGACCAGTACCGCACCACTCGGAGCCTTTAGAATCTCAACCACTTTCTGAAAACGGCGGCTCTGCCTTTGTAGGTCAGGATTCCCTCGAACCTCCCCTTGTAGTTGAACCAGAGCTTTCGGGTGAGGATGACAAAGAGGAAGTCTTTACTGGTACAAGTCAGTCTGAAACTCTATTACTAGCAGAAGAGACACTCCTGTTTGATATTGACGACCACGAAGAAGTCTGCTCTTCAAGGAATTTTTGCGGTCACGGCGGGCCTGAACAAGTGGATTCTCTAGAATCCTCGAATAGCAATGCTTATCTATTGACTCCTGATTCCGATCAGCAAGACATGCCGCCAGCCGTCATTGACTCGGTTTTACAGTGTCTTGATGAGATTGCCCGCCTCAACGCCACTTTTCCTTCACCAGTCTTCTACCTTGGAATTGAACAGGAGTGGTACAAACAATTTTCTGGTACTTTCCATAAACTGGACAAAATCCTCACCTTGTATTGCTTGAATAAAACGGTTGGGATTGGAAAAACAGTAACTTAAGAACAAGTTACTTCTTCGAGAATGTCAAGGTTTGTCTTTCAACTCGCTTGCTTCTGCTTCATCCAGACGGTGTTTCTTAACAACTGCACTATTTTCAGATTTGTCGAGCCATTCGCGTATAGCCTCTTCTAGCGCATCACTTATCGTTAAGTCTTTATCAATTCGTAAGGTAATCACGGCCCTTAACAATCGCCTAAGATTTGAAGGGATATATCCCCTGATTTCTTCCTTCCCCGCCATAACATGACTTTAAGAGCACTAAGCACAATCTTTACACAGCATGCTTAAAACTTTAAAATTTCGGTATTGCGCGTATCTGCGCTTATGCGCTAACATATGAACAATTATCGGTAAACTCTGGACATTCTTGAACAAGTGTGGTTAAAAGAAGACAGTAGATTTTATTGACGTAGAAATGATGTTAGTTGACCAAGTGAAGATAACTCGACAAGAGGCCATGCTTCAGCTAGGTGTCAATAGTCGTACCACAATGAATGACTACTGCAATTGCTTAGGTCTCCCTGCAGGTCTACGCTGGTTCACTGAAGAAGAATTTTGTGAATTGAAGAAGATCCGTGCTTGGTGTGAGCGTGGCGGTCGGAAAAAAGACTATTTCAAGTATAAGGAGAGAAACTCTCTGAGTCTAGCTACCACAGCGTAAACTCTTCAAACCCATTAGTTCACTGGAGACCATCAATGAATATCTAGGCCAGAAATCTGTTTGTTTTATCAAAATTACAGTCGGGATAGAGAGCCTTTATATCCACTTTAAGAAGACTTAGAAACCCATCCGGCAAGATTGTTTTCTAAGCTTCCTGCACCTCACCCCGACTGGGTAATGCGAGTGTTTCATTATGTTCGTACACTCCCAGTCATATTGTAACACTTACAAAAGTGTAGGCGCATCTGTTTTTACAAAGCTCTTTATCCCACGCCACGTAAGGGATAAAGAGCTTCTATGTTTTCAGAGATTGCAACGAGTTCAAAAGACCTAGATACGAGCAAAGCCATTCTTCCTCGCCATGTACAACCCCAACACTGCCAGGAGTGGCTCAATTCACGCGTCGATCCAGCAATTATCGCAGCCAACGTTTTCAGCCTTCGGGATGAACAACCCTACGATCGCTTGTTCTACTCAGCCGAAATCCCTCGACGTAACGATGGCCGGGTTGTAGATTGGGTACTGCGGCGATATCGCCATGTCGAGAAAGGGGGCTGGTGGTGTGCTGGTGAAGATGTGCCGCACCTCAAGCAAGCAGCCCAACAATTACGAATTGAGAAGAATCTCAACGCCTGGACTACAGTTCAGAGCTTGTGGGGACAGTTCAAGCCAGACAACCCCTACTCTGACAAAGATGGCAAAAGCATTAAATACGAGGCCCCTCCTAAAACCGAAACTCGGGTCACCTGTCTTACTGTTCCAGCTAATCCCCGTCTGTGGCTAGAGGTACTGGTAAATCCTGAGATTCCCATCGTCATCGTTGAGGGCAGCAAGAAGGCAGGTGCTTTACTCTCAATGGGCTACATTGCGATCGCTCTGCCCGGCATCTTCAATGGCTACCGCAGTGCTACCCAGCAACTGATTGAAGACCTAGCGGCCTTTGCCTGTCCGGGCCGCACCATCTACATCTGCTTTGACTACGATAGCAAGGCCAAAACTCGCAGGAATGTTAATTTAGCTACTGAGCGGTTGGGGAGTCTCTTCCAGCAGGCTAAGTGTAAAGTACGGGTGATCCAACTCCCCGGTCCCGAAAAAGGGATAGATGACTTTTTAGTTGACAGAGGGCAGGCCGCTTTTGACCAACTCTTCCAGTCAGCCCCCAGCCTAGGGCTATGGCTGCACCGGAAATACTCCCGCCTCACCTATGCTGCCAACCTGAAGGTCTGCCAGCGGTACTTACAGGAATGCTCCATCCCACCCAGCGCCAGAGTGCTCTGCCTCAAGTCGCGTAAGGGGACCGGGAAAACAGAGTTTCTCTCTTACCTGGCGGCGTCAGCTTTCCGTGAAGGTATTCCCGTGCTGCTGATTGGGCACCGAGTTCAACTGGTTCAGGCCATCTGCGATCGCATCGGCGTCCCCTACGTTACAGAGCTACGCACTTCGGAAACAGGTAGAGTTTTGGGCTACGGCCTGTGCATTGACAGCTTGCACCCCAAGTCCCAGGCTCAGTTCAATGCCGAGCACTGGCAGAATGCTCTGGTCTTAATCGACGAATCGGAGCAAGTGATCTGGCACGCCCTCAACGCTGAGACTGAAGTAGGCAAGCACCGCTGTGAGATTCTGCTGCAACTGAAGCAACTGCTGGAGAACATTCTGGATGGAACACGCGGTCGCGTTGTGCTTAGTGATGCCGACCTGTCCGACCAGAGTATCGATTTTGTCCTGGGCCTAGCTGGAACTAGCATTGACCCCTGGGTGCTCCTCAACACGTGGAAGCCTGCTAACGGCTGGAATATCTATGCCTACACCCAACCTAACCCAGACGAATGGCTGGCCTCGCTGCTGCGAGAAATTACGGCTGGGGGGCGTCACCTCATCTGTACCGATTCTCAGAAACCCAAAAGTCGCTGGGGCACCCGCACCTTGGAGCATCACCTCCGCAAGCTCTTTCCTGACAAGCAGATCCTCAGGATTGACTCAGAGACGATCACCGACCCCACTCATCCGGCTTATGGGGCGATCGCCAATCTCAATCAAGTTCTGCAGGGCTACGACCTGGTACTGTGCTCTCCTAGCCTGGAGACGGGCGTCTCAATTGATCTCAAAGGTCACTTCACAGCAGTCTGGGGTGTCTTTCAGGGGGTGATGGCGGAGAACTCAGCTCGCCAAGCGATCGCCCGATTACGTGAAGGCGTAGACCGCCACCTCTGGATTGCTCCCTATGGAAGAATGGGCCGGATTGGAAATGGGTCTACGTCACTTAAATCCCTGCTCGCCTGTGAGCATCACAAAGTCAGAGCGCACATTCACTTACTTCAGGATGTCGGTCTGGAATTTATCGATGAGGAGGGCAGCCTGGACCAGACGGCTCTATCTACCTGGGGGAAGATGGCCTGCCGCATCAACGCGGGCATGGTCAGCTACCGAGAGATCACCCTGGCAGAACTCAAGTCAGAGGGCCATCGTGTATTTGAAGCCGGCGATCGCAGCTTGGAGGGCGATGAAGCTGGAGACGCGATCGCCCAGACTAGAGATGAAGGATGGCAGGAGTATGCCCAGGATGTGAGCACTGCCACCGAGTGTACAAGCCAGACTGAGTATGAGAAACTAAAGGGTAAGAGTTCTAAGTCCTACCCAGATCAGCTCAAGCAGCGCAAGTACGAAGTTCAACTGCGCTATGGGCAAGTTACTCCAGAGTTAGTCAAGCGCGATGATGAGGGGTGGTACCGGCAACTACGCCTGCACTACTTTCTTGGCACTGGCAACTCCTACTTAAAGCAGCGCGACAAAAGGGCGGCGGAATATGGTCTACACCAGGGCAAAATCTGGATACCAGACCTGAACCGCTCTCAGTTCGGTGTACGAGTCGGAGTCTATCAGTTTCTGGGAATTCCTCATCTCTTAGATCCAAGTCGTGCTTTCCGTGGCACGGATGAAGACTTAGTGCAATTGGCAGAGATTGCCCGCGACCAAGCCTGGGAAGTCAAAGCTGCAACTGGCATCGGTGTCCATCCCCAAGAGCAACCTATTCCGCTCTTGAAGAAGTTTCTGGCTCCTCTGGGCCTGAGCCTTACCTGTGACGGGCGCGATCGCAACGCCGAGGGCAAATCCAACGCGGGCATCCGCTACTATCGCCTCACAGGTCTTGATGACGGACGCGATCAAGTCTTCCCGTATTGGTTGCAACGCGATGCAGAGCAACGTCGCACTACTGAGGCCCTATCAATAGAGGCAGCCTTGGTTTCCGACCGGCCTGCCGCGATCGCTCAAACCCCTGTGGTTGATCCACCCCCCGTAAGTTTAAACAAACAGGCTGAGAGCGGATCAAATCCTGCTAGTAGTCAGAGTATTGGGCCGGGGACCCTGGTTCGGTGGGGCGATAGCCTATGCACCTGGGTGGTTGAAGCAGTAGATGGGGCGATCGCCCAAGTCAGGCAAGTTTCAGGTTGGGCTAGTCAAATGATTATGCCTGTCCCCTTGCTTGAGTTGAGACGAGAGCACAACAACTAATTATCCGACCAACGGCTAGAGAAATCGAGCACTGCAAGGTCTAGAGCAATGCTGATTATGCCCGCAAATAACTGCAAAAATATAGTCCACTATTGGGCTGGGCGCTACGGTACACTTGGACATCTCTATTCCCCAGGTGGATTCAAAGGCCCCTTTTCCTGGCTGCCTTATGCACTCGACAACGGGGCATACATCTCCTGGCAAAGAAATCAGCCCTGGTCAGAGCAAGCATTCTTTGAGCTATGTGAGCGCACTCGCTACTGCCACCCCAAACCTCGTTGGATTCTAGTTCCAGATGTAGTAGCCAACCGGCAGGCAACGATATGCAAATGGCGGGATTGGGAGGCGAGTTTAAGAAAGTATGGGGTTCCCCTGGCCTTTGCAGTCCAGGACGGCATGGATATCACCGACGTCCCGGTATCAGCGGACGTGGTGTTCATCGGTGGCTCCACAGGCTGGAAGCGGCAGGCCATCAGGCTGTTTTGCCAGTCGTTTAGACGAGGACATGTCGGACGAATTAATACTGCCAGGTGGTTGTGGTATTGCCACGATGCTGGAGCCGAGTCGGTGGATGGTACAGGTTGGTTTCGGGGTGACCTTAAGCAATTGCAGGGCTTAGAAAACTATCTGAAAACGTGTGCTGGTGAAGTACCCAGTGAATATCAATTAGAACTTTTGGAGTTAAATCATGCCTGAAAAAGATCAAGGTCTGACCTTCGTGATTGTTGATTATGAAGGAATGAACAAAAACTACCTGCGGTGGTTCAGCAACTGTGGAAGTTGGTGGACCCATCAAGGTGAGAAAGCACATAAATTCTGTTGCTTACAAGAAGCTAACTCAGTTGCCCGGTCCCTCGGCTTTCTCTCTTCGGGAGAGTTGAGTGTGCAAATTCTAAAGGAGGTGTACTGATGACTGCCTTAAACTCTCAAACTCAGATTAAGCAAAGCATAACAATCAGTGTTTTGTTTCAAAACCCTCAGGTTCTCAAGTTCTATCTGAACCTACGCCAGATGGAGGCGAAATATCCCAAGGTATACCCCAGAGGCGCTGCAATGGAGTACCTCAAAGTGGCTGGTTCTCTTGGCGATCGCTCCTGTTCTCAACGTATGCCAGGGACTCTAGAAGAAGAGATACTAGAGTGTTTCAATCGCAACACAGTGCTTACTTCTGAGCAACTCAATGCACGGGTCAGCTCCAACTTAGGAAGCTTTTCAAGCACCTGGTTCTCCAAATCTATAAGGAAACTCGTTGCATCTGGAAAATTGCAGCGGCAGGGAGAGCGCAATAGCTATAAGTATCAGAAAGTTTTGGTGAAGGAGGTAGGTTGAAGTGGAGCAACTCACCCTGACCAATCTGGTGCCTCGCCACAAGCAGGCCCTCGCCCCAGATGTCTGCCATGTTCCAGGTTGGCTTTCAGCATCAGAGCAAATTCAGCTACTTTGTCAGCTCAGGGTCTGGACAAAAAACCAATGGACCAGGCCAAAAATGCCCGATGGAAGATTGATGAATCACCCTTTTGTTGTCTTGGCTGGCAGTGGAAGCCCTACCAGTATTTCCAACCCTGGTGCGAGTTGCCTGACGAAATAACAGAGTTGTATTGCCATGCGATCGCCGAGACCATGCCCTGGTACAAGCCGATGGGACCAGTAACGACACCAGATACGGCGATCATCAACTGGTTTCCCCCAGGCTCAAGCCTGGGCATGCATCAAGACAAATCTGAGGCACCAGCTGTTATTGATGCTGGGTCTCCAATTGTGACGATTTCTCTAGGTCATTCGGCAGTATTTCGCCTGGGAAATTGCTGGGATAGAGGCAAGCCTTACCAGGATATTGAGCTTTCCAGTGGTGACCTGTTGGTGATGGGTGGAATTAACCGGCTGGCCTTTCATGGCGTGATCAAAGTCCTTACAGGCACTGGCTCCCCGAAACTACAAATGAGGGAATCTGGCCGTCTTAGTACTACCATCCGTCAATCTCAGGAGGTGACCCGATGACGATACCTCTTTTCTTCCAGAGTCCGCAGATAACCCTGTACAACGGTCACTGCCTGGATGTCCTCAAGAAGCTTCCAAGTAATTCGATCCATTGTGTTTGCACCAGCCCACCCTACTTTGGACTTCGCCACTACCACACATCCCCTCAGACTTGGGGAGGATCTGCCAATTGTGAACATGACTGGGAAAGTCAGCGGTACTACCGCGAAGGGGGTGCAACAGGCATCCCCAAGGAACTCTTCACCTCCTCTGGCAGCAATAATGCCAGACGCATCAAAGAAACTCGCTGGCGCGAGGCTACTTCTTGCCGTAAATGTGGAGCTTGGTGGGGGGAGCTGGGTGCTGAACCAACATTGCAAGGCTATGTGAATCACCTGGTGGAAGTTTTTACCGAGGTACGGCGGGTCCTACGCAGTGATGGCACTTGCTGGGTAAACCTAGGAGACTGCTTTGCAGCTAAGGGGCAGCCCGGTCGGTCAAACTTAGCTGAACTTGGCAAGCAGTATGCCGGTGGTGGGCACAAACGCGATCAATTAGACAAGCCTCAAAAGCAATTACCAGCTGGATTTAAACCAAAGGATTTATTGATGGTTCCCCACCGGGTCGCGATCGCCTTGCAAGAGTCAGGCTGGTGGGTACGGAGCGATATTGTCTGGCACAAGCCTAACTGCCTACCGGAGAGCGTCACAGACCGTCCGACCCGCGCTCATGAATATATCTTCATGCTGACCAAGGGGAGACGATACTACTACAATGCAGAGGCGATTAGAGAAGCAGTTGAACTGCCCCAGACAGGTCTATCAGCGAACTTTAAGCGTCATAACTCTAAACGCTCAAAGAATTTACCTGGACAAAGCCGAGCAACCCATCCCCCTGACCGAGCCGAGACTTTTTCAAATCCACGAGGGCGCAATAAGCGCTCAGTCTGGAATATCCCTACGGTTCCATTTGCCGGTGCTCACTGTGCTGCTTTTCCTCCGAAGCTGATTGTCCCCTGTATTCTGGCTAGTTGCTCACCAGACGGAATAGTCTTGGACATTTTTGCTGGAAGTGGCACCACTTTGCAGGTTGCCCAGGAATTTGGCAGAAAAGCGATCGGAATTGAACTCAATCCTGACTACTGCAAAATAGCAGCCCAGCGCTGTCAGCAGACAACAATTTGGGGAGCGTTGATGGAGGTGGCATTGCATGAAGGTAACAGGCAATTCCAGGTCTGAAATAGAAGAACAGCAAAGCACTTCAGCAGGAGAAGGTTTGAGGTGGCCCCTCCAGGTTCTAGATCTGTTCTCAGGCATAGGGGACTTTTACTTAGCTTGTGAATTACTCAAGTGAAGGGCTAAGCTTGGAATCCCCGTGTTTTCAATCCGGGGAGAAAAACGACACACGGCTTTAGCCGCCTTAAACTACACATAATTTGTTAGACCTCCGAACAAGGTTGGTTTGCCTTAGCCCAAACTGTCCCAGTCGTCTCCAGTTCTGGTTATAGACACTCACCTTCTTTGATTTGTCGGTATCGGTATACCCCCCAATCCAGCCTGTGAGAATTCCTCCTTTGGTAGTCACTTGCACTTTGTCGCCAGCTCTAAAGCCAAAAGGAGTAGTCGTGCCACCTTTGCGCTTGCGAACACCACCTTTGCTGACATTGTCAAAGTGCAGCGCACGTCTGAAGTATTCCGGTCGAGTAATAATTTTGAATAATGCAGGAGTGATATCAACTTGACCATGCCAATCACCTGAATCTTCACGTAGTCGGTGTGTCACCCGGTACTGAACAAACTGACTGGCAGCTAGAGCGATACCATCTACGGCGTGGGTTTCGGGAGACGCATTAGCTTTGTTTTGCTTGTCCTTAAACAAACCTAAGTGAGTTCTAATTTGACTGGTTCCGTTGCCATCTTTTTGCCAGCCAAACCTTTTGATGACCGGAGCAATTGCCTGCAGTTGGCTTACTGCCCAGTACTGCCCCACCATTACGGGTGAAAATCCTTGACCCGACTTTGCACCCTTCCTGCCGGAGGTTTTATCTATGTCCGCTCTGACAACTTCGTAGACAATTGAGCTAATGGGGAAGATTGAAGACAGTTCTTTGACAACCCGGATCTCCATTAGGCGAGATGCTTTGATTGAGGGTGCAATCTTTTTCTGATTGCGATTAGAAAATCGTTTTTGTCGATGTGCTCTCAGGTGAAATGCAAGCTTTCTGTTAATACGTCTGCCTCTCCTGACTCGACGTTGTAGAGCGCGACCTCGAATATTTTTGATAACTTTACCGTTCCTGATGACGGCTGCACCCAGACGTTCTTTGACTCGTTGGAAGGGCAAAACCAAATGTGCCAAATACAGAGTGAACCAGGCGGACTGAACCGCAACTCCTGAATAAGACTTGCCAGGGTCAATACCTAGCGCAATGGGCTGGACATCATACCCAGATGGTTCTGCAATCAGTTGAACATAGTAGATTCCGGCATCGTTCCACTTGCCTACCGCTTTAGCGTCTACAACCCATCGTCTAGCCCGACTGGGCTTAGTTGGCATCGCAGGTGTGCCATCTGGATTTTGCACGGGTACTCGAAGTTGCATGATTGGAGATAATCCTTATTGCTAAGTTGTAAGTCCCCAAGACTACCCAATCCAGCGTGTCTAGCCATTACGCTACGCTCTCAGCCAGAGAGCCTGTAGAAATCCGAGCTAGAGGAAACACTCGAATGTACGTAACTGAGTTGGGCTGATTAGTCATAGCCACTACTATGCAAACCTGGCTGTTTGCAAGCCCCCGTCTCTTAAACGGGGGTCAGTGACGTTGCTATATTGCCACTTAAGTGCGTCCTAGAACTTCATACTGGCATCAAAGCAACTACGTTGATTCAAACTCCACTGAAGTGCAGGGGGTTTATCATCGTAAAATTAGACATCAGAAAACCCTGAAGGAGCTATATTGATGGTGGTGAGCCTCTATTGTTTAACTAAACAATACTCTTAACCCGGAGTGCTCAGCGGAAAGATTTTTTGACAACAAATCTTTGCATAAGCAAAATAGCAAAGTCCTCAAACTGAAGAGGCAGTGACAGCCTGGCGCAGGGTTGCTTAAAACCTCAATCAACGTTCACTATGTAAAACCTTTTGTTCATTAGGGAGCGATCGCAGCTGGACTTACTTGGGCTTATCTAGGGTATGTCATTAAATCTTATTCAGACATGTTCAGTCAAATCCTATCTCCAATTCTCAACCTCTGAAAAGATGTCTTATCCTTCGCCAGGTGGCAGAAACATTAATTCAGTTTCAAACCTAGAAATCCTGCACAGTAATCAACTCTGGCTGCTGATGTCCAACTACACGCTGCAGCCGACAACTGCACTGACTGAGAATCTACACATTTCTTCTCTCTCAAAAGATGCAGAAGCCTTAATTGATGAAGTTTACTGGAGTGACACCCCCCGTCCGCTGTGTGGATGGAGAGCCCTGGCGCAAATTCAGCAAATCCTCAGACGTGAATTGCTGGCAAAGGGTCCACTGCGGCAGGGACGCAGAAGGGAATACTTACTCAGATTGGTGATTGAGTATGCCGATGGCAACCAGGGGAAAATCTACAAATTCACTTCGGCTGAAGACACAGAAGGATACTCCTGTGAACTGGCACGGGATTTCCCGGCTCAACGACTGCTAAGTATCGTTTCCCTTAGCAGCCTGAACATTGAGCTTGCCAGAGTGCGTCTTAAAGATAGCCTGGTTGAGTTGTCTGGTTCTGAGGCTGAAGCACTGATCTCGGCAATCAGCAAGTACTCTCAGGGGATCTCTACACCTTCACTGTGGCCTAGTGCAGGCTAGTCTAGTTCGTTACCCTCTTCAATGCGCCGCTTGTACGTTCGCATACCAACCTTTGCCAAGTAAGCGAGCATTGCTGCTGAAGTTCGATTGGTCGATTCGGCAAGCCGATTCAACTCTTCCATCTCCAACTGAGATTCGGGAATTGTTAGGTACGCTTCTAATTCCTGAGCGAGTAGTGCCTCCAACTCTTGGGCCAAGGTTCGCCGGTTTGAATCAGCTCTCTCCTGTAAAACCTTACCGGCTGGTGAAAGCAGCAAAACCTGTAATAAATCCGACACCACCCCAGACCGGCTGTTCCGCTCAGGCGTTGTCCGTGCCTCAATCGCGCTCAGCAGCTCCTCAGTCATGTAAATAACTGGGTGAGCGGTTGCCCCTGGATTACGGCGCTGGCGTTTGGCTGGCTTATCTCTACTCACTCAAGTTAAAAATAATAGGATAGTCAACTCGCTAGAACTTATTCTTCCATATAGTGAAGAAAGTGAACAGCCCAAGCCAGTGAAGACAATAGCTTGTAAGCTTGAAGCCCTGCCCGAATTGTCGCAAGACATTGATGCAACACTCCTGGCATTTGCAAACGCCTGTAACTTCATACACAGATCGCTGCCAGAGAAAGTCACAAACGCGATCAGAATTCAGGTACTGACCTACCATGAGGTGCGCCACCGCTTTGGCTTGTCGGCTAATCTGACCATCCGGGCGATCGCAAGGGTAGCAGCACATCGCAAAACTGCCAAAAAAGAAGGTAAGAGGGTGCGGGTATTTCGTCCCACCACGATTGACTTCGACAGTCGGACCTTCACGCTCTGGCAAAGGGATTGGACCGTCAGCCTGACGCTGCTCAAAGGACGGGCTCGCTTCAAACTGAAAATCGGTAACTATCAGCAAAGCTTGCTCAAGGGCCAAAACCCCAAAAGCGCAACACTCTCCAAGCGACAAGATGGCAGATACTACATCCACATAAATATCAAACCTACAAACCTGCCTGAGAAGGCTAAGTTGAAACCCGGCTCCAAACGAGTGGTTACCCACTAGTTCCCCCTCTACTATCCCAAACTCCACCCAGCCGCCCCTTTGCCAAAACCGATATAGCTGGCAAAGGGGTTAAATCTATCTCAAAAATTAGCTGAATACGTATAAAAAGTTAACTAAAGTAACAATCGACTGTACATAAATAAAAAGTAAATAGAATATTAACTAAAAGTTGACTAAACTGCTATTTTTAGAAGGGGTACATGAGTTCCCCCCACAGGGTTGAAGCAGGTTCAGCAGCGACAAGGCCCGCTACCCATTTGGTAGGGCGGCAAAGTTTGACACAAGCAAAACCTAATCACAGGACAACTGGAGTGTACCTATGGCGGGGATTAGAGACCAAACCGAAGGTGTGCAATTAAACGAAGCAAAAAAACGAGTAAAGGGAGGTAAATTGGTGGCGATTTCAACAAATAAGAGACCAAAGTCTCGCAGTCTGTCTAGTTCAGTTGTTTTAATCTTCAAGATTGTTCGCACTTCGCTAAGTTCAATTGAGGGTGCGAAGAAGCTCTGGATACACACAATATGCCGAGACGTACTGGAGGGCCTCAAGAGATTCGGGGTAGCCAGAACTTTTGGGATTGTCATCGGTACGCTGCTGATGTACCTCAACATGATGCCTTCCGCTTCTGCCCAGGTTTTATTTACCGGGGCAGAGGCTGCTGTAAATGCGACTTTCGGAGCCTATATTGACACAGCAATTATCACCTTCTTGTTTGGGGCAGCTCGCTTTCTGGCGTTTGGGGGGGTGATTGGTTTAGTCGGGGGAGCGATCGCCCAAGGGACGCAGGGTCGTAACTGGGAACCGTGGGTTGCCGCCGTTGTGGTGGTTGCCATCATGGTTGCGGTGCTGGAAGTTGCCTCCCAACTGATATTTGGGTAATTAGGTGAGAAATGGTCAATACCGATCAGTACGTGCCGATCAATCAATCGGTTGGTCAAGCTGTAAGCCTCGGTCCAGTTCCGGCGCATCAGTTAATTCCGCTTGGACTTAGCTTTTGTGGTTCAATCTTCTTTCTCTACCTGTACTTCAGGGTGAGTTTGTATGTCTGCCTACTGCTATGGGGTTGGACTGCAGCAACCTGGTGGATTTTGACAGGAAGAAAAAGATATCGCTATACCAATCGGTGGACTCGTTCGCCTAACTGGACCCGAGGCTTCATCGCCGTTGCCCCACTGCTAGCGGAGGAATGGGTATGACCGCTCCAAGGACGCAAAAGAACGTACCTTTTGAGCTGGAACAGAACCTGCGGTGCATCTGTGAATTTGATTTGAGGGGCCGCCAGTGCGCGGCCTATCTCCTTCAAAATAAACGGGGCTACCGTTTAATGTTTGGCTTTAATACCAAAGGGTTTCACTCCTTCCTGGGAGGGGAGCAAATCCAATCCACCTTAAAGAACCAGGCAGAAGGGCTCAAGGGTATCTTGCCTGACGAAATCCTGCGAATCCACACGCGATCCACTCGAGACGACCAGGAACGCCTGGAGGAGCTAGAGAGTTGTGCCAATTCCCATTCCTTTGCCCCGTTGCTGTTGCTCAACTACGCTCAACAGCGACTCACCCGTAACCTGTCCGCCCGAGGAATCCGACGCCCTACTCAGATCAACTTGTTCGCCAGCTACACCCTAGATGGTGGAAAAGCCTCTGGTCAAGACATGATTGAGCGCATACTTGGCGGGATTTTCGAGAAATACGAAGCCATCAAGGGCAGAGGAAAGTCAAGGGCAAAGCAGGCCCTCTCTAAGATGTTGCTTCAAGCCTTTGAAGAAGGTTTTATGTACTGGGAGGAGCAACTGAATACTCGGATGGGGCTAGCCGTCACGCCAATGCTGGGACCACAACTGCTGCGATATGCCTGGCGGCAGTTTAACTGGACGGAACCTCCAGTGAACCCCCATGTGGTCACTTTGAAAGAAATAAATGGGGTTCTCGAAGTAACCGAAGAAATAAACTCCAGCCTATCGCCTGCTTCGGTCTTTATCCGGGGAGAAAAAGGTTTACCTTCTACCCCTAAGGGTGATGAGCGCTGGGTACATGTCAAGCAAGAGTTTGTAGGGGCACTCGTCCAAGATGACAAGCTTAAAGGCTTAACCCTGGAGCAACAACTTAATTTTTGGAGTCAGCCGTTTTCACAATTGGAAAACTGTGAGGTAGTGACGGAACTATCGCTCGGTAATACCATTACCACCCGCGTTAATCTCCAACGGATGGTTCGGCAGCAAAAAACCGCAATAAAGACAGCTAGCGATCGCAATGATGTCGATGTCGTGGCAAGCCTAACCGGGGACGATAGTGAAATAGCGCTACGAAAGTTAGCCAAAGGTTGTGTCCCAATTAACACATCCACCGCCTTTTTTCTCTACCGCGACAGGGCACAGAATTTGAACCAGGCATGTCAACGAGTCGTTAACATGCTGCCCTACGGGACGCTAATCCGAGAGACTGATATCGCTTGGCAGATATGGCGCAACAAGCTACCCATCGTGTACCGGCCTTTGCTGAGTGACAGTAGACGCCAAACCTACTTTAACGATGAGTTGCCCCTCCCGCTTGTACGCACTCGTCAGCTAGATAATCGTGGGCTGGAGTTATTGTCACGACAAAGTGGGGAGCCGATCTGCATAAACTTCGTCACTCAGCATCGTGGCATTGCCATCTTTGCCAAGAGTCGGCGGGGAAAGAGTGTTCTAGCAGCAGACCTTATCCGAACTGCACTGGATTATGGTCTGCCGGTGATCGTCCTAGATTACGGGGATGTCAAAGGGACAACTACGTTCACCGACCTAGCCAACTATCTCGGTGAGGCAGGAGCAAATATCGACGCAGGCCATACCGCAAACAACTTGCTGGAATTGCCAGACCTGCGAAACTTTGGTCCCAAGGAGCAAGCAGACCACCTTGCTACCTACCGTAGTTTCCTGGTCACGGCGCTCGAAACCTTAGTAATGGGTAGCGAACGTGGCACACAAATGGCGAAACGGGTCCATTCCCTCCTGACCTATGTCGTTGCCAGTTTTTATGATGATCCAGACATTGACGCTCGCTACAAAGCCGCATTTGAGGATGGATTTGGTACACCAGCCTGGATGGCAATGCCGACCTTAGTAGACTTGATTGCCTACTTGCGAAGCATGGACATGAACGAAATTGGCGGCCAAATGGTAGTGGGGGAGGCCCTCGGCGAAACTCTGATGCAGCTCTCCACTTGGCTGAAGAGCCCAGTGGGGAAATCAATCTCTCAACCCAGTGCGGTACGACAAAATGCTCAACTAATAAGTTTCTCTCTTAGAGGAGCAAAAGATGAAGCGGAAGCAACGGTGTGTGCCTTGGGGGCACAATCCTTTGCCCTACGCCGTGCCCTGGAGCACCCAAAAAGTTTCATCGTGGTCGATGAAGGATCGGTACTGTTTCGGCAACCAGGTTTGGTTTATGTAACTGCGGAGATGGTTTGTAACGGTGCAAAGTCCGGCATTTCCGTCTGCTTGATCTCTCAGGACGTAGATACGGTTGCAAACAGCGTCGCAGGACCACAAATTTTACAAAACCTTGATGTCAAGCTGATTGGGGCAATTGAAGAAGATGCTGTCAAGAACATCTCCCATCACCTGGAACTCCCTCCGGGCACCCTCACCGCAAATACCCAGGAATACTTTTTACCCAACGTAGCCCTTCTGTGCTCCTACTGGTTGATTATCTGCGAAGGCCGCAAGACACAGGTTGCTCACTTCCCAACCGAAGAGCTAATTTCCCTAGTTGCTAACAATCCCGACGAAAAAGGTGCTCGCCAACGCTTCATGGCAAGGTATGAAAATTCACTTCGAGCCCTACCTGAATTTGCTCAGGTCTATGCCGCAGCAAAGCGTAGCGGTAAATCGATGAATGAGATTGCTCAAGGAGTGTCTAATGAGGCGATCGGGCTTTCATCCGTCCCAGTTGAGCAAAACGGACACCAGTCAGACGTTGTTCAAGTCGAGAGTCTAGTGTCATGAAGATATATCCGTACCTAAAACGATGGTCGATCAGCGGTGCCGTTGCGGTGCCGTTGCTGGTGAACTCTATCGCATCTATCGCAACAGCTTCCTTTCTACCAGGTGGTCCAGACCTTTCCGGGATTACGGATGATATCAGTCTTCCCAACCCCTTCGACCCAGGTGGAGATCAACCCTGGAGTGAGCAATTCCCTGGCGGGTTTGATTTCCCCAATCCCTTCGAGACGCTTGGTCAGGAGTGGAGTGAGCGCTTTCCCCTATTAGAAGACATTTTAGAGTCGGTCATGGGCGGTACACTCGGAGACCTGATGGGCGGAATCGGTCTCCCACCGGTGGATGAAGATACACCCCCCGGTGGCCCGCCAGGCAGTGGTAGTCCCCCACCCAGTGGAGGCACCCCTGGCGGCTTGCCCAATCCCTACGAAGTCAGAGCAGCCAATCCAACCAGGGAATCCTCCGCGCCAACCGGGGACCTGCTCAACCCCAACCCAATTGTGCGGGCAAGGGAAATTGCTAACCTCTACGACCAGGAACTGACCCGTGCCAGTGCCGCGCCAGTTCTGGGTAGTACTGGCCAGCAATGGCTGGGGCAAAAACTACAGCAATCTGCAACCCTTGTGGGACAGAACATGCAGGCAGCTCAACAAATACAGCAACTGGCTGGTCAGGCAGGCCAGATGGAAGTGACTCAAGACGTGATGAAGCAAAATGTGGCGATGCAATCAACCCTCGGCATCATGGTTGCCAACCAGAGTCAGTTAGATGGGTTGATCCAGTCCTCCCTGGTTGCCCTACAGCAACAACAGGGCAGCCTGATGCAGCTGAATGCCAATATCAGCGAGGGAATCGATGAGGAAAACCGCCGCGATCGAGTGAATAGCGACCTCCTTTCAATGGAAGCATCCCGAACAGACCTTTATATTCCCGGACTAGAGTAGGAGGTTAATTAGATGATGCCCTGGATCTACCTTGCCTTTGATGGCGGCATCGACATGATTCAAGATGGCTTCAATCAATCTCAGGAAATTTCCCGTGGCTGGGATTCTCTTTGGCTGTCGATATTTGGCACCAGCAGCGGCTTGTGGATGAGCATCATCTCCTTTGCCTCCATCCTTACCTTCGGGGCGTTTGCTGTATTTTCTGTCATGTTTGCTGAACAACTCCTGAACCAGGGTATTTCTCCACTATTCAGACAAGTGGTTTGGATATTGCTAGTCATGGGGCTTTTGGCGAACAATGGCCGGTTCGCCCAAGGGACTGTGCTGGGGCTTCGCACGATGATTAACGAGAAAACCAATCAGGTCTTCTTAATCCAAATTGGAGAAATTTCGATGCGCGAAGCGCTTCAGGATGTCCTGATCACCTCTGACGTTAAAAGTCAGATTCAGGCTCGCTTTAACAGTTGTCAGGCCAAGGTCGGCGAAGCTCAACTAGAGTGCTTCCGAATTGAAGGGGCAAGGGCACGAGAAGACATTGAAGCCGCAGAGTCACGCTTTGGGCGCTTTGCAGGGTTAGTACGGTTGCTGGAGCGCATTGGCAGGGGAGCTCCAGAAAGTAGTCCCTATACAGATCTAAGCCCGTTTCTAACAGGCTTGATGGGCGCTCCGGAGCAAGCATTAGTCAGAGTGGTCCTCCGGGGTTGCCAATGGGCATTTACTAACCTGATTGAGTTGTCTTTGCTCATTACTGGTTTGTTCGCACCCATTGCAATTGCCCTCTCTTGCATTCCAATGGGGGTGCGACCCTTAATTAGCTCACTGCTGGCCTTCTTTGCCCTGTCGCTAACCAAGTTGTCCTACAACCTGATGGTCGGTCTTACAGCCACAGTGGTCGTACTATCCCAAAGACAAGACCGATCTGATATTGGCTTTCTATTGATGATTGGGGTATTCTCCCCCGTACTCGCGCTTGGTCTTGGCGCAGGAGGAGGAATGGCGGTTTTTCTTGGCCTTAGTAGTGGCATGTCACGGGTGGCCGGTATGTTTCCGTTTGTCGGTATGTTGATGAGGAGATAAACAAGAGGTGAAACTACCCTTAAAAGGGATCAAACTAGATGGAAGCGACATCCTTCCGATTGCTGTAGCAGTGATGACTGTGACCCAGTTGCTCCAGTTCTGTGCAGTTGTGGGACTGAGTGGGTCCTATAAGCGCCTGGCCGAAGAACCTGGTATTACTCTGGTGCAGCAGACCGATGGCGGAGCCTTTATCGCCCGGAGCGAAGCACGAAACCATCGAGAACCAGAAGTAGTACGAGAACTGGTGAAAACGTGGGTAACCTTCACCTTTAACTGGAAAGGAACCCTGCCCAGTCCTGATGGAAAAACCCAGGTGCGAGATCCGGGAATCCCGGTGGCCGATGGGCGCGTACCGACAGTAGCCTGGCAAGCTTCATTCCTATTGCCAGATGCTACCCGAGAGCCCTTCTTGAATCGGCTAGCTAAAGATTGGGTACCCACTGGCCTATTTAGCGGCAGCACCAATACGGTTTTAACCATAGAGGAGTTATCGGAGCCAGAACTCGTAGATCAGGAAGCGGGGTTATGGCGCGTCAATCTGGTTTCGAGCGTGAATTACCTAGAGCGAGACAATCCCGTTGGAGAGTCGCGTGCGTATAACGTTTACTTTCTCCTCAGGGCGGTCGATCCGCCTGCCCACCCCCTGAATGCAGATGCCTCTACCTATCAAAAAATTGTCTACCAATTACGACAGCGCGGCTTACAGATCACGGACATCCGACCTCTGGAGATATCCCCATGACGCAAACCGAGAACCCAACTAAAGAAGAACTACGTAAGTGGACCAACGCCCCCGCCCCCCCAGGAGGAAGTACACCCTCTCAACTCCCAACTTCAGAGGAGAGCGAGCAGCCAGAGGAACTGCTGCAACCGGAAGAATTTGATCCAAAAAATGAGCGTGAAGGCCGCCCCTTATCCGCCCGGCCCGCAATCAAGGCGATCGCGGCGGCAGCAATCCTCTCGCCAATCGTTCTGATTGGCTTAGTCTTCGCAAATGGGATGCCCAAAGCAAAGCTCAAGCCTGCCACAACCCCCCCTATCCCCACCCCTTCTGAAGAGCCCCTCTCAGAAGCTGATGTACTGCGAAGACAGTTAGCTGAGGAAAAAGCCCGTGTTGCCCTACTCAAACAGGGAGGATCAAAGCCAATTCAGGCTGGGGGTGCCAATACCCCTCCTCAATCCCAAAAATCAGGTCAAAGGTCGAAGCCCCCATCCCCACCCCCCCGCAGGTATTCAACCGTACCTGCTGCCAGTATCCCAGTTAATCGGCAGTCTGACGCTTACACCCCGCGTAGCTACCCACAGAGGAGCATACCCTTACGTCAATACACCCCCCCAACCCCAACCCGGATCAGCCAATATCAACCTACCCAGCGTTTTCCCCAGGCAAAGGCGCAAAGGGCGGCGGTTATTCCTGCGAAAACTACACCTTCAGCAAAACCAGCGATCGCGGCAGTCACTAAACCAGAAACGACTCCCGATCAAAAATGGGCAGAACTTGCCCTGCTTGGTAGTTACGGTCAGGGTGGGTCCAATGCTAAAACAGCACAGCAAGAATCTACCCTGGTTGCGGCGGTCAATGCTACGGCCTCAAGTACTACTGAGAATGCCACTCCCGAACCGGATGCTTTGGTGGCACCCGTTAGCGCCCCTGCTGCACCAGATGCCCAGAGCAACCCAGGGGCATCAACCTCGACTGAGGGGTTAGATCAAGAAGTCACGGCCACGGCTGGGGAGGACCTCACGCCAGCAACAACCGAGACCCCCAGCGATCAAGAAATAGCAGCTCAAGGATTGAGCGCATCCAATGCCTTAGCAACAGAGGAATCAGCCATCCTCCAGGGCACAACCCTGAGAACCTTAAAGCCTGGCACCAGCACCAAAGCTGTACTCCAAACCCACCTGACCTTACCAGCAGAACAAGAGCAACAAACTGAGGACCTCCTAATTGTCCGACTGGAAGAGGCATTGTTCGACAAGGCTGGTTTAGTTCTGTACGAGCAAGGGACTGAACTAGTCGCTCGAGTAGTGTCAAGCGAGGACAATGGCCTGGTCCGGGCGGAAGTAACTGCGGCAATGGTGGGAGGCATAGAAACTCCAATTCCCGCTGGTGTCTTGCTAATCCGAGGAAAGGGCGGTAGACCTCTAGTTGCAGAACGATATCGAGACAAAGGGGGCAGGAACTGGGGACAGATTGCCCTGGGCGGTCTGAGTAAAGCAGCAGAGGTTCTAAATCGGAACACAACGGTCAGCTTCTCTGGTAGTAGTACCACCACAATCAGCGAAAGTAGCGATCCAGACGTGGTAGCCGGTGCAGTCGAAGGGGCAACTGATGCCTGGGAAGAGCAAATAGCCCAGCGCAACGACCAGACTATGCAAGATGCCCAGGATCGCTCCAAGCTGTGGTTTCTTGAGGCTGGGACAGCGGTTGAGGTGTTTGTGAATAAACCCGCAGTTCTCTCAAGCCACCCTGCTGACCACCAGATGGAAATGTCAGTTGGGCTTGGCGAATCATTCTCCCCCCTGGCAATTAGTGATAACTATGTGCTTGAGGATCGACAGGTCTATTCACTAAGCCCAACAGTCTTGTTGCCTTTTGAGCAAGGGGTGCTGTCACCTTCTCCCCCTAAATCCTCCGGATTATAGAGGGAGCTTGGAAAACCCAATTTCCAACTAAGAGGTGTACTAGACCAGATAAAGCAGCTAAATGCTACACACAGACAGATCCTCTCCTAGTCTGTCCTTCATGTAAAACCGTTGGGTCGGTTGTCTTAAGAAGAGACATGTTTTTAGTTGTGGTCGAAGGAGCCAAATACTTTACTCGAAGGATTATCTCCTAATGTTGCGAGTTCCAGTTCTATCCTCCACGGGTCAGCCTCTAATGCCAGCTAAGGCATCTAGGGTCAGGTGCTGGCTCAAAGATGGCAAGGCTAAGATTGTTCACAACAACTTAGGTATTTTCCAGGTTCAACTACTTGATGAACCCTCTGATACAAAGACTCAAGATATCGCTCTCGGTATAGACCCTGGCAAATTCTACTCTGGAATTGGTGTTCTATCTGCTGGGGCAACCCTGTTCACAGCTCACATGCAGCTACCCTTTAAGACAGTAACTGAACGGATGACGCAGCGGCGGTTAATGAGACGCAATAGGCGTTATCGCAAGTGCAGGCGTAGACCTGCCCGTTTTGACAACCGCATTAAAGGCAAGTTACCTCCTAGCATTCGAGCCAACAAACAGCTTGAGCTAAGAGTTGTTAAGGAGCTGCTGAGGATATACCCAATTAGCACGATTGTCTATGAGGTGGTCAAGGCAAGGGGAGACAAAGGATTTAGCCCGGTTATGGTCGGACAATTTCACATGCTGAAATGGCTAGAGGCACTTTGTCCCACCACAACTCAAGAGGGTTGGCAAACTTCTGTCACCCGCAAGCATTTAGGACTGGAGAAAAACAAGGTCAATAAATCTTTGCAAGTTCCAGAAACTCATGCGGTTGACGGGGTGGCACTGGCCGCCAGTCAATTTGTGAAGTATGAGACATTTCACACTGCTGATACTCAGGGTCATGACTGGGTGGGAAGGGTGCAAATCACGCCTGCACCCTTTGCTGTGATTCGTCGCCCCCCTATCAGCCGTCGTCAGCTCCACTTGATGAATGCAGGCATGAGGGGAGTTAGGCGCAAATACGGTGGCAGCACAACACCATTCAGCATCAGAAAAGGAGACCTCGTTAAATACAAAGACATGTTGGGATATTGCTCTGGCTACACAGGAAAGAACCTGTCAATCAGCGATTCCAACTGGAAACGTTTAGGTAGATTTGCAAACAGTAAGGTCGAACTGATTGCCCGTTGTACAGGACTGGTTGTGAACCTAAACCCCCTGTCCAAAATTCCCCACACCCCCAAGGCTATCGCCTATGGGAGTGGTACCCTTTTGGAGGACTAGATGGGAATAACTCAACGGCTCTTACTCTCCAGTGTATTCGGCGTAATCGTCTCAACACCAATGCTCGGTGTTACCTCGCCGGGCGCTCAAGCACAGAGCGCCTGGTCAATCCCGGCTCGTCAGGCGCAGGGATACTTCGGCCCTGCGCCAGTACTCATGGTTCCCCCTGGCATGGGCTTGAACCTGAGTCTGATTCAGACGGAAGAGACGATCAAAAAAGCCTGGTTGGAGGACCCGTCGCGAATTACGATAGATGCTGATGGCAGCCTATGTTCGGCTTTAGAGAGTGAGACTGAAAGTTGCAACGACAGTGGTGCTAAGGTACTTCACCTTAAGCAAATTAAGCCCCTGAATTTCCCTCAACTCCCTCCTAGCCCTCAAGGAACTTTACTGAGCCTAGTAACGGAAGCGCCCAGCGGAAGCAGGGAGATCTATCATTTCCAAATCAAATATGGTCTCGCAAACCCGCAATATCATACCGTTCGGATCATACCTGAGAAGCCAATCGCAACCGTAGTCTCCTTGAGCGAGGCCCAACGGACTTTGCTAGTCGATCTGGAGAAGGGGTTAGCTACAGCAGTCGAGCGTAAACAGATCCAACCTCAAGGACCCATGTGGCAAGCGGTACGGAAGTTCATCAGTTTGGTTCGCAATGGCAGTAACTCTGAAGCTGCGGCTCAGAGCGCTGGGATAAAGCTGTCTGTCGTTTCAAAATTAGCTGAGATGGGGAAGCAACCAGCCCAAGCGGGCCAGGGCGTTCCTCCAGCAGCAATCCGTAAATAATTTGCGCTTTCCTTAAGCCGTAGGCTGGAGTTTGAGCAGATGTTCAGCCAGAAAAAATCTATCTATTGGCCCCGACTACTAGCGATCAGCCTACTCGGAATACTCATAGCATTTTTTTGCTTGTTTATAGGCTTGCCTGAGCGCAGTCACGCGCAGACATATTCTAACTGGTGGACGGCTGAGCAAAATGGGGCTCCTGTGTTTAACTGGGATACCCTTACCTTTGGCAACTTGCCAGAAATTGGGGCCGATGGCTACTTTGAGATGCCAACAGAGGTAGTGGGGCAACTCGGCTACGATCCCACCCGCCACTGGTGGACTGGTCAATCCCCTGCTGAAATTTTTCAACTGGGCGACCTGCAGGACTACTTCCAACCTTATCTCTTCAGCCAGGACCAGATTGCTCAAATTACGAACCTGGATTTGTCGGCGATCGCCCTATCAGAATTTCCATTACTGGCAAAACAAAACCTGGGCCGCTTAATCCAGAAAGTGCCAGGGTTAACAGACCAGCTATTTGGAGCCGTAGACCCAATTAAGGACTTAGTACTGAAGTACAAACCTCACCTATTTGATCGCTGGGTCTGGGACCAGAAGTGGGTCTGGGACCAGAAGTGGGTGCCTGACCGCGACTGGATACCCCCTGTTGAAGAGTGGGTTTGGAACCAGAATCTGGGTCAATCGGTACTGAGCATCATCAAGCCGGGCTACTGGCAGGATCTCGATACTGGTCACTGGATGCAGCTTGACACAGGAAAGTGGGAGCAACTTGACACAGGAAAGTGGGTCTACGATCCGCAATTGCAGGCTTACTGGGAAAATCAGTCTCTCGGGGCGATCGCGAGCAACCAGGAGTTTGGCATCCTGAACCTTGGTGACCTCAATCTGAGCAAGTATAGTTTCAGTACCATTCCTGGCTTAGAACTTACTCCCCTGGAGGAATTTAATGGGTGGCAGAAGACGACCTTGGCCGAAGTACCGGGGTTGGCTGATGTTCCCTTCTCTCAGTTTCCTAAACCTCCTGAGCGAACCGGCTTTGGCTTTGTTGCCCTCCACGATGTTACCTATGGACCCAAGGAGCATCGCCGCCATAACACCATCACCGGATCAGACGATGTGGGGTTTGAGTACCCCTGTGATGAGCAGTACGGTGCCCCCGATGGCTGCGCCTACGTGGAGTTGAGTGCGCCCGGCAGCCTCAGCTTAGCCGGGGACACCTACCTGCACGGAAAACAATGGATTCAGGGGGGACGAGACCCTGGCGGTCAAATGGTACCTGGAGGAGAAGGCGTCTTAGGTGAAGTGCTTGGTGGGAAGGAACCGACAGGCCGCCTCCCCTTTGGTCCGGTGTTCAAGGTGGTACTGACGAGTACCGATGAATCCAAAGGGGAGGCACAATTTAGCCTTTACTTTCGAGTCTGCCAGCGGGGTCTGATAGATCTTGGATGCACCCCCTACGCGATTGGCCCGATTCCCTGGCTGACTCACCACGAAAAAGACCTGGTATTCATCGGCCTCACTCCTGGACAGGCTCCCGATAATGCCCCTGACATGGGGGAACTACCACCAGAAATACAAGAACAAATTGATCAACTCACAGGTGGAGGTGGAGACACCGGCCTGGGTGAAATTGATGGTGATTGCCTAATGAAGGTAGTGCAAGCAGCCCCGGCATCGAACCGGGCCGCAGCGGTAAGCCTTGCTCCCCACATCCTGGCGGAGGCAAAAAGTGCCGGATTGACCTCGGCGCAGACTGCCTATGTGCTGGCAACGGTACAAGCTGAAACCAACTTTCGCTCCAGAAGCGAAGATGGTGCTCGATGTGGTCAATATGGTCCAGGCTGCTTCTACGGCAGGGGACCGACTCAACTAACCCATGATTTCAACTACCGCTACTGGACAAATCGACTCGGAATTGACCTAATCGGCAACCCTGATTTGGCAAACGACCCGAAGATCGGAGCAAAGATTGCCGTCCTGGGTGCCCGAGACGGAACCTTTACTGGAATGACGCGGGAGGGTACCCTGATATCGGGTGGCGGCCATAAGCTCAGTGACTACATCAAAGACACAAAGCAAGACTTCGTGGGTGCGCGTAAGATTGTCAATGACGGCGATAAGAAGCACGCGATCGCAGCATCTGCCCGCAGATACCTACAGGCACTGGAGGGTTGCTCTACAGGTACTGGTGCGGCTGGCAGTGGCAAGGTAACCGGAAACTTCAAGAGCCCCCTGAATCCTGGGGTATCTATGACGAGTGACTTTGGCCCACGGAGCACACCAACGGCTGGTGCATCTAGCTACCATAAAGGCGTTGATCTGGGCGTCGGAAATGGTACACCTGTAAAAGCTTCAGATGGAGGTACTGTGATCTACTCGGGAACGGCGCGGGGTTATGGCAATGTCATGATCATTGACCACGGGAATGGTGTAACAACCCGTTACGCGCACCTTCAAGGTTTTGTGGCGAAAACTGGTCAAAAAGTCGGACAAGGGCAAGTTGTTGCCCGAGCAGATTCGACGGGGGTTGGAACCGGAGCCCACTTGCACTTTGAAATCCGAGTCAATAGCAATCCAAGCCAACCCTTCAGTGGTCAAGCAATAGACCCAGAAACACGAGTAAATTTTTAATAAAGGACAAAATATGACTAACTCGTACTACAAATTCATTTTGGCAGCCCCCTTGATCGCTGCCTTGGGGTTAGGGTCATTTGCTGCACTGGCAGAGCCGAATGCAGTTGATCTTCCTCAAAGAATCCAAGCCTGCGTTCCAGCCGAGCAGGTTGCCAGGGTACAAGCAGTAGCGACCGCCCAAAAATCAGGCATCAGTTACTACTTGATGAATGCCTACCAAAGGAATGATCCAGTCCCCACAGACTTGCTGGTGTCGGTGAACCGCCAAGCCCAATGCTCTCTGTTGTTGTACAACCCGATGGGGGATGTCATCCCCCTCAGTCGGTTTGTGCCCCAGGACGTAGCTCGTCAGCTAGTGAAGGTGAGATTCAATCTCGCCATCGAAAAAGCGGGGGGAAAGGAGAAATTCCAACAGCAGTTACTGAACAGCGCGAATCAAACAGACAGTTATTGGGCACCCGAGGAGGTATGGGCCATGAATCAGTTAGGCATTCAGCTTCCTGAGGGCATTGAGATTGTTTCGCCCGACAGTATCAAAGTCTCCCCAGAGGAGGTGGAATGACCTGGCAATGTTTACAGCGCAAAAAAAGCTTTTTCTGATTCTCCTAGTAATCCTGACTGCTGTGAGCAGTATCGGGTTTTTGGTGTTGAGAGGAAGATCTCAAAGCTCTGCTGCACTGGTAGCCCCCGTGTTTCGAACCCCCGCAATTACGCAACCGTCGCCCCTTCCAGGGGTGAGGGTGCCAGAAGCAATATTGAGGTGTGTGGGCGAAACTGGCAAATACTTTGACCTACTCGGAACGGTCAGTGAAAAACAGAAAACGTTTTATCTATTGGGCGTCTACGACGCTGTCGCTGGAGAAAATCCCCTGTTCGCTCGGGATGTGTTGATTGCCCAGGGGGGAAAACTCGGGTGCTTGCGACTCATTTCCCCTGACATACCAAAGCCCCTGCGGGTATTCATCAGCATTGACGCGGCCCGTGAGCTGGAATTGCAACGCTACCGCCACATCCAGGCTCAGCTTGGCGGCAAGCAACAACTTGAAAGGGCACTGAAGGATCAACTCGGTAATTACTATCTCTCAGATGAGCAGGTATGGGCATTAGAGAAACTGAAGGTGGAATTCCCCAAAAATTACGAACTGCTCAGTCCTGATACGTTTGGCGGTGACGAAGAGACCTTTCGAAAAGACTTGCTGGAGAAATACTGATGTGGCAAAGAACGTCTCAGATGCTGATGGTACTCAGTTGCTTAGTTTTACTCGGATGCACGGCTGTTGCATCACAACCTGAACCGATTCAAGGTGTACAACATGTCCCTCCAGGATTTGAATCGGTGCTGAAGAACTTGCAAAAGCAAACGCAGGTTCCGGTCGTACTGCCCACCCGCATACCAACGCAGGCACTAGTCGAGATGGGGGGGAAACCGCAGCCATACCTAGGGGTAGAGTTGACTGAGGAAGGTGAATTTAAGGGTGTCTATCCCTTTGTGCTCACGACAACCCCCGCTGCCTACGAGGTATCCCTCGATGCTGAATCAGACTGCCAAGGTGCGGGGGCTTGCAGCTTCGGGCTGCTCTCAGGCCAGAAGTTAATGTCAAATACCCCTACAGTGGCCCAGGAATACGCCTATCAATCTGAAGATCCGACCTACAATCCAATTGCCAGGTCACCAGAAAAACCGGGTCCTGTTAGTCTAAGCAAAGGGATTAAAGGCTACTTCGTTCCCTACGTCTGTGGAGCGAATTGCGACACCTCCAAAGTATTTTGGGAGCAGAATGGGTATCGCTATATGGTCGGTATCCGATACGCCAGCCAAAAAACGATGATCGAGATGGCAAACTCCGCGATCGCAAACCAGGTTCTAGAATGACTGCCCAGGGCAACCAGGTTAGCACAACAGTAGCGCCCAGCCCTGTCCTCGGCAATTCAGGACAGGTGCTAATCAATGTGTTCAAGTCCGAAGTGGGTTTTTTGTTGGTGCTCGCCCTGGTGCTAGCTGGGTTAATGAAGATATTTGGTACCCAGAAAGGGGTGCTTGCCAATGCTCACTTTGGGGGTGCCAAGGAAAAGCTAGCAGCCCGCAAAACCGCCTTGGCGCAGATGAAAAACAGACAGCACGACAAAGTGACCTTGTGCGTGGGGGAACCAAACCCAAACTGGGCATCGGCGACATTGTGCACAATCCTGGGAGGACCCCGCTCAACCCTGTACATTCCAGATGCTCAACAGAGCATGATTGTCTGTGGTGCGCCCAACTCCGGTAAGACCTTCAGCTTAATCGACCCCTGTGTGCGTTCGGCAATACAGCAGGGATACCCGATTGTGGTCCTGGACATGAAACTGGGGCAAGAAGATAACCAACTCGAAGCCCATGCTGCCTATGCCGCCAGCAATGGTTACAAGGTGCATGTATTTTCGCCGGGCTTTCCGTTCAGTGGCGTCATCAATCCGCTGGACTTTTTAGAGGACGAGGAAGATGCGCTGATGGCCCGTCAACTAGCTGAAATTATCAACCTCAACTCCCGCAAGAGCGCTCATTCGACGCAGAATGATTTCTTTACGTCTGCGGGGGACCAACTGGTTGAGGCTATTCTCTTATTGGCAAAGGGTACGGCTTACCCGGATCTGGTCATGTGCAAGCAACTGTTGGGTCTGGGGAACTTACCCACTCGCCTCCGGCTGGCAAAAAAGCAGGGCAAATTGAATTTGTGGAGTGCAGAGAGCTTCAGCCAATTTCTTTCAACAGAAGAAGCAGCGCCAACCTCAGGCGGGATCAGTGCCACGGCTGCAAAGACCTTCGATACCTTTGTCAAGAAGCAATTGGTTTCAAGCTTCACGGGGCCAAGCTCAATCCCTCTGGATCTGAGTGGAAAGCAGATCCTGTTCCTGGGCACAAATGCTGAGAAAGAAAAAGTGGTCCTGCCTGTACTGGCTTCTGTCCTGCACATGCTGGTGAACCGGAACTTCTCCCGGCCCAGAAAGGAACCGTTGATTCTGTCCCTGGATGAATTTCCGTCTATCTACTTGCCCGATATCACGATATGGGTAAACAAGTACCGATCAATGGGTCTGGTGGCAATCTTGGGCTATCAAAATGAAGCGCAATTGCGTCGGAAGTACGGAGAGGATGGTGCTCAGGAGATCTTTGCCGCCTGTGGGACTAAGGTCTACTTCAACCCCCGTCACTACGCCACTGCTAAGATGATCTCAGACTACGTGGGTGAGAAAGAAGTCTGTATCACTCAACAATCGAGAAGTCGTGGTAAGGGTGGAGGCGGCACCAATACCTCAAAGCACTACCAGGTGCGGCCCCTCAAGCCAGCAGACGAAATTTTGTTATTTGACCAGGGAGAGCACATCTTCATCAACGGTGCTTACAAGGCAAATAGTAGAGCGTCTGTGCCCCTGCACCAGAAGGTCAGCATAGAAGAGCGGCAGATTCGCATTCAAAAGCGCAGCGGTCAACTCTGGCGCTCTTTGCTCTGTAACCGAATGATCAAAAAAATGGCAAAATATCATCTCAGTTCTAAAGACCTGGATAATGCCCTGTTTGAGCGCCAGCAGACAGCGAATTTGTTGTTGCCTGAACCAGAGGAGGAGAAAACCAAGGGAGGGCGAAATGAGGAGCAGGCTGCCCCCCTGAGCGAACATCAAGACGAGTTTGCACAAATGTTTGGAGTATAGCCATGCAATCAGAAGCCATAAACTCAATTCCTGAAATTGACACAAGAAGCTGGGGTTTATCTGAGACCACGACTACATTTTTGGCTCGATCGCTAGAACTAACCTCAGCGATCGCAGAGGCGAGGAAGCTCCTCCCCTTCCCCGCCGACTACAAGCCCAAAGTATTTGAGGTGCTTTTCGATGACGTGCCTTTCATTCGCATAGAGAACGGCAAGATCGCTTACTTGAGAGATTGCTCCAGTGATTACAAGCCACCCTGTTCGGAGTTTGCCTTTGATGGAGAGACGGCACTATTTCAGGTTCGAGGTGAGGTGGTGGTAAACCGAGTAGAGCGGATGGATTTGTCCGCAATAAACCAGTTGTTGGAGGTGAATCATGGCAGCTAGTGTAATCAATCCGAATGATGCCTCAGCCATGCAGGAGGATGTCAATCAGTTTCTCAAGGGTCTAGCTAACCTGGCTGAGATCGCACTGGAGCGGCAAAATCCACCTGAACCAACCGATGAGGCAAAGCTTCAGCCTGAAGAACTGAGAATTCAGATGGGCCGACAGGTGGTCTATGGTCACATGGCAAAGGAGTTTCGCAATGACCTATCCCCGGAGCGGATGGAAATTCTCATGGAGGCTTTCCAGCAGCCTGTAGCAGAGGGAGTCGATCGCAGCGACTACGAGCGGCGCATCCCGGCAATTGAGGTGAAGAAGGCAGAGGAGACGCTATTCCGTCAGGAGCGTGACGGGGTGATCTCGGTCAATCAGTTCGGAGCGCAATTGCAGCAGGAGCTAAGCCAGCCACCCGAACTAGATCCGAGGGCAGAAGTTCTCAAAGATACAGCCCACGCTGCCCTGGTATCAGGCGGTGCGGAACTAAGCAAGGACAAAACCGTAGTTGTTGCAAGCGAATCTATTGGTGCTGACTATCCCGATGGGATCAGGATTCTTGCCAAGCAATCAGAGAATGGAAGTCTAGGGGTCTTTCAACTTGACCCAGTTACGGTTCCAGATCAGACAGGGGAATACTCTAAGTCCCCAGCAGACCCTACCCCAGTATTAGCAACCGATAGCGCTGGTCAAATTACTTATTTTGACGAAAAACAGGCAGACGTTGCAATAGCTGAACTGTCAAATGCAGCTCAGGGAGTAGATCAGCATGCTTTTGTCATGATTGCTGATGAGGTTTTAGATCGTGATACCGATGCAGACGGTCTCACTGATAGACAAGAATTGGCGATCGGCACCAATCCTCTCGGTGTGGACAGTGATGCAGATGGTCTGACGGATTCTCAAGAAATATCCCTGGGAACTGACCCATTAACTGCGGATACCGATGGCGATGGTGGACGAGATGCCGAGGAGATTCGCAACGGCACTAACTCGATTGCAGAGCAATCCGAGACTCACTCTGAAGTTGAGACACAACAAAGGTCGGCTCAACCTGCGATACCTTCATCTCAAGTGATTAGTGTGGCAGCAGCAGGCATTGCAGTTACTTCAGTTGGGGCAACTCAACAAGATTCTGGGATACCCCTTCAAACAAAGGAGGGCGACACGGACCAACTCTCTCAACTGAGCAATGCAAGAAATACTGGCACCCAAAACAGCGTCAATATTGATACTCCAGCTAGGCATACTCCTGCAGCTACCGCTGGAGAACTTCGAGATCAGCCAGGTCATTCCACCCTTGGAGAGGAGGCAAGCCGACCTCAAGCTGAAGCTGCGACCAAGGCTTCAAGTAGGGAAATTCCGGCAGCGGTTCGAGTAGCGGCAACAGAAGTTAAAAACTTGCCCGAGGGTAACGCCAAGCAATTGTTTAAGTCCCTGGTGGTTGAGATTGGCAAGCAGTCCCAGCAGATTAGCCAGCAGGCTCTCGACTGGGTAGCCTCGCGGCCAGAATGGAAGCGAAATCAGGACGTGGCTCAGACTGCTCAAAAGCTGTTTGATCAGCACTATAAACAGACGGGGGAGACCAGCTACCAAGCAGAGAACTACAACATCAAGCTAAAGGGGACACACCACTACGAAATGAGTGACCTTAAAGGAAAGAAGTTGATGACCTTTGAGAAAGGGAATTTTGGGCGACTGAAGGTGCTTCAAAGTAACATGAGCGTTCTCCAGTACAACGACTTTAATCATGCCCGTCAGACTTCTGATTTAGGAAATCTTGCTCCACGCGGGACAAGAGAGGCGGCACAAAGTGTGAAAACAAATCAAGTGATGCAGACCGCCCAGCAGTTTCTCCAGAAGATGGGAGTTAGTTCCTGGAATCCAGGTGACAAAGGGAACTACGCTCTAGAAGGAGATGGAAAGCACTACCTGAAAATTGACTCCAAGGCTGATGGGCGTGGCACTATACTGAAACTGGAAGGGGGACAACTCACGGCTAACTTACAATCTAAGGATTTCTCCTTTTTTAAGAAGGTGGATCAAGCTATGCACCAACGCCTGCAAGATAAGGTTGATCGCACAGAGCAAAAACAATCTCACGCTAAAGCTAAAGAGAAAGTGATGGTGTTAGCGTGAACTATACCTAATACTTCACTTTGCGACATGGCTCAAGGGTGGCAATCAGTTTTGGAAAGGGAGAAGAGATGCTTGCTCAAGGTATATTTGAGTGCTAATGCGATCGCGTTTCTCGAAGTTAGATATTCGAATCTGGACCCCGAGGTTTGGATAGTGCATCTGGTTAACGAGGCGATGAACTGGCAACGGCGCAGGGCAACGGACAGGGTTCATGTCATAGAACATCCTTCTATATTCAGTAAATCCAAAAATTCAGTTTCAAAGGCCACAAAATCCGACTCAGAATCCAAGGGTGCGCCTCCGAAAGTGAACTCATTGCCAACAAATGCCGTGGGTGCTTTGCAGGAATACTGCCAGACAGCCTGACTCTCTTTGCCAAAGTACCACTTTGAGCCAGTAAATGATGCCTTCACATGTTGTGTGAGTGCAGCAGGACACTCTGCTTCTGGTTCGGGAACAAACAAGAAAGCGGCAAAGGCGCAGGCACCAGGCTTGCTACTGGCAGCAGTTTTGGAAAAATAGACTCTTCGCTGCAATCACTTTATGTGCGATCGCGTCTTTGCCGTCGATACTCGCACAGCAAGGTTCAAGGCTGAATTGACCACTATAGCGTCAACTGGTCGGAAGCTAAACTCGATGATAAGATGCTGTTTATGGTTTACTTAGCAACCTATGAGTCTGTGGAACGACTATCGAAGCGACATGAACCTGGGAGTCAGGGGGATGAGCAGCGGTTTCATGCCGATCGCTGTCCTGATGCTGGGACTTCTCTTTGCGTTAGCTAACCCAGGACCAGCAGACTACCAAGATCCGAAATATCATCCTTGTACCGCAGAAGACTGTGCCATCCAGGGCGATCGCTACTTTAAGCAATGGCGATACGATGAAGCGCTACGGGACTATGATCGAGCCCTTAAAATAGATGGACAACTAGCTCATGCCTATTTGGGCAGAGGGAGTGTCTTTCTCAAGCAACACAACCCCTGGCGTGCTGAGCACAGTTTTCAAAAGGCTCTATCTCTATACGAAGAGCAAAATAAGACCCACGAGGTAAATATAGTCAGAAGCCTGATAGCCGATTTAAGGAGTGGGAAGAGACCTGCTTGCCTGCCGGTTAACCCTCAAAGGAGCACTGAGTGCTATTGAATCTGAAGGCTACGGCAAGCGATCTGGGATGCCAACAGGCGATCGCTCAACATCGGAATTAACGCTTGGCTAAAAGAGGGGTTATGGAACCAGCACCCCGGTATTAAGTAGAAACCTAGAGAGTAATTTGTCTGCTGTTCGGTCGTCTCTGAATTTGATCCCGCTCCCGCTCCCCAAAAATAGTCTTGGTTACCTTTCCAGCATAGCGACGAGTTTCCTCCACACCAACACGGTCCTGCATTTTGCTCAAGGCAGGACTTTGAAATAACATCTGCGCGACATCAAGCTTGGAGTGCCCCTCTTCATAAGCTAATTTCCCGATCGGGAACTCTTGACCTGCTCCATCTGCAACCCCAGATTTTTGAGCATAGTACTGCCACATCTGCCGGTAGTGCTGAAGTTGCTTGATCCAATCCGAGGACTTACCCGGGCTGAGCCGCTCTGCTTGATGCAATTCCTTGAGAAGATCATTAGCCTTCTTCTCATTGCCCTGATCCAAGCCCAGCGCCACTTGGACTTTACCACCGGCGAGAGCAAACTGCCGGAGAGAAGATTGTGGATAAGAATTGCCTTCGATCGCAAGGTACAAAGTTTTCTGTCGTGTTTGCTCTAGGGTTGCTAGGGATAAGGCATCCAGGGCAGAACCCGTGATGGCAATTCGCTGCAAGGGTCCTTCCCCCTGGGTGAACTTAAACCAGCCTTCCTTCTGAGCAAACTCAGATGAGGTTTCTGAGGGGTTAGGATGAATGCCGCGCTGCGTCGCCCCTGATGGGTTTCCCTCTAAATCAGTTTTGAGGAAGACAGCGGCGATCTCACCAGAAGGCTCAAGGGTGCTATAAAGAACTCCTCTTTCGTGTAACTTCCCAACCATTCCTGCTGGGAATCCAAGTTGGTCAATCAGGAAGTGCTCAACTTGAGACCAGCTATTTTCACAACTGGCAGGGACAACAGAGGTTGGCTCTAACTGATTATCACTATCGCTAGGTGTACCTAACGGCTCTTTAACCTCAGGTTTGAGGGGGTGTGGCTGCGAACTCTCTCGTGTTAGGCCCGGTTCAAGGGCTGGGCCTGGAGACCCATCAAGGGTTAAGGTTGCCGTTCGAGCGCTCTGGCTAACTCTCCTAAGGATTCCGAGATGGCGATTAAGTCCTGGTGCTGATTCACTGATTGCCGGTTCAAATACTCGGAATGTTGATTGACTTGCTGCTTTAAGTCGGTTGTTGCCTCGCTTAAGTTGTTCAACTCCTTGAGTGAGGAGTTCAAAATACTGACTAAGGTGTTGAAACTCAGTGCCTGGTTGGAGACCTTTTGTTGCAACTCGTTCAGCTTCTGTGCTTGTTCCTGGTTCGACACCAATAAACTGTCTACCTTGGCGCACATCATTTGGAGCGAATGGTTGTTGTCTTCCGCTCGTCGCTCCAATACGCTCGCTAATCTCGTCAAGGCGGAGCACAGTGGCTCTAAGTTCTGTTGCTGACGTTGGTCCAGGTAAGTCAGTTTTTCCACTAGTGGTGCTAAGGCGTTCACCAACACGTCTTCTAAAATCTGAGACATCAACTGGTTCGGCTTGTCGGGTACCTGAGAAGGAGGTAGATCGCTCATGGTTGGACTCTAGTTTAAGGATTGAAGTACCAATATTCAGGCTTGGAAGAACTTGCTCTGAACCAATCGCGTCGCCCAAGGCTTTCACTGGTTCCTTGTGAAGACGCTGATTGATGCCGGTCCACGTATAGCCTCGTCCTAGTTTTGATCCACTGGTGGAGACGCTGCCCACCCCATCATGGTTGTATTGGTAAGAAATGCCGTATACCGTTCCATCCTGGCGTGCGTGAGTCATCACACTGACACCGTTAAGCTGCATGCGGGCGATATACTCTTCCCGATTACTAACTTGCCTGAGTACTCTATCTGCAATGTCCTGTATCTTCGCCCGTATGCTAGATTTGGCTTCGACTGCAACCCTTGGGTCTGAATTCTCACGCCGCTGCTGCTGGATCTGTCCCTTCGTTTTGTTACGCCGCTCGACTTCCCAACTCGGCGTGACTGCCTCCAGGTTATAATCCTTCTCCAGTTTGCGAACGATTGCTTCGGTGCGATAGTAGTCCTGCCAGTCGCTCACACAGGATTTATCCAACTTCCCTCTGGCTGCAACAATATGGATGTGATCGTGAGTGCGATCCTGGTGCCGGACCACCACATACTGATTATTTGTGAACCCCATCTCATCCAGATAGCGCTCGGCGATCGCACACCAGCGATCGCTGTCCAATCGCTCCTGGTAACCATCTCGGTAGGGCAGACTTAAACTGACATGAAACACCGGCTTCTCAATGCACGGATTAAGTCGTTGGGAGATGCCAAATTCCCCTGCCAATTCCCCTGCCGTTTGACCTAGCATATTGCCGCCAATCAACTCTGAACGAGGTTTCTCCAGTAGGTAGTTGAGGGTGCCTCGAAACCCCTTACCTTTTGTAATATTGGCAATCATCGGGCCAACTCCACAGCGATCGCCCTAATCATCTGATGCAGTTGCTGCCATTGTTCTGTCGAGACATTAGGGCAGCAGTTTAGTTTCAAAGATTGGTTCGTTGCCATCGCCAGTTGATTTACATTTTGCCCAATTCGCTGCAACTCCCGATAGCTCAGGACAGAGAGTTCACTCTGAACTTGGGGCAAGGGACGCTTGAGTAGAATTTTGCGGACATAATCACTAAAAGTCAGGTTCAAAGCCTCAGCTTCATGTTTTAGGTCTTCGTACTCCGTCTTAGTCAATCGCACCGTGGCTGGCTTATCTCGCTTGGCTAATGGTCTCCTTGGCATACCTCTAACTCCAATTGGCACTTCTAGAGCAGTTGTAGAGAGTGACAACCCAGGCGCGATCGCTCCAAACAGATGCGCTGAACATTGCTCGCTCCCCGTGGTTTAGTCTCAAAAAAAACTAGAACTCTCCTGCTATTTCAAGTATTATTGTCTAAATACACACTAAAGATTAACTAATAATCAACTAAAAACTAACACTTGTACTGTACACTTGGGTTACTGGGCTCCTGAGGTGACCAAGTTGCCCCAGGGAGTCCTGAGGGTGTCCTGTATGTCCAAAAGGTTTCAATCAGGCCCTGAACGGGCCGTGAAAAGCCCGTGGGTCCCACAGGACTCCTAAAGGTCCCTCATCTTAACTTCAAGGAGACTTTCTGTGACTGGACGACCCTTTGCGTTTGACCTGGGAAATCGGTTTATTAAAGCCTATGACGGTAATCAAGCCTGGTCGATGGCATCAGTCCATGTAGGCATTTTGAGCAATTCACCACCGCTGGATGAGAACAGTGCAGATATTCGTTACCAAAGCGGGAGTAGAACGGATTTGATCAAAAAGCGGTGGATTGTTGGCACTAGTGCGCGTGATTCTGATAGGTGCAAAAACACCGTGATGCTCTCTAACAAGGTAGAGGTTGCCCTGGGGTTGTTTCTAGCAATCGTGCGTCCTCCGGGTTTCCACAAGCAAATTGTTCTAGATCCGGTCTATGCCAGCCTGCCAAATCCCCACCAGGATGGAGCAAGTTTGAAAGAAAAGCTGCTCGGCACCCATCACTTCAGCCGTAATGACATATCCCTGGAATTGCACGTCAACAGGGTAATTACCCACGCTGAGGGATGGGGTGGGTACCAGTATGCTTTGCGAGAGGGTGTAATTCAGACAGGGCAGATCAATGGTGTTCTTGACCTGGGTGGTGGAACTGCTATTGCCTCGCTTTACAGTGCCAGTGGGCAGGAAATTGTCGAAGCCCGCACGGTGTTTCGTAAAGGAGGCAGCGTCTCTTTGGCTCTAAATATTGCCAACGAGCAAGAAATGCGAGTAGTTGCCAGGGGGCAACCGAAAGCAGACATGATCATGGATGCAATAGCGTCAGGGACGTACACCTACGGGACTACAGGTTATAGCTTCAAGCACTTGTTTGATAGGTGGCGAGAAGTCTGGTTGAAGAGCCTGCTTGAGGAGACGACGGCGCATTGGGATGCGTGGCTCGACCGTATCAGCAAAATTGTCTTGATTGGTGGGGCCGCGCCGTTAGCACAAAGCCTGGTGACAAAATCAACAAATGACTGGTTGGTTGTCTGTCCAAATTCTCAGTACGCCAACGTAATGGGGCTAATGGCAGCAGAATCTAAGCTACTCTCACTCAGGGGTGCTTGATGAACAAAAGAAAGCGTCACCGGGTAGAAATCAGGCCAGACCTGGTAGCGGATGCTGAGAAGATTCAGCAATGCTGCGCTCTGGAAAGTTGGGGTGCAGCCATCAATCTGGTTTTCGCGCTTTACCGGGGCCAGGTGTTGCAGCGCCTAAATACGCCAGGGGGGGCAACAGCAGTAGTGGCGGCAGCTAAGCCACCAGACCTCTATTCTGAAGCGCTAGAAATACCGGCACCCCCTATAGTTGCGGCAGAGCCCATCAAAGAACAGCCTAGGGACCTAAGAAGCTTCTTGAATCAGGTCAAAGATGAACCCTTGATGTGACTTTTGAGGAGAAGAGATGCTATTTATCCAACTCTATAGTGCGATCGCCTTTGGGTTTGCAATTATCCTTGCTGGTCATATCTGCCTACTTGTGTTCGGGGATATACGAGTTCCTTCTGTAGCGGAACGCGGCAAAGCTAACTCCTCTTATCCCCGATGCTGTTCCCTTGAAGTTAGACAGGCCCGGATCTCTACCGACTGCTGCTTACTGCGCTCAAGGAATGATAGGCCCCTGAATGCTGGGGCACGGAGAACTCGCATCCAGAAACTTCAACGACAAAAAGTTCTTGTTTGATCAGTTTGCTACTTAACTTGTTATGGAGTAGTTCTAATGTCCCATAGCTACAAGCAACGTTCCAAAAACGGACAGGTTCGAAGGCTCAGGCATCCCCCCCGTACTCAGGCAAGACTCAATAACCCTCTTGTGGATAAGAGGACTGATTTACCACTACCCACAACAGAGAACTTCATATCTATTGATAAGCCGTACCAGGGGGTGATGTCATTTATCGATGAAAACCTGGGGGTAGTTCTGGAGAGTCGAGTCGAGTTTCACAATCGAGGTGTTCAGGTAGTTTCAGAGCGTTACGGATTGCTGGTCGATCTGAGTCTCTTTATAGGGGAGCCAAGCTACTACACCCATGAGTCTGAGACACAACTAGTAGACTTAGGCATGAGTGACATTGAATACGCCCAAGCCCTATCTGAGGGGCGCAATCCTCTGCATGAGAATGCTGTTGCTCAGGCACTGATTAGGGCGGGTGTAAATCGTACTCAGGCACAGCAGGTTTCGCCTTTGTTTGGCGAGGTGCCGCGATCGCCCGCTGAGCAGGATATGATTCTGTCTTTTTGGCGCGATTGGTGTTCTCTGCGGAAGTTCAAGGCCACTGTAGTAGAGGAAGCAATGAGAAAAATCAATCTCTTACACTACCCTGCCTATCTGTGTGGATTCCTCTACAGGGGAGTCGGGGTTGATAGGAATTGATGTGAGATTCTGTCACTACATGCAGTTCAACCAACAGACGGTTCTGGATGCCAGATCGCTTCAACTTTGATGACAAATAGGTATTAAGCTCATGCTAATCCTCCCACCACCTCAGTACCGCACTCAAATAGAAGTGGCTTCTACCCTTGCTAAAAAGGAGCTGACTTTGGACTCGACCCTTAGTGGAGTGGAGTGGGTCCTCGTCTTTGGACTTGGTGTCGGGATTACCCTAGGGTGCTGCAAGCTATTTTCTGACACCTTCTCTTTTGTCTTCAAGATGAATGGTTTTGCCAGGAACAGGAATACCAACTCCAGCCATAGAAAAAAGTGGAGTGAAAACAAGTCACCTCAGATCGTGACAGTTCCCAACGGAGAGTCTGGGGTTGTTGTTGGAAAACTGGACTTGGGTTCATGTGGAGTTGTTTTTGAAGTTACTGTTCCAAAGCTGACTCCTTCTGGTCAGCTAGAGTTTTGGAAAACAATAGAAAGCGTGGGCGACTTAAAGTTCCCAGTGATCCGAGGTTCAAGACTTATAAGGTTTAAGCAGACTGCAACTCTGGTAGTGGAGCGCTTTGAAATTACTAAGCATCTCCAGGAGCTTGAGTCTGTCCTTCAAATGGGGCATACACTGCAAGGGTTAATTCAAACGTCTGAGGAATATCAGACAAAGGCTTCATATCTTCAACAAGTTGAGCAGCAGTTAGAGATCGTGATCGCAGACGCTCTGGCTTTGCTTCAAGAGCAAGACAAGCTGATTCGAGAAAGTCTGGGTAATGGACTAGACCTGTGGAAGTGAAGGATAATCCAAGGGTCGTTCGCTCTGGAGTTTTGGCATGGTTCTTGAACCCGTTCTTTGTCCAACGTGTCAGAGTAGCGATGTCGTGAAGCATGGTCAATCTGATGAGGGCA
>JBGTDT010000176.1:0-14569 GCA_041748155.1 Thermosynechococcaceae cyanobacterium | reverse complement strand
AACCAGCGATTGATTGAGCGAGAAAGCCAAAATGTGGGGTTGTTTGGTTTTTTTGAGTGTGTCCAGGAATTTGCCGTTGCTCAAGCCTTACTAGAGGTAGCCTGCCAGTGGCTACAGCAGCAGGGTATGACTTTGGCTCGGGGTCCCATTGATTTATCTATCCACAACAATTTTCTATTTTTAGTTGATGGATTTGACTCACCCCCAATGGTGATGATGCCTTACAATCCGTCCTACTATCCTGAATTTATGGAGCGGGATGGCTGGCACAAGGCCAAAGATGCCTACGCCTACAACTTCCCTTTGGATAAACCCCTACCCACAGAATTTGAGAAAGCCTACCGGATTGCTAGTAAATCTGGCGTTAGCTTCCGCCCAATCAGGACCAAAGGTCAGGCATTCGAGCAGGATGCCCTCAGGATCTATCACCTTTTTAACCGTGCCTTCGCCAATAGCTGGAGTTCTAGTCCTCGCAGTGAAGCAGAGTTTATGGAACAAGCCAAGACGCTGCAGAACTTGATAGACCCGTGTATTTTCCCAGTTGCAGAACACAAGGGTGAGATGATTGGTTTTTTTATGGGTCTGCCGGACTACAACATGGCGCTAAAACACGTTGGCGGTAGACTGAACTGGCTGGGCACGTTGAAGTTTCTTTGGCATCGCCGCCAGATCGACCAGGGGCGTATGATTGCGCTTTGTTCGCTGCCGGAGTATCGCCGTAAACAGGTCCCCCTAGCTTTGATCTACTTGGTCAGGCAAGGTGGAACTCAAAAAGTCAAACCCTACAAGCGGGCAGAACTTGGACACGTTTACGAAGATAATTTTCCCTCCCGTAAGCTGATTGAAGCGTCTGGAGGCAAGATTTATAAAACCTACAGAATTTATCAAAAGGTGTTATGAAGGCGCTTGTAACGGGAGCTAGCGGCTTCACAGGCTCTCACTTAGTCCGATCTTTAGAGCAGCAGGGCCATACTGTCACAGGTTTAATTCGCCGGTCCAGTAGCCGCGATCGCCTGGCTGGTTGCCAACTTGAGTTGGTTTACGGCGACATCACGGACCGGAATATACTCCAGGCAGCAATGACAGGCGTAGATACAGTTTTTCATACAGCAGCCTACGTAGAGCTGGGCCTTGTCAACGCCGCAGAAATGGAGCGGGTGAATGTCGAGGGGACTCGAACCGTGCTAGAAGCTGCCCAGGCCGTGGGCGTATCTAAGCTCGTCTATTGCAGCACCATTGGCATCTTTGGTCATACTGAAAACCAGGTTGTGAATGAAAGCTTTAAACGGGTCCAAACAGATTTTTCCTCTGCCTACGACCGGACAAAGTACCAGGCTCAACAGCTCGTGGACCAGTTTGCTCGTCAAGGTCTGCCTGTCGTCAGTGTCCTGCCCTCCGGTATCTTTGGTCCTGACGATCCTCACTTTGGCACTGTGGTGCAACAATTTTTTAAAGGGCGGCTGAAGCTCTGGGCAGGGGGCGATCGCATCACTGGAATTGTCCACGTAGACGACCTGGCTACAGCAATGATTCTGGCTGCAGAGCGCGGCAAACCCGGAGCCCACTACATTATCTCTGCGGGCGACCTCAGCACCCACGAGATGTTTGAGCTATTCAGCCAGGAAACCGGCATTCCCGTTCCCCGTGAAGCTCCAAAATCTCTGGTTAGACTGGTCGGAAACCTGCTCAATCCGGTTGGACGCTTATTCTCCTGGCAGCCACCTTTAAGCCGGGAGCGAGTCCACTACATCTATGACCGCTGTGTGCGGGTAGATGCCAGCAAGGCTTTTCAGGAACTGGGCTGGCAGCCCCGTCCCGTGTCAAAAGTCCTCCAAGAACTTGTTAGATGTCATGCAAGTCCTAAAGACTAGCCATCACAGCTTTGGCTGCTTCCAGCGTCCGATCAATGTCTTGATCGGAATGAGCTAGGGAAGTAAATCCTGCCTCAAACTGCGAAGGGGCAAGATAGACACCATATTCTAGCATTCCCCGGTGGAAACGGCTGAATTTTTGCAAATCAGACTGCTTGGCATCCTCGTAGTTGTGGACTGGACCCGCCGTAAAGAACAGACCAAACATGCCACTGAGATGACCTCCACAGGTAGCGTGTCCAGTATCTTTGGCAATTTGGAGGAAACCATTAACTAGCTTTTTGGTCACACCCTCCAGGTGCTCATAGGTGCCGGGCTGTCGCAGTATCTCCAAGGTTTTGATCCCTGCTGTCATTGCCAGAGGATTCCCGGAAAGCGTCCCAGCTTGATACATTGGTCCTAGCGGTGCAACCATTGCCATAATATCTCGACGACCCCCATAGGCTCCCACTGGTAAACCGCCGCCAATCACCTTGCCTAAGGTTGTCAGATCAGGAGTAATGCCAAATCTCTCTTGGGCACCTCCGTAAGCGATTCGAAAGCCAGTCATCACCTCATCAAAGACCAGTAAAGCCCCGTGTTCATGGGTAATCTCTCGCAATCCAGCTAGAAAGCCTGCGTCAGGTAGAATAAACCCAGCATTGCCAACAACCGGCTCCAGAATAACACCAGCAATCTGGTCAGGATTTTCGCTGAAGAGGACCTGCACAGCCTCTAGATCGTTGAAGGGGGCGGTTAAAGTGTTGCTTGTTGTAGATTTAGGAACTCCAGGTGAGTCGGGCAACCCGAGGGTAGCTACCCCAGAACCCGCCTTTACCAAAAACATGTCAGCGTGACCGTGGTAACAGCCTTCAAATTTAATAATCTTCTCTCGTCCGGTGAAGGCCCGCATCAGACGCAAAACCGACATACAGGCTTCGGTCCCAGAGCTGACAAACCTAACCATCTCAACACTGGGAACTGCGTCAATTACCATCTCTGCTAACACATTTTCTAGGAGACAGGGAGCGCCGAAACTGGTCCCCTTATCCAGAGCTGCCTTAAGAGCACTAAGCACTTGAGGATGAGCATGACCGCAGATGGCAGGACCCCAAGTACCTACGTAGTCAATATACTGGTTACCATCAACGTCCCAGATATAGGCTCCTTTTACCCGGTCAAATACAATTGGCTGGCCACCCACAGATTTGAAAGCCCGGACCGGAGAACTGACCCCCCCTGGCATGAGTTTCTGAGCAGCAGCAAAAATCTCTTCTGACTTTGTGGTGTTAATATTACTGGTGAGCAAATCCATCTCCTTGTCGGTTCTTGCTTAAAGGTGCTTTAAGCTTTAACGTGTGATGTCTAAATTGGAACGAGTTGTCCCAAGCGTAAAATTCTATTGTACAAAGACTTCACCCCCCAGCTAAGGTTCAATTCAACTGGAAAGCAGGTCTGCTGGCGCAGTCGTAAGGCTAGAGCTTGTAGAACCAAGGAAAGTCAGCGATCGCGCTGGGAGCAGTAGCGGTGTTTGCCTTGGCAGTGAGGAGCTTCTAGTCTAAAACCAAGACTTCTTAGTTTAGAGCTAGGTTCACTTAAGAGCTATTGCTGCTTAAAGGGTCACCTGTTGTTGAGGCAGGTTCGCTCAACGGCTCAAGAAAAAGTTCGTTACTCTAGGAGCGGTAGCTAAAATTCGGCCTACCAACGTAAATCAGGCTAATTAGTTTTGCTGGTGTTCAAACTGGTTAGTTACTTTGTGAGTAAGCTATGTTAATGCAAAAACTAGAGCAGCTTCAAACCCTGTTCTTTCAGATGGAGCGGGCTTTGGTCGCTTACTCTGGGGGGATTGATAGTACTTTAGTTGCTAAGATCGCCCTTGATGTATTGAGCGATCGCGCCCTGGCCGTCACCGCTGCTTCTCCTTCCCTACTACCTGAAGATCTAGAGGATGCCCAGATCCAAGCTGCCGAGATTGGCATCAGCCATGAGATTGTCCAGACTCATGAGATGGACAACCCCAACTACACCGCCAATCCGGTTAACCGCTGCTATTTTTGCAAAAGCGAACTCCATGACACCCTCAAGCCTTTGGCGCTAAGTCGTGGCTACCAATATGTGGTGGATGGGGTTAATGCCGATGACCTTAAAGACTACCGCCCCGGTATCCAGGCTGCTAAAGAACGGGGAACGCGATCGCCCTTGGCCGAAGTTGGCGTCTCCAAACTAGAAGTCCGCCAAATCGCTCAACATCTCGGCTTACCCTGGTGGAACAAACCCGCCCAACCTTGCCTCAGTTCCCGCTTTCCCTACGGTGAAGAAATCACAGTTGCCAAACTCCAGCGCGTCGGTCGAGCCGAGCGCTACCTGCGTAATCTAGGGCTAAAAAATCTCCGCGTCCGCTCCGAAGGTGACACTGCCCGGATTGAACTTCCACCAGAGCAGATCAAAGAGTTTGTCCTGACAACCGAACTGCCAACCTTGGTAGCCGCTTTTCAGGAGTTTAGTTTTCTCTACGTCACGCTCGATCTAGAAGGCTATCGCAGCGGTAAACTAAATCAGGTTTTGTTGCAGCAGGAAGTTTCCCATTAACGAGGAATGGAATATCGCCATATTCTTACAGAAGGTGAAATTAAAGATGGTCGTCTAAGTTTTGGCGAGAACAACCTTGATCCTGAGTCGAGCACGTGGTTTGAAAGGCATTCTGGAAAACGTGTTGCTGTCTACAGACCAGATAGCTCACTGATTAACCGGAGTATTGTCATCAGTCGGTATAAAAGAAGCAGTTGGCGCTTTAACTGTGGCATCCATACATTCAGAGGTCTGCAACCTGGCAATGCTGTCGTCATCAAAAGCCGAGCAGATGGCAACTTGGAAGTACAGGTTGGACAGCAGATTCAAGAAGCAATAACGCCCTCACAGCCTCGATCCGAGTTACATGTCCCTAACACTCCATCCAGCTCCAACCAAAGACGAGATCAAACATGGCTAGGTGAACCTCTAAGCTTTAGAGGTTTACAGCATTCCCCTGTTAATGAACAAGGAGTTGTTTTCTTGTTTGGCATGGTCTGCAAAGATCTTGGATATCTTGTTGAGGCAGTACAAACTGGGTTTCCTGATTGTGAAGCTAAAAGATGCGTAGATAAAAACTCCCAAAGATGGGAGCGCGTTCGCATAGAGTTTGAATTCAAAACTAGCAACTTTCTAAAGCATGGACATAATGCTGAGCTATGTGATGTTGTCGTCTGTTGGCAACATGATTGGCCTGACTGTCCCTTGGAAGTAGTTGAACTACGCAAAGAAATACAAAAGCTGAACTCAACGGAATACTCTTAAAACCAGTTGCTTGTGTGTTTAAAGTTCAAAATCAAGCTCCGAATTCCTACCAGTGAGTAAAAGCTGTGTCTTTGCAAGGTTTAGTTAGGAAAGCAAAACAGTTATCGATCAGCGATCGCTTGGCCCTAATCGAAGCGATCGCCTGACTCAAATTATTGGAGACAAAAGTTTCAGTGCTAGCAAAGTCAACTAGCGCCACCGCTCAAAATCAATAAGCCCAAAAAAGAGCCGCTATTCCAGATGCTGTGCAGCAGCATTGAGGCTAGTAAGTTGCGCGATCGCAGGTAAGTAAACCCCAAGATCATGCCCAAAGCCGTCAGCGGCAAAATATCTGACAGGTTGAGGTGAGCAATGGCAAACAGCAGACCACTAGCCGCGATCGCCCCCCAGGTTGGCAGGTAGCGGGTGAGTGACGGTAAAAGAAACCCCCGGAATAACGTCTCTTCAAAGAAGGGAGCTAAGACCGCCACCATCAAGAACAACACCGCGATCGTGATGCTGTCCCGGCTCTGAAGAATGACATCTAGCAGCGGGTTACCCCCGCCCTGGTTTTGTAACAGCCGCTGGTTCACCAAAGAGACGGCAATAACTAACGGTAAAGCGGCAAAATAGCCTCCCAGCCCCCACCAGAACCAATTCCCTTTCCAACTTACGTGAAACCAACGACGGGGTTGGGGCAGAAAGGGCCTAAGACAGAAATAGAGAACGGCTAGACCAGCCATCACCATTCCCGCGTAACTGAAGAGCGCCACAAAGGTTTGGGTTCTAGCACCAAACGTTGTGGGTTCAAGTCCTGAGAGTGCAACGGTTAAAGGAACGAGAATTAGACTGATCCCGAAAAAAGCAATAAACCAGAGTACCATCACCTGCCAAATGGTTTCCCCGTTCCAGGGTACAGGCCAGGTCGCTTTAACTACTTTTGAGGATAGAGGAGACTGCGAGAGTTCCCTAGCATCCTCTGGCGATCGCTGCTGCTGAGTTAACTGCCGCACAAGCCACCCGGCAAGTAATCCCAACCCGATTAAGCCTCCAACCGCTGGCATTGTTCCGACGATTGAGAGACGCACAAGTGAACCCTGAGCCAGCCTCTGTTCCATTGCTCGTAGGGCACTTAAGGCATCTTGTCGCTGTTGTAATTGATAAAGGCGAGCCAAGGCTTGATACCGAAACCAGCCCTTCAAGTGGTCTGACAACTGTGACTCTGCATCTGGTAGGAGCCGAGGGGGCGTACTCCAGAGCCCGGTCAAAGTTGTAGCAGTTTCAGGTAGTTCTTGGAGTCCAGTCTGGTCCTTGGACTGTAAAATCAAGTCTTTCCAGGTTTTGAGGGCGATGTCAGTTTGACCTAACTGGGCCTGGAGGATGCCTGAGCGCAGGTCAAGCTGGGCAATTAACTGTTGTAGTTGCCGTTGGGGAGAAGGGCGCACAGGTGGGGAGCCGAGTTCGGGATCAAGCTCCGATTCAGGCAGGATTGGGGTCGGTGCAGATCCAGCCTCATTTAGCCGCTCCAAGGTTGTCTGGGCCGATTGTCTTGCTTCTTGATATTGAGAGAGGGCAGTTTTGAGGGGATTGTCGCCAATTAAAGCATTGCGGGTGGAACCTAGTTGATCTCCCTCAGGGCTTTGCCACTCCCCAGCCTGAAGTAGCAGATTGGTTTGATACAGTTGGAGCTGGCTTTGGATTTGAGGCTTGGTCCAACTATTCAGGAGTGACCAACCAACCAGCGTCATCACTACCAGTGTCAGTGCACCTAAAACTAACTGTTTGATCGTCATGCAACTTCCCCATCAAATAACCGGCTTGCCTACAGATATCTACAGTGTCATTATCCCACCGTTTCTCAAGTCAGCAGGACTTTCAACAGCAGCCCCTTCCTCAGAGGTTGGGGTACGCTCTGAGTCGCCCCACTGCCACCCATTGAAAAACTGTCCCTGCACCTGGAAGCTCTTTCTCTACCGGCTTAGCTCAAATTCAAGCTAAAAGAAGGCGGGTCGGTGACGAATCAAGTTGAGGAACTCTTCCCGGGTTCTTTGATCCTCTCGAAATACCCCCAACATAGAACTGGTGACTGTCCAGGAGCCTGGTTTCTGCACACCTCGCATCACCATACACATGTGACTTGCTTCCATCACTACCGCCACACCTCTTGGCTCCAGAATAACTTGGACTGCCTCGGCTACCTGCCGCGTCAAGCGCTCCTGCACTTGCAGCCGTCGGGCGTACATCTCGACCACGCGGGCCAACTTACTCAAGCCCAGGACTTTGCGGTTGGGGATGTAGGCGACGTGCGCTTTGCCCACAAAGGGCAGCAAGTGGTGTTCACAAAGACTGAAGACATCAATGTCACGTACTAGCACCATTTCATCGTGGCCTTCATCAAAGATGGCACCGTTGACGAGTTCTTCGAGAGACTGTTGGTAGCCACTGGTAAGGAACTGCATCGCTTCGGCGACGCGCTTGGGAGTTTTCAGCAGTCCTTCGCGCTCCGGGTTTTCGCCCACCCCGACCAGCAGGGTCTGGACCGCCTGCATCATCTGGGACTGGGAGGCCGGAAGTGTTTGAGGTCTGGTTGCACGACCATCGAGAGTATTGCGGTCAGGTCGAGGTCTCAGGGTTTTCGAGTTGTTGTCTGAGGGCTTGGGACTACTGAAACTATCAGAAGAAGCAAGGGTCATAATAGATTTGATTGAGCGTCTACAAAAACGTATCAAGGGCAAAATAAAGGGACTAGAGCCTCAGAGCGCACCGCCCCTGGGCATTAGGACTAGTCCTTCAACAACTGCCTGTTCTGGTAAAAGAATGGTGTGTAGAATCGATTTGGCAACCGTTTCAGGAGACAACATTGCCGAGCGGTCGAAGTTGACTCGGACAGTCTCGTTGTCCCAGAGGGAAGTGTTGACTGCACCTGGACACATAGCAATGACTCGAATACCGTGGGTACGCTCCTCCGCTGCTAGGGCTTTAGAAAGCCCCATTAGACCAAATTTACTGGCACAGTAGGCTCCCCATCCGGCAAAGGCTTGGCGACCTGCAATTGAGACAATGTTGATGATTGTTCCTTGCTGGCGGCTACGCATGCTGGGTAAGATACTCTCGATACACTGAAAAACGCTGGTCAAGTTGAGATTAATGACATACTGCCAGTCTGCAAGTGGCATGCTGACCAACTCCTCAGTGTATGCTGTACCAGCGTTGTTAATCAAAATGTTAATTGGACCAAAGGTCTGCTCAATCACCTGAACCCCTTTTTTTACCTGATCCACATCTGCTAGATCGAGGGTGTAAGTTGCGGCTTGGACGCCTGATTGCCTTACCCTTTGAGCAACCTCCTCTAGTTTGGACCTAGAGCGACCCACTAAAGCAACAGAAATCCCAGCTTCAGCTAAAGTTAGGGCAGTCGCTCGACCGATGCCACTACTGGCACCAGTGATTAAAGCTCGTTGTCCTGTCGGTTGAGTCATAAGAAAATTTTGAGCTGCTTTAACTAGCCTAAGTGCCACACCCAAGAAATTCAGCGATTAATCTGAGGTGTTGGCAGCGGACATTCAACCCTGAGATCAACAATAGTCAGCTTTGGCAGGATGATTACTTAGCTGCTTATGGTTATTGCGTAAAACAAGGATGACTCAGCGGTTTCAAGCAGCATTGCATCAACCTCTATTGAGCCTAGATTGAGCGTAGAATAGTCACGCTTAGGGGAGCTGCAAGGGAATCAGCAGAGAACAAGCTCAGACCGCTATTTCGTCAAAGATTCCCATGCTACGAAACTTCTGATAGCGTAGCTCTCGGCGTTGCTGGCCGCTCATACGGGCTAATTGCTCTAAATTGACCAGAAGGGCGGCTTTGAGGATCTCAGTTGCTTGAACTGGGTCAGCGTGGGCTCCCCCAATCGGTTCGGGCAAGATTTGGTCTACAATCCCAAAATCTCTCAGATCTGTTGCGGTAATTTTTAAGGCTTCAGCCGCTTGAGGTGCTTGTTGGGCATCCTTCCAGAGGATAGCTGCGCAGGCTTCAGGGGGCGCGACGCTATAGATGGCATGCTCAAACATTAGCAAGCGATCGCCCACACCAATGCCCAAGGCTCCCCCAGAACCCCCTTCCCCAATCACTGTACAGATAATCGGTACTTCTAGGCGAAACATTTCCCGTAAGTTTGAGGCGATCGCTTCTCCTTGACCAAATTCTTCTGCTTGCAGCCGTGGATCAGCTGCAGGCGTGTCAATCAGGGTTAAGATTGGCATGCCAAAGCGATCAGCGTGGTCCATCAGCCGCAGGGCTTTCCTGTAACCGCCGGGGGATGCCATGCCGAAGTTCCGGGCTACGTTATCTTTAGTGTCCCGCCCCTTTTGGTGTCCAATCATGACCACGGGTTGCCCTGCCAGACGGGCCACGCCACCAACAATGGCCGGATCGTCAAAGCCTCGGCGATCGCCGTGCAATTCCATCCACTCGTCACTGATAGCCTGAATGTAATCGAGGGTGCTGGGGCGACGAGGATGCCGGGCCATTTGCAGCCGTTGAGTCGGCGTGAGGCTGCTAAAGATCTCTTGACGCAGTTGGACCGCCCGCATCTCTAACTTGCGGATTTCATCTGAGACATCAACCCCGTTGTCTTCAGCAAGTTGACGAACCTGGCTAATTCTGGTCTCTAGTTCAGTCAAAGGTTTTTCAAAGTCCAAGAGATAGAGTTTGCGATCAGAAATTGCCATAGTCCAGTATCGTCACAAGCAAGGTGGCTGAGAAATGGTCCAAGTAGATTGAGTACTCTAGCTAAGCAATCAACAAATCAAAGCTGACTTCAAAGCAATAAAGGTTGAAAGCCATGTTTGAGAGAGAGCTGACCGATCTTTTCCATGTTCTCAACCGAAATCTGATTTCGCCCCCAGGAAAAGTTGGTATACCACTGTTCAAACTCCAGCAGCATTGACTCAGCAAAGCAGGCGAATAGCTGGCGCGTCGGAGTGCTCATATTAACGATCTGCATAATCCGCCAATCTATGTCCAGGGAGTGCTCCACGATTCCGCCATTTAGGACCCGAACATCTGGATGCTGAATCTGAGTGCCCAGGTTTTTGGGATAACCCCCATCAATCATCAGGCAGGGCTGCTTTAGCATGCTGGTATCAATGGCAACCCCCTTGGGCATGCTGGCAACCCAGACCACAATGTCTGCCAGGGGTAGGGCTGTCTCAAGGTTGAGGACCTGACCCCGGCCTAATTCTGCTTGCAAGGTTTGAAGCCGCTCTTGATCTCGGGCAACTAGCAGCAGTTCAGCTACATTAGTGCGAGCGTCTAGCCAGCGACAGACGGCACTGCCAATATCGCCAGTGGCACCACAAACGGCAACAGTAGCCTTTGACAGGTCAATTCCCATCTGCTGGGACGCTTGTTCGACTTGACGACAGATAATGTAAGCCGTATGGGTGTTACCTGTTGTAAAGCGTTTTAACTCCAACGTCACGTTGCGAATTTGCTTAATCTGCTGCAAGTTGAACTTTTCAAAAATAATGGATGAAAATCCTCCCAGTGCGGTAATGTTAATGCCATGCTTTTGGGCGTGGCTCATCGCATTAATAATTTTACGAGTCGCGGCTTTGAAGCGGTGAGACGTCAGCATTTCTGGGAGAAAACAGGATTCAACGTACTTACCTTGAATCGTTTGACCTGTAACACTGGTAACCGTTATGGTGTCGACAATCTGGGGTGGGGCCATACACCAGAATTCTAGCCCTTGATCGGCGTATTCCGGGTAACCCAATTCTTTGGCAACAGATTGAGCGTGCTCCAAACTGGTAAGATGACCGATTAATCCAAACATTGACAGCTTTATAGTAGGCCTGCGTCTACAGACCTACGTGAGGGTTAATAAAAATATAATGACTTCCGAAGTGACAGAGGGTGAAACTCAACAGGTCTAGCAATTCAGCATCTGGTATCTAGACACCAGCAAGACCAAAGGCAGACATTCGCATGATGTCGCGGGTTGTGAATCCAATGTTGCTCAAGGCCTCACCGTACTGGATCATAAAGTCTTCAACCAAGGCTTCTTTTTCCATCCCCAATGTGCGAGCATCTGCTTCAACTTGGTTCAGCATTCGCCAGACAATTGGCAGGTTCTGGCGATTGGCAGTTTCTAGCTCCCCTTTGACTTCAGAAAAGTGAGCCTTGAGCCACTCTTCGCCAAAGTTCAAGTGGGTATACTCATCTTTGACAACTCCCTCAGTGATCTTGCGGGCGAAGTTGTCGGCAACGGGAATATAGATGTTGTAAGCAGCGATCGCAAAGCACTCAATAATTAAAGACTGAATTAGCAGACAAGCAACCACCTGATTTTGAGCTGCGGCCTCTTGAAAGTTGCGATGCAGCCCTGCGAAAAATTCTTGTGCGAAGCCCAGGTCAGGAGTAACTTGAAGATTACGACCACAAGCTTCAAAGCCTTTCTTGTGCCGGCCTTCCATCTTAGCCAAACGCAGCAACTCATCTTTGTGGTCGGGCAGCAGCCCTGTGAGTTGGATGTAGTTTTCCTGGGCCTCTTGCTCGCCTTCAATCACAATGGCATTGATGCGACTGTAAGCATCTCGGTAGGCTTCACTCTTGAAGTCAATTTCTAGGCTGGCCTCTAGCTGGGGCATACTAATTTTGTCTCCTGATGGTTCTTAGCCAATGTTTAGATCGACTATAGGTCAACACGTTGCCGTTGTTAAATCTAACTTCGTGATTTAAGTGTACTTTAGTGTACTTTACTTGTTAGAGATGCGCTCAAGCAGAAGCTTATCCATTCCTTACTAGGCTGACTTAGGCTTAAAGCGTCCTCTGGTTGGACAAGCTTCACCTCGTAACGCTAGTTCTAAGTTATTCCACACACCTCTATTTCAGATTTAGATGCAAATAAAACCGCTGTAGTTTAGAGCTAGAAGAGTAAATTAGTCTTCCGTACTAAGCTGCATCCTTAAAGTCGTTGAAGTGAGGGACAATGTTTCCCTAGGCGATCGTCAATGTCTCTAAAGAGCCTACTCTAATCCTGACAGTTCACCAAACTGCAGGGACCAAGGCAACGGCCGGCCTGCTGTAGATTTGCTGCAACAATTTCATTCCAACCGCCTATAGCATCATGTCACCAAAGGTAGAGAAATCTTGGCTGGGGAATCAAACTCGGCATCCGGCTGTTTTGCCTGCATCGTACCAACGAGATAGCTTCGCTACAGGCGGAATAGTGCTGTTAGGTCAGGGGTTGCTTCTGGGAGGAGCGGCACTGGTTTTACTCCCGTTACTAGTGGTGTTGCTCACCTCCTTTTGGTCACCCGGTCCAACCTTGGGATTTCGACTCAGGCCCCTAACAGGTTGGTCCTGGGAGAGCTATGGCCAAGCCTGGGTGCAGGGGGACTTCCTGCTAGCCTTTGCTAACTCGTCTCTAGTTGCCCTGAGTGTTACATTTCTCCAGGCAGTCACAGCCGCACTTTCAGGCTACGCTCTGGCGCGACTAAGGTTTCGAGGCCGACAGGCTGTTTTACTTCTGGTCCTGACAACCTTGGTTATTCCCTTTCAAATTCTCGTCATTCCTATTTTTTTAGTTCTAGAGTGGGGACACCTGATCAATACCTATGGTGCCCTTATTCTCCCGACTGCCGCCAATGGATTTAGTATCTTCTTGATGAGACAGTACTTTCTGACCATTCCGCTGCAACTTGAAGAAGCTGCGGCCCTAGATGGTGCCAATCGACTCCAGATTCTCTGGTGGGTTCTCTTACCGCTGTCTCGGCCTGCACTGGTTACCCTATTTTTATTCACCTTTATCGGAGAGTGGAACGACCTGTTCAAGCCGCTGGTTTTTACCACACGACCGGAACTCAAAACTGTGCAGCTATCCCTCGCCGGTTTTCAAGAGCAATTTACCAACAACTGGCCCTTGATGATGGCTGCCGTTGTCATTGCCAGCTTGCCTGTTGTGCTACTGTTTCTAGCTGGACAGCGTCAGTTTATTCGCGGGATAGCGACCACTGGAATTAAAACCTGAGTCTTGACTAAACTACCTGGAAGGGCTGAAGAGCGCCAAATGTACCACCTTAGGCTAACAAACTGATTCTTGAGTCAATCTCTGCTTTACAGTAGACCTCTTGCATGAATTGAGAAATCAAGCCAAAAGTAGGTCAGCGTTGCTGAGTGCATCATGACCTACGAACAGCTGCAAGAACTTCCCTCGGCCAGAGCTCAGGTCGAAAGCCAATTGCTGATTGCTTTGCAGTATTGGCGGTGACCTAAATGTGCTAGGTAGCACATTTAGGTGCCCAGGACACAGTTCCACATCGGTCTGGATTTTGGCGTTTCAGAATCTACGGTCTGTCGCATCATCGAGAAGGTGGAAACCTTGTTGGTGCAGTTTAGGCACTTTCGCCTACCGGGTAAGAGGCAACTGCAACAGCCCGATTCAGACTGGGATGTCGTGGTGGTTGATTCTGACTGAGGTATCTATAGAACGTCCCCAAAAAAACAGCGGCACTACTACAGCGGCACGACCCACTGCGTGGGTATCCCGCGCCACACGCTCAAAGCTCAGCTTGTGATTGACCTGGTTAGTAGTCAGTTTCTTGCCGTCGCCTGTGGCAAAGGACGAACCCATGACTTACGCTTGTTCAAGCATAGAAAGCTGCGGTTTTGCCAGGTCCGCTTGTGTCTGGCAGACAAAGGCTACCAAGGGATTGCCAAAGTCCATGCCAACAGCATCACACCGCAGAAGAAACCACGCCGCAAGCCGTTGCCGAAAGCTGAGAAACAAGCGAATCGAGCCTGAGCACGACTGCGGTTGAAGGTGGAACATGGCATTCGACGACTCAAGCGCTTTCGCATCTTATCAGAGCGTTATCGCAATCGGTGCTGCCGGTTTAGTCTCAGAGTTCATCTGCTGGCAGGTATCATCAACTTTGACTAGGACTTGTTGGTTGATTTGTGCAAGAGGTCTACTAGGTGGCTCCTGAGGGGTGGTAAGGCCTGCTTCCGTATGCACAACGCTTGATAAACTGAACTCTCTTTGCTGACGTTGCACCTGAAGCTGTCGCTGGTAAGCAGCCAGGTCCTGCTGCTTGCTGCAATGGTTTTCTCTGAGAGCGGTAGACCCGGCATTGGCATTGTCAATCGACAGTGCCGCTGGAAGTGTTGCTCATGGGAGCAGGACTTAAAAAGTTGCTCCCTATTCTTCAGTTAAATTGACAGTGGCGCCTGATCACATACTGCTGGGGGGACCAGTTTCATGCCTCATACCAATTCGCGTTCTAGAAAGTAATACGCAGATGCGGAAAATGGGTCATTGACCTCAAGCGCTCAGGAACCAACATCAACTCCTGAAGACCCTGGGACAAGGTGTCCATCACGGCATCAATGGACTCAAACACCTG
>JBGTDT010000175.1:0-13715 GCA_041748155.1 Thermosynechococcaceae cyanobacterium | reverse complement strand
AAGCGTATTGAAGACTGGCTCCAGATCAAGATTCACTACCTTGAAGCAGACCGGGGTTTTGACCACTGGCTGGATGTTTATGGTGGGGTACTACCGTCTCCCAAAGTGCGCTGGTGTACTAAGCAGATGAAAATTATTCCTCTAGAGAAGTGGGTAGGCGATGACGAGGTAGTCACCTATGTTGGCATTCGAGCCGATGAAAATCGCGCCGGTTACATCTCAACTAAACCGAATATTACAGCTAAGTTTCCCTTCAAAGAACACGGACTTGTTAAAGCTGATATTATTCGCCTCCTTGAAGAGAGTGGAATCGGGATGCCTGTTTACTACCGCTGGCGATCGCGTTCTGGCTGCTACTTTTGCTTCTTTCAGCGCAAATATGAATGGGTGATGCTGGCGCAAGAGCATCCTGATCTGTTTCAGAAAGCGATCGACTACGAACAGAATCACCGGGATGGCAGAACCTACACCTGGACACAGGGTGAGACGCTATTAGAGTTGCTGGAGCGCAAAGACCAAATTATTGCCGACCACGAAAAGTCTATGGCAAAGCAAGCAAGGGAAAAGCCCAATCAATCTCTCTCAGACGTACTAACAGAAGTGCTAGACGATGAGGATGATGCGTTGCCGTGTTTAGCTTGTCATACATAAGGGAAGACTGATTACTGCAGGCGTAACAAGCCACTATAGCTCTGGAATCAACCCTCTCAAATTTTTCTAAAGCTCCTCAGATTTGAATTCATGAGTGCCATTGATATTCTTGACCGAGACCAAGACGAAATGAGTGTTCACACTCGCGAATTTGTTTTGTGGAGAAGGAAGTGGGAGGAGTGTAGAGATCTAACAACTCTTGAGTGGAAATCCTATAAGCTAACAGAAAGTAAGAGAACATATGTGCCAAAAGAGTCTGGAATATATACACTCATAGTTCAACCTGGCATTGCTAGTCATCCTGCGTGTTCGTATCTAATATATGTTGGTCAAACAAACTCACTTCACAGAAGATTTGGTGAGTATTTGAAAGAAAAAACTAATGAAACTGGGAGACCTAAAGTAAGTTGGTGGCTAAGAAGGTTTCCACAGTATGTGTGGTTTTACTTCACTCCAGTAAAGCAGGATGAATTAGATGATGTAGAAAACTGTCTTCTTAGTGCATACTTTCCTCCAGCAAATGATCAGTATCCAGCCTCTGTTAGAAGAATCATCAATGCTTTCTAGTTTATGAGCAAAGAACTAACTCCATTGCAACTACCTGCTCTCCGTGCTCACATGGGAGACTGGATTTACTATGTCACCTTTCTAAAAATGCATGATGTAGCTGAAAGAGTTGAAGTAGCTCAGAATATTCATACTAGTAAAGCTTTGAATGAATTAATTCAGCGTGAACTTCAAAAACGCCATTCTAATAAAATCAGGGATTATCTCTTAACAAAACCTCAGAGATTTTTTAACACCTTGGTAATTGGCGTTTATGGTGGAGCACCAAAATGGTTTGAACTCGATATTCGAGATAATAATTTGTTCAATCAAAGCGACTTACCTCAATATGTAGATGGGGCACTTGGGATTTTATATCTTGACGGTTCTGAAGATCTATTTGCTATAGACGGGCAACATAGAGTAACTGGTATCTTGAAAGCTATTCAAAAGAATAAAGATTTAGGAGATGAAGAAGTTAGTGCTATTTTCGTCTCCCACAGCAATTCTGTAGAGGGTTTAGAAAGGACGCGAAGATTATTTACGTCTCTAAATCGCCATGCAAAGGCTGTTAGCAAGATGGAACTAATTGCATTGGATGAAGATGATGTAGTAGCTATTATTATCCGTGAGCTTCTAGAGAAGTATAAATTGTTTTCTTCTAACAAAATATCTCTATCTAAGGGCAAGAACATACCTTCCAAAGACAAAAGTAGCTTGACGACTATTGTTGCTCTTTATGATGTGTTTGATGTCTTCCTAAAACCAACTCAAGGTTGGAAGGATTATAAGAAGATAAGACCAAGTGATGCAGACATTGAAAGTTTCTACTCCAAGGCAGTAAGTCTTTGGGATAGTCTTATCGAAGAGTTTAAGCCTTTGAAAGAGATGAGAAATTCTGATGGCACAGAACGAATAGTAGCTAAATATAGAAATGAAAATGGAGGACATTTACTATTCAGACCTATTGGTTTGTTGTTGGTTGTCAAAGTGATAAGAAAGCTAATTGATATAGGTTTATCTTTGAGTGATGCTGTTCAGCGCCTATCGAATGTTCCAATGTTTTTAAATCAGCAACCTTGGTCGGGCTTGCTGTGGGACTCTATCAATCGTCGCATGATTACAACTCCTGAGAGTCAGAAGGTTGGCTTTCATCTACTTCTATATTCGGTTGGTGGCGATATTTCTAGTTCAGGAGTGGATGTTTCAGGGCTTAGAGAAGAACTAGCAGGTTTGTTAAACAAACCTGCACAGGAAGTTGAACTAATTAAATACTATGAATCAGATGAATAGTAGTCTACTGAAGATGCAGTATTTAGATTTATGCAACTCTGCAATTTCAATGTTTTTAGGCGAACATTATGTCTTCATGCCTAGCTTCTGAGTGGATTAGTTTTCTGCGCCAGTATGGACCAATTCCTCGAAACGACAATATGTACGACGAGGTGATACAGCGGACACTGCGGCGGAAGAAGCTCCAACCGATCGCCTTTGAAACCGAGTATCTGAGCGAATTGCTCGATAACTTTCGGTCAGCCTCACCCAAATCGGTCATTTTGACTGGAACGGCGGGTGATGGCAAAACCTACTATTGTCGGCAAATCTGGGAGGAGTTTGGCGGTTCTGTAGAAGACTGGCAGCAGGATAGCAAAATTCATTGGTTGGCGTTGGGCGGTCGCCAACTGGTTGTTATCAAAGATTTGAGCGAACTGATTTCAGAAGAGAAGCGATCGCTCCTACCTCAAATTGCGGCGGCTATCGTGGGAGAAAACACTTCCACGGTCTATTTGATCGCTGCCAATGATGGTCAACTGGTTGAAACATGGGCAGAGGCAGCCCAGACAACTCTGGAACTTGAACCAGTTCGGAAAGCGATTGAAGATCTTTTAGTTGCGGACTTGCGCGAACTAGATGGCTTTCAGGTGAAGCTCTACAACCTCAGCCGCCAGAGCGCTGCCGTCCTGTTTCCCCGGATTTTAGATGCAGTCTTAAATCATCCAGGTTGGGGCGACTGCAATCAGTGTGCCTATCAAAACCAGGGTTGCCCAATTTGGCAAAACAAGCAGCGTCTGGAAGGAACAGAAGCAAATGGAACCACGCGAGAACGTTTGACTGATCTCCTCGAACTCTGCGAGCTAAATCAGATGCACCTCCCAGTTCGTCAGTTGCTGTTACTGGTTGCCAACGTCCTGTTAGGTCATCCAGAAGCGAAAGATCGGCTACTGAACTGTCGGCAAATTCCAAGCGTTATTGCTTCTGAAACCACCTCGCTTGCCAGCCTCTACCGTAATATTTTTGGTGATAATTTACCTGAGCGTCGGCGTGAATCGACTGAGGTTTTCAAAGTGTTGCGCGGCTTTGGCATCGGCGCAGAAACCAGCAATCAGATTGATAACATCCTGATTTTTGGGGCAGATGACCCAGAGCTAAAGCCACTCTACACAGATTTAGTGCTGGCTGACTCCTTCTACGGAGCCGATCTGAAGTATCAAGCCCAGCAGCGCTCTTATCTGGAAGGAGATGCAGCTAGAGGGCGCGAAGAATTTCTTAGTGTTCTGCAAGCTCAACGGCAGCGGTTGTTTTTTACTATTCCCACTGCTTGCACAGCAGACATGAAGCTCTGGGATCTCACGGTTTTTCACTACGCCGGAGAATACTTGAACGACCTTTACAGAGTTTTGCAAGAGGGCAAGAAGATCCTCAAGCCAATTACTTCCCGTCTTGTAAGAGGGTTGAACCGCATCTTCACAGGTCTGTTAGTCAGCAATCAGGACGAACTGATTTTGGCAACGTCAGGCAGCTACTCCCAGGCAAGAATTAGTCGGGTTTATGAAGAGTCTGTCTCTGTGACTCGAAAGCGGGGGGAGAGTGTTTCAGTGGAGTTGGATAAAAGTCGCAAAAAGCCGAGTTTAATCGTTCATCTCGCTTCAGACGTTGAACCGATTCGTTTTAATTTAACTCTGACTCGGTATGAGTATCTGAGCAGAGTCGCCGAAGGTGCCCTTCCAAGCAGCTTTTCACAAGAGTGCTACGAAGATGTTCTTGCATTCAAAACCCAAGTATTTAGGCAGCTTGCAATTCGGCAATCGCTAGAGAGCGAAGACGAGGATGCGGAAGAAGCCATGAATATTCGGCTCCTAGAAGTCAACAGTGCTGGCATCGCGAGTGAACGTACACTTGAGGTTTACTTCTGATGGTTGAAATTCTTCCACGCCCTCAACAAGTCAAACAATATCAACTCAATATGTGGGTTGACGAATCTATTTGGGGTCATCGGCTATACGATGAGCAAACCCCGTGGCTCTGCATTCTGGAAATGCTTTGTATCACGCAGTCAGAATTGAGCAACGGTAGGGCGTTTGTGGAGAGTAAACTTAACGATCTTAGGTATGAGATCTATCCGCGCCTCTATCTTCGCAACATTTTGTTCAACAACCCACACATTGAGGCGATCGCCACAGAGTATCTGGACGACAACGAACGCTGGCAGGTGTGGACGGACGCAATCTCCAACAATGTGGGTGGTTTGCCTTCACCGGATTTCAGTTATCTCAAATCTAGATTTGAATCCTTTAAAGACTTTGCAGAAATCGTCAAATTTTTGCAATCTAGCGCCATTGAGGGCGACAGCAACAAACGCTGGAGTTCCAAGTTTGTTTTTCCCTATGGTCCTGACTGCCTTTATGAAGACTTACGGGTAACTGGAGATCGTGTCACAAACGATCGTCGGTTCTTCGGCAGAACGGGCGAACTCCTCTATCTGATGCTTTGCCGGAGTGGTCGGGGTGAGGAAATTATCTCCCGTCTAGAAAGCACAGGAATTATTACCCGTAGTTATTCCAACGATCACCGAGGCTCCAAGTGGAACCAGCTAGTCCTTGCCCTCCAGTCTCCATCTGATCGAGGCGCACCCAGAGCAAGTGGCAGCCCACCATATCTCCCTTATGAGAAATTGCCTGAGTATGAAAGATTAGCTGATGACTGGCTCAGTGTTTTAGGCTGTGACCTGCCTGACTACGATGCCCTGCCTCACGTTGTCACAATTACCGGACTGCATCTGATCATCTACCTGTTGAACCGTGCTAAAGCGACGCTAGGTGAATCTACACCGCCACGCTTTGTACTGGAGATCGTTGCGCCCAAGAAAACTACAGTTCGCGAATTGGCTTCTGACGAGTTTCAGAAAAACAATAATCTGCCTCAGTGGGCGATCGAACATATCATCCGCAGCACTGCTGCTTTATCAGAATGGCAAGCTTGCCTCATCTCCTACAACCCAACCGAGGATGCCATTGATTTGCTGCAAGAGCGTTTCGCTTGGTCTGCTAAGGAGGACGAATCGGACGGTTCAGGTTCACCCGCAGATATCCTAAAATCTTTGCGCGAAAAGGCAGTCAAGCGACATCAGCAGCATCTTGCTAAATTTCACGGAAGTTGGTCGCGCGAAATTGGCTTATCCTCCAGTCGAGGCAGTCGCCGTACCCGTTATGCACCGACTGATTCTTTGCTCAGAACCCTAGTGCTTGCCTCTGTGCCAACTCGCATGGAATTTCAAGAGTTTTTGGCGAAACTGCACCAAAAGTATGGCTTTATTATTGGCGATCGCCAAGCCGCAGACTTGATCAACTCTGGTGATGCCGATCGCGAAGACTTTGTAGCAAACGCCGAGCGGCTTGAACGTCGCCTTGCCAGTATTGGGCTGCTCAAACGCCTCTCCGATGCTTGTGCCTACGTCCAAAATCCCTTTGCCTCGGAGGTGAGATGATGCAGACCATCGAACTGATCGGTCAGGTTGCGGCTGATTTCCTGAAGCGTTCAATTCAAAATGATGAGAACAACGAGGGGGTCGCACGGTTCCTGCTGAATCGTCTCACTGCACAGCAGGTTGCTGCTGTTTGCCAAACTATTCTGCAAGACTCCGAAATTGCTACGCTGATCAAAATTCAAGTTCCACGGGATTTAGTGGGGAGTTTCGGATTACCTAATGAGATTTTGACTGATGAACGCACCGTTCACCTACGCCACTCTGCTTGTGATCGCCCCGCACTCCTGCTTGCCAATATTAGTGATGACCAAGCTCAGTCCTTGAATGATATTGCCTCAGTTGGCGCTCAAGAACTCAAGGGACAAATTGAATACTGGATTGATCTGGCTGCAAAAGATCTGGCGATTCCCAATGAGCAGATTGAATACTGGCGTAAAGCCCTAAACGGATTGCAAAAAGTTAGGACACCCAGCCTAGAAAATTTTGCTGAATACATTGTCCAAACGAGATCGCGCATCCTTGAAGAAAGTCTTCCCGTGATCGATGCACTTGGATGGGCACTGCCTGCTTTGCGTCTTCCGCGTGACTCTGGCTACTTTCGTGCCATCCCTGAAACCCAGTTGGGACAAACTCAACGCTGGGAAAAGCTGTTTCAGCAAGCCTTTGCCAAACGTGCTTGCTTACTACTCAAGCAAACGCCTAACCGCAAACCGATCGACGAGCAGGATCTCCAGACTGCCTTTGACAAGGTGAAGGATGATATTCCTGCGACTGCCTACCACACCATTCAATCATTTATCGCCAGTTCTGCAGGTTGGACTTCTGAAGCTGAAGCACTTGCCAAGTTTGAGTGGGAATCAGAAAACATCAACACGCTATTTTCTGGGTTACAGGCACAGAAAACGGACATCGCTTCCCTCACCCTAGAATTTTTTAACGATGAGTATCCAGACACCCTAACAGAGTCAGAAACTCAGTACATCAATGCTCTGAAGAAACGCAATAAACGTGAGGCGCTGGACGAAGACCGAGAATTTTATGACGCTCACCGTCAGGAGCTTGAGGGCGATCGCGATCGTAAACTCAAAGCCAAGTGGGATAAGTTCGTCTACGGACAGCCTATCGAATCTACAGATTTTATGATTGGTTTGTTACAAGCCTTTGAGAGACTTTTTGATCAAGCAGAGAATGTCGATAGCGTTAAGTCGCTCAAAATCGAGACACAGAAGAAAGCCGCTAAAAGTAAATGGCTGGAACTCAATGCTAATGTGGGTCGATATTTTTGCACTCGCTACGGGGGGATTGAACAACTGACCTCCCCTCACATTGAATGGGAAACGCATTGGCTTTTCAAGTACGAAACGTTGCTGGAAGAGACTCAGAAAAAGCAGAAGGCAAAATATCGCGAGAACACTTCTACGGCAAAAACGGCGACAGAAATCAAATTCTACGTAGAGATGCGGGATGGCGCTCAGACTTTGATTGCCAAGACTCAACTGGTTTGGCGCTGTAATCCGAATGCGATCGGGATGGAGTTGAGCAATGATCTTGAACGACTGCTCAAAGATTCACCCTTCCAACTTTCTCAAGTATCGCGGGAGCTAGTCAGCAAAAAGGGACGATTGCAAGGCATTGCCCTCTCGGATGTTGGGACTTTGATGGCAGCGTATCGTCAAGATCGGGGTTCCCTGGTTTGCAAGTACGATCGCAAAAGCGACCTAGACAAAACCCTTCCCACAAAACTCAAACAAGCTGTTGCAGATAGTCGCCTCTCGAAAGAAGCGGCTGAGGCAATCACAACTGCCTGGAAAACTTTCGTAGAACGATACAAAGCGGCGATCGCTAGCTTTACCACTGCTGAAGGACAAGGCATCGCTAATCCAGAACTGCTGCATCAGTGCGAAGCCTATGAATCTCTGCTCAAAACCGTCCTAACCCATGTCAAAGGTGATCTCAATCGCATCGACTTCTATCAGGCTATTTTGCGCCTGGGATGCATCCGAGTTGAACGCGGTAAACCTGCTGTGATCATTGCTCCTTGGCATCCGTTACGGTTGGTGGCTCTAGCAGTTAAAGCCCGTCAATTGGCAGGTTTGCTCCGGTATATCATTTCCACGCCAGAAGTAAATTTTGGAGATTCTCGTTTATTCTTTGCCGATTTACGCAACGAACTCCACCATCCTTACTATCCTGAAATTTGCGTCGGCTATCAGGGACAGCAGCCCGAACTCTTATCTGTGTCCGACACCGTCAACGACTACAGCTTGATGGAACGCCCAACACGAGACGAAAGCGATCGCACCACCAACGAAAATCCTGCCGAGGCAGCCGACCGTCTACTTGGAATCATCCGTCGCTATGTAGAACTGTTGCCCCATGAAAAGACTAATCTGAGGGTCGTGCTGTATCAAACCGATTCGATTAAACTTCCCCAGGCGATCGTTAACAAACTTAGTGAAGAACTACAAGACGATCGGGAAGAAGTCCGCTGTCAGGTTGTTTTGCGCCACAGAAATGGCCAAAAACTCGCCCAACTCTATGAGCAAATGTTGGAAAGTTCCGACGCTGATCCGGATGCCTTCATTGCCAGCGAGGTTTCTCAAGACTTTATGGCAAGACTGCGGATTTCAGTCATGTCTAGCGATGTTCCTGCCACGAATCCCAGAGAAGGCAAATTTGCCGACATCGTGTTTCTGCAAGATGCGATCTCGCGGCAAGCAAAAGTAGTTTGGCAACCCTCCCCTTTTGATAGCGAAACATCCGACATTTTGACCCACTCGCCTGCTCGTTGGGCACGTAAGCGCCCGTCTGCCAAAGACGAACTCAAATCCACAGTCTATCTCACCTGTCCCAAGCAGCCTGCGGTCGGTCAAGCCTACCTCAATATGGTTTACAGCCTTGTTGTGGGTGAAGACTGTCCTCCTGATCAACACTTCTTACCGGCCCGTCAAATCTCCTTCCAAGACGAAACCACGAAGACGACCTTTGACGAAAGTCATCGTTTAGGCGAGTGGGTGGTCAACTACGATGATTTGCTAGAGCGGCGGCAATTGGTTAATCAAGGCGTGAAGGTAATTCGCTACCAACAGAACCGTACTGATGAGCGCAATTTCTTAGTATCCTCCGATGCACCATTAAATGTACTCAAAGTGCTGGTTAGAAAGCGATTAGAAGCCCTCAACCTGGGACTAGAGAACGATCGCATCGACAAACTCGTAGAACGCCTGATCAATGAAGCAAACGCGGTTTCAGGTGACATCGTGTTACGAGCCGCTAAATGCGGCAGATTTGCCAGCGAACTGATGGGTGTCGTTCTCAGCAAGGCGCTGATCACGCCAGCAATGAGAGTGCAGAACCCAATTGGCTGGTACTTCCTGGATGACTATGCTTCTTGGCTGGGACAGAAGGAAGGTCAGATTGCTGATATCATGGCAATTTCACCGCAGTATATTAATGACGAACCCGTTTTAAAAGTCATCATTTCAGAAGCAAAATACGTTGACGTAGCCGGATTAGCCGATGCCCGAAAGACTTCGCAGAATCAACTCAGGCAAACGGTTGAGCGCATTGCCGATGCCCTCTTTATTAGTCCGGGTCGTCTTGATCGCGACCTCTGGCTGTCTCGCCTCAGCGATCTTTTGCTCGACGGCATTGAATTTAGCTCCGACAACAAACTGAATATTGAGCAATGGCGCGAACAGATTCGCTCAGGCACACTTCGAATTGATCTGTCTGGTTATTCTCAAGTTTTTGTGACAGGTGCCAACGACAGCAATGTTGAAGGAGAGCGATCACCCATCCCCAAAGTCGAGCGCTGTTTCCAAGAAGTCTTTGATCGAGAATCAGTCCGTAAACTTATCTCAGCTTATGAGGCAGGAGAGTCACTATTCCCCATACGAGAGCAAATCGGCGATGACAAACCGTGGACGGTGGCTCAAGCTTTGCAGCCTGCGGATCGAGTCACCTGGGTGAGAAAAATCGAGGAAGTGGGAGAAGCAGTAACCGTTCCTCCGGTAGCATCCACGCAAGATAATCAGCTGGAAAACTTTGACAACCCATTTCAGCCAACCATTCCTGATCAGCCATTTGAACCTGAACCCGTTGACTCCCCGGCGGCCTCTGAGGAGCTTGATAGTTGGGCGAGTCCAGCACTTGTCTCGTGGTGGCAGCAGGGACAAGCGCAGAACAGTCAGGGCGATGCAGCAGCAGAAAAATGGCTGGAAGAATCGGCTGGAAAACTGCGGACGGCACTGTTGGGGTATAACCTGCAAGCCAAAATTGAAGGTAAGCGCCTGACTCCAAACGCTGCGATCATCCGATTCAAAGGCTCTGATAACCTGAGGCTTGACGACATTGAGAAAAAGCGATCGCAACTCTTGACCACCCATTCCTTGAACGTGATCAGCATTTATGGTCAGCCCGGTGAAATCGTCGTTTCAGTCGCCCGTCCTCAGCGCCAAACGATTTCCCTACGCGAGGTCTGGGCAAAACGCAAAATCAATCGATCTCCGTCTGGCATCAACCTCAGTTTTGTTATTGGCGTTAAAGAAATCGATGGCGAACTGCTTTACCTCAATCTAGGCAGTAGTTTCGAGAATTTGGAGCAGCACGCCCCTCATACCCTGATCGCTGGTGCCACGGGTAGCGGTAAGTCCGTTTTGCTGCAAAACCTCCTTCTCGACATTTGCGCCACCAACTCTCCCAAACTGGCAACCATTTATCTAATCGATCCGAAGGCAGGCGTAGACTATTCCAACATTGAAGACTTGCTGCACTTGCCAGAAGGAATCATTGTTGAGCAAGACCCCGCAACCGCAATCCTAGAATCTTTGGTCGAAGAGATGGATTCGCGATACCGGAAGTTCAAGCAACAGAAGGTTAAAGACCTGCAAAGGTATAACAGCAAGGTTCCCGAAAGTGAAAGGCTTCCCGTCCTTTGGCTAGTTCATGACGAATTTGCTGAATGGATGTTGGTGGATTCCTATAAAGATGCGGTCTCTTCTGCTGTTCAGCGTCTAGGTGTGAAAGCAAGAGCCGCAGGCATCTACCTCATCTTTGCCGCCCAACGACCGGACGCGACCGTTCTTCCGGTTCAACTTCGAGACAATTTAGGGAATCGGTTGATTTTGCGGGTCGAGAGCGTTGGCACCTCGGAAATCTCGCTTGGACAGAAAGGGGCAGAAAACCTGCTAGGCAAAGGACATCTAGCCGCCCGATTAACCAACCAGTCTGATCTCATCTATGCTCAGGTTCCATTTCTGGCTGATGAAGAGATGGCTACCATAGCGGAAATCATCAAGCAGCAGTGAAGAATCCCATGAGAATTCGCTGACCTATAATTTGGGGCATGAGCAGGAAAGAAAACATCCCCCTCCAAAAGCCCATCTATCTCGACTACCACGCAACTACGCCCACAGATCCGCGAGTCGCTAGTTTGATGCTGCACTACATGACCGAGGAATTCGGCAACGCTAGCAGCACAGATCATGAATATGGCGATCGCGCTGAAGAAGCTGTTAAACACGCTGCGAAACAAGTGGCTGATCTAGTTGGAGCCTCACCTAGAGAAATTATCTGGACATCAGGGGCAACTGAGAGCATCAACTTGGCGATTCAGGGCAGTCTCCCTTCTAATCCCGAAGAGCCTTGCCGAATTGCTTTGCTTCCGGTTGAACACAAAGCCGTTCTCGACATTTGTCATGCTCTTGCAAAGCGAGGATGGGCTAAATTAATTTACCTACAAGTAGATGCCAAAGGCAGACTCGACCTTGATCATTTAGAACGGGTTTGCACTGAAGGGTTATCTCTCCTTTGCGTTATGGCAGCCAACAACGAGATCGGCAACATCTATCCTATTGAGGCGATCGCCCAGATTGCTCAAAGCTACGATGTTCCTTTTCTCTGTGATGGCTCCCAAGCGATCGGTAAAGTTCCAATTCATTTTGAAGTTTGGGGTATTACCTACCTTGCAATTTCCGCTCATAAGCTCTATGGACCTAAAGGGGTTGGCGCACTAGTAGTCCGAAAAGGGTACCGTTTGGAGCCACTTCTGTTTGGCGGTGGGCATCAGAAAGGAATGCGATCAGGTACGCTCAACGTTCCAGGCATTATCGGCTTAGGAGAAGCCTGTGGCCTGCGTCAATTTGAGATGGAGAAAGATGAGCAAAAAATTGCTAAGAAGCGAGACAAACTTCAAGGTCTCTTGCTTGAAAAAATTCCTGGTTTGGTCGTGAATGGTGATACCGAACACCGACTAGCGGGCAACATCCATATCTCTATTCCCACAATTCCTAACAGTGCGGTTGTAGCTAGAGTCCGTCATCAGCTAGCTATTTCAACAGGTTCAGCTTGCTCATCGGGCGTTGAAACTCCTTCTCATGTGATGCAAGCTCTTGGGTTGTCTGAAGAGGTAGTTGAGGGATCGCTTCGGATTGGAGTTGGCAAGTTCACTACTGATCATGAGATTGATCAAGCTGCAGGAATTCTAACCACTGCTATTCAACACGTCTTGGACAAGATGTATGTCTAGAAACCCGGTGTTCCAGAATTAAAGATATGAAATGTTCTAGATACCAATCTACACAGCAATGCTAGAAACCATTTCGTTGAGCCTACAACCAACTTGACAAAGCTGGCTCAAGCCCTAGGTTGGCCTTAAAAGCGTCGAAGTCGCTCGCTGCTTCCTTTGAGTTCATTTGGTAGAGGCTCGGAGCCATTTTGGAGCTACAGCTTCTGGGGCGGTCTCGCCCGGTAGGGGAGCCTCTGGGGTCTCTTCCTCAGTCTCTGCTGGTAGGGGCTTAGTTAAGTCTGAGAGTATTTCAGTAAAGGGGAAAACCCCTTTACTGAGGCTTAGAGTCAGGATCAACAACTGATAGGCGTGGCGTTCGAGGTTGCATAGGTAGATTCTTGGGTACATGGAATGGGAAAGGGCTGGGAGTTACCCCAGCCCTAGGCGCTTTAGAACTTATCGTTGGTATCTGGACCACCTTCATTTAGGCTGTTGTAGTCTTCAACCTCAGGGAGCAGCGGTGGGTTTGCCTTGAGAGCATCCTCAACCCCTTGCCAGTAATATTCTTCGGCAACTCCTGTCAAGAATGCCAAATGTGACTTCTCACGGTGGTCGCGGAAGTCACTTAGGGGTAGATCAATCATTGCTAAAATCTGCTTGCTAGTGTGCTTTGTTGTGGAAAAGCGAAAACTGGAAGGGGTGGTAGCCCTCCAGTTCCCATTGATTAGCTGTTCAGGTCACGCAGAGCTAGGTTCAGGACTGTATTGGGATGTAGTCCTCTAACCTTCAGCTCCCATCGGCTGCCTTTTAGTCGCTTGCTTGGCCTCAAGTCCACATCAAAGGCAAGCTGTGCTCTGAGCAAATATTTCATGCAAGCCTCAGCGTTGGCTTTGCTAGAGAAGCCTAAATAGGTGACAAAGCCGTGTTCCCACCTGTAGGGATTGGTGGAGCTGAAGACAGTTGCCACTCTCGGCGAGAGATGATTGAAAGTTAGGTTCTCATAGCCTAGAGGTTGAACCCTAACTCGTAGCCTTGTTGCGGTAGTCATGTTCGTACTTGATAGGAGTGATAGTTTGTTGCTGATTGGGATGGGCCTCTAGCAAAGACTGAGGGACCTGTTTACGGGTTGCCCTCAGAACTCTGTATAGTCCTTACCGGGCTCAGGCATCCACCAGTCAAGTAGCTGCCACTCATGCCCTAGCGTTGCTGCGATCAAGGACTTAATCCGAGGGGTGCAGGGGGTGC
>JBGTDT010000174.1:0-49927 GCA_041748155.1 Thermosynechococcaceae cyanobacterium | reverse complement strand
CTGCTTTGCCAACGCTCTGCCCAATGCCACCCGTTGCTGCTGTCCGCCGGAAAGCTGACCTGGTCGCCGTTCCAGTAGATGCCCGATTCCCATTTTGTCAGCTACTTGGCGTGTGCGCTCGTCCATAAGCTGTTTGGGCGTCTTCTTGAGCTTCATGGGAAAAACAATGTTTTCATAGACGGTCATGTGAGGATAAAGGGCATAGCTTTGAAACACCATGGCAACATCCCGCTGCTTCGGGGCCAAGTGATTGACCAGGGCGTCGCCAACCCAAATATTGCCGCCGGTTAGTTGCTCTAGCCCGGCAATTAAGCGGAGAAGGGTGCTTTTACCACAACCTGAGGGTCCTACCAGCACCATGAATTCCCCATCCTGAATCTTCAAGTTGATTCGGCGTAGGACGCTCACGGCTGGGCTAGGAGCAGGCATGGCCGCAGTCAAGCCTGTCTGATCAACGGGTGAAGCAAGCGGTTCTACCGCCACTGGGCTGTTCCCACCCGTGGGAGCAGAATAGCTTTTGTAGACGTTCTCTAAAACAACCTGAGCCACAATCTCTCATCCACTAGACCTTGAGGTTATTGTGCCTGATCCATCGGCAATTACGGGCCAATTACTCAGAATCTTCCAGGTTTGAGGTAGGAGTCGTGGTCGCGGCAATAATCTTTTCGCCGCGATTGACCTTGAGTAGGCGAGTACCCGCACCATCTTTACCCCAGAGCGGAATGCTATCAATAGCGCGATAGGCAGCTCGGTTAGCGTCTGTCAGGAAACATACTTCAGCAGTGGCAGGTGCTGTGGCGATCGCCGCCAAAGCATCGGTCTTCGTCATTTGCAGGACATGGGTGCCAATGTCCCCGCGATGAGCCAAGCGAAGGATACTCAGGGGAATTTGCTTACCGTGCCCCTGCTGTGAAACCAGGAGCAGATTATGCTCAGGCGCAAGGGTGATGCAGTCCACTAGTTGCTCTTGCTTGAGCAACCGCAGGGCCTGCTCCCCCAGAGCAGCACGGCTCATGAGGGGAAGTTCGCCAATGGGCAAGCGCAACAGCCGACCAGCAGAAGTTGCCAGGACAACCTCCACTGTTGCTGCCGCTTCAACCAGGCTGATACAGCACAACTTATCCCCTGGCTTGAGCTTCAGGGCAACTAAGCCCCGACCCGTCAGCTCGGCAAACTCTGAGAGGGCAACTCGCTTGATCCGACCCTGTTCGGTAAGCAAGATCACGTGAATGGTTTCAGGATAGCTGGAGCAGGCAAATTGAGCCATAATCCCTTCTAACTGGGCAGCATCAGGTAGCAGGGTGACCAGAGGCACACCCCGCTCTCGCCCAGTCTTTACCGGAATATCCTGGACCTTGACTGAGTAAGCTTTGCCGCTGCCAGTGAAGACGAGTAAGTCTGCCCCTAGCTTGGTAGCGTGGCTAAAGGTAACGAAGTCCTTGACGTCCTCTATAACGCTCCGGTCGGCTTTGCCCTGCTTTGCCTGCGGCCCCACCGGCAGCGTACCGCCTTTGAGTCGCCGAACATAGCCTCGCTGGGTGACTTCCAAAACGGTTTCTTTGTCTGGTGGTGTTTCCGAAACAGTTGGCTCTGCGGCTTGGGGCTGAATTCGGGTCCGGCGTGGATCTCCATGCTTCCGCCTCAGGGTGCGTAACCCTTTTTTCAGGACCTTGAGTAGTTCGTGGCGGTTTTTGAGTAATTTTTGCAGGTCCTGAATTTGATCGGTCAGTTCCCTGAATTCGGTTGCAAGATTTTCCTGCTCTAAACTTGTGAGCCGACGCAGCGGCATTGCTAAAGTCGCATCGGCTTGGCGATCGCTGAGGTTAAACTCTGCTTGTAAGGTAACTTTGGCGGTCGTGCCGTCGGGTGCACTGCGGAGAATCGTGATCACCTCATCCAAACGCGCGATCGCTGAGCGCAGTCCTGCAACCACATGCAGTCGATTCTGCGCCTGCTCCAACTGGTAGGTGTAGCGTCGAGTTAGGCTTTGTTCCCGGAAGTGGAGGAATTGCTGGAGCAGCTCCCGCAGGGACATCTGCTGCGGCTGCCCATCTACCAGCGCCAGCATGATCGCCCCAAAGTTGTTCTGCAGCGGTGTTTGACGATAGAGGTTTTCTAGCACAACCTGGGGCTGAGTTTCCCGTTTTAGCTCGATCACCACCCGCATGCCTTCGCGATCGCTCTCATCCCGGAGGTCAGCAATTCCCTCAATCCGTCCCTGGTTAGTTAGCTCCGCTACTTTCTCAATCCAGGCTGCTTTGTTCACTTGGTAGGGCAGCTCAGTCACGACGATGGCACTGCGGCGTTGACGACCCCGTCCTGGTTGAATCTCCTCAACTTGGACCACGCCCCGCAGAGGAATACTGCCTCGCCCGGTGGCGTAGGCGTCGTGAATTCCCTCAGTGCCGACAATCTCGCCGCCCGTAGGAAAATCCGGTCCGGGAATGTATTCAATTAACTGCTGAGTGGACAAGTCAGAGTTGTCAATCAGTGCAATCAGGGCGTCAACAACTTCCCCTAGGTTGTGGGGAGGAATATTTGTCGCCATACCAACCGCGATACCCGACGACCCGTTTAGTAACAGAATTGGAAGCTGAGCCGGGAGCACGATCGGCTCCTGCTGGGAATTGTCAAAAGTGCCCATGAATTCAACCGTGGCTTCCCCAATCTCACCCAGCAAAGCCTCGTGGCTCACAGGTGCCAGCCGAGTTTCGGTGTAACGCATCGCCGCCGGAGGGTCGTTGTCCACGGAGCCGAAGTTGCCGTGACCCGCTAAGAGGGGATAGCGGCTAGAAAACTCCTGAACCAGGCGAACCAATGCATCGTAGACCGCTTGATCCCCGTGGGGATGGTATTTTCCTAACACGTCTCCAACGACGCGAGCACACTTACGAAACGGGCGGTCTGGTGTCAGGCCCAGTTCATGCATCGCGTATAAAATGCGGCGATGCACAGGCTTTAAGCCGTCCCGAACATCTGGTAGGGCTCGCCCAACAATCACGCTCATGGCATATTCCAAGTAAGACTGTTGCATCTCTGTGTGCAGGGCAGTGGCAATCACTTTTCCCTGAGACAGAATGTTCAACTGTTTAGCCATGCGTCTGTTTTTCCTTACTCGTTAATGACTGATACTTGAGAAGAATCAGAATAGGTGATCGGCACGAATGCCGATCTATTGCTAGTACATGTGTACTAATATACTAAAAATCAACAAATTTTGATAACACTGATTTACCCTTGTAGTGCTCACTCTAGCGTGCTTACTTTCAGTTTTGAACCAACGATTGGAGGATTTTAAGTTGCAATTGCAGCTAGCAAGCCTATTTTGTTATGGCTCGAAACTATATTCTGAGGCTTAGGAGCAAGAATAATGGTAACCTTCGTTCTCTGCTTAATCTTGAGTCTCTGGATTGCCGCGATCGCAGTTCTCTCGGTCCAAAATGCCACGGCAGTCTCGGTTCAGTTTCTTTGGTTCCGCTCGGTGGAACTTCCATTGGGTGTCATCCTGGCCTTTAGTGTGGCTGCTGGCCTGCTCAGTGTTGCAGTCACTCAGCTCCCCTGGCAAGAACCGTCTAGGAGTAACTCAACCGAAGATGAGTCATGATTGGGAATAAATGGGTCTGTTCTATTGCTGGAATGGAGTTTTTTCAGTACTCCTGACTGATGTGGAGATTTTCAATCCTACTTCAACGGCTTCCAAGTGGAGGGATCTAGGGCAATAGCCTGTCGTGCATTACGCCACTCCGCTCAGGATGATACCGGTATTTTGTTTAATCAAGCGCGATCGCAACAGTTTTTAGGTCTAAATTAGTCATAAAACAGAGCGAGTTCTAGCAAGACGACTGAATCAAGGACTGAAGAAATTCTAACTGTGAACTAGGGTCCCCTCTGCACTTGCAAGCTCGGCTAAGTCTTTCAAGTAAGCTTCACGAGACGCCATTTCTGGAGTTTGCTCAAGCCCAACTGTTTCTAAAATTTCTCTCCAGCGGTATACCCAATCATGCCGGAGAAGCGAGTTTATAACATTATTTGTACGAATTCTTGCCAGACGCTCAGGCTGTGCATCAAGGTCGGCAATAATGTCAGCTATATTGGCAGCTTCATAGGGGATTTGAATGACTGCATCTAGCCAGTCAAAGTGTTTACTATAAGCCTCACAATTTGGAGTAATTCCAAGCATTACTGCCCCCCCTGCTGCTCCCTCAAAGAAGCGAGGTCCTGACTCTTCCTGACCCCCTGTTTGGTTAACAAGGTCAAACTTTGCCTTGTTTGCAATTAGATAGCGACTTCGCTTAACCAGATTAGTATATAGACTTCGATGTTGCTTATAGTCATGCATGTATAAGTCTTTGATTGTATCGTAGATATAGAAAAAGTTTTTTTGCTCTGCCAGTTCTAGTAAAGCTGTATGCATCACAAGGGAGCGGCGACCAATACTATAAACGTCAATACTTTTTTTAGGCTGGAGTGGGAAAGGACAGAACTTTACCGCATCAACCCCAAAGGGTATAAACCGACAGGGACGCTGAACAATTTGATTGACCGCTTGAACACTAAGACTCAGATTCAAAAAAATATAATCAAATTTACTTAAAATCTCTAGCTGGCCTTTCCAATTTCCAACGTCTTTTGCCCAAACTTCGTCTAGCAGACAGATAGCTTTGTGGCACTTCTTGCGCCAGCCTTTGACCGAATTAAGGGACAGAATATCTGAAGCGGACTGAAAGATAGCGAAGAATAATTCGTATTCCCGGTCTACAGAGATTTGGTTGCTTGTTGGGTTTAGAAATTTACCGATACCAGTAGACTTTACGACAGAGTTTGCTAGCCCATTTGTAAACTTGAACAGATTAGGAGAAAATGTCGGTAGGATTAGGTCTGCCGTATCAAAGGTGCTGATCAGATCTTCAAACTCATAGGGGTAGCATCGAGAGACGTGAAACTTGAGATTCCGCATCGAGAATACTAAAATGCGTGAGCTCTGATTTGAGCTGAAGTTAGGTTTCGACATACCATTGGGTAATAAAGAGATGGAGGATCTGATTACCTCAGTATTCCCAACGCCGTCTTGCCGCTATCACTGCTGCAAACAAGTTGCCAGTCCGCCTGTCAGCGTGACACTAGTAAATTCAGGTGGTTGATTTCTTCTGCGGTAGCGGAAAACCCAAATCACTCAAGTTGAGGACGTGGCCCCCCGTAACTAGGTAGACAGGATTAGCGATCGCCCCCACCTGTCGCACCAAATCACCCAAGCGATCCCGAAAGGTCCGACCCAAAGAATAGGCAGGCACAACTCCCCATCCGGTTTCCTCGGCTACTAGGATCAATGAACAATGGCTTTGGTGTAGGCTTTGCAGAAATGTTTCTAAGGTCTGATTCCAACTGCGCTGATCCTGGTCCAGCAGATTTGTCACCCAAGTTCCCAAAGAATCAATCAAAAGACAGCTTGTCCCCGCTGCCTGCTGGATGGCGGTGGGAAGTTCTAGCGGAACCTCTAAGGTTGTCCACTCGGCAGGACGGCGACAACGATGGGAGTCAATCCGGGCCTGCCACTCTGAGTCAGTCCGGTCCAATTGGGCCGTTGCAACGTAAACCACTGCTCCGCCTGATTGAGCTGCCAGTATTTCTGCCCATTCGCTTTTGCCGGAGCGAGCCGGACCTGTGATCAAGATCACCCGACTAGGAAGTGGTACTGGAATTGATAACATAACAGCAGAGTTCAAGTAGGTTCTGTGTTCCAAAAGTCTCGTAGTCCGATTATTAAAGTTATCTTACTGGTGGCGGCGCTTGCCTTTGTTGGCTTTTCGATTATTCCTATTTTTGAAGGTATTAGAGAAAGTCAGCAGGTGAGTGGAACGCCGACCTCAGCCGCTGCGACACCGGATGCTCAAAAAAATGAACTTCAGGCCCAGGAAAAGGGCTATGAAGTTGTTTTGCAGCGGGAGCCGGATAACCAAACGGTACTGCGGGCTTTAATCGACACCCGCTTGAAGCTGGGAAACATCAAGGGAACGGTTGAGCCCCTAGAGAAGCTCGTCAGGCTGAATCCTAACGACTCTCAGTATGCAGTGCTGTTGGCCCAAGTCCAGCAGCGAGTCGGCGATCGCGAAGCCGCTGCCCAGACCTACCGGACTGTTTTGGCGACCAAGCCGGGAGATATGAATGCGCTGCAAGGGCTGGTGGGGTTACAACTCCAGGAACAACGTCCTGAGGCAGCGATTGGGCTGCTACAAGAGACGCTAGAGGCTGCACCTCAGGCCAACCAAGAGAATCCTGGTAGCATTGATGAGTTCTCAGTCCAGCTTTTACTGGGAGAAGTTTATGCCCAACAAAAGCGCTATGACGATGCGATCGCCCTTTACGACCAAGTCAGCAAGTCTAATCAGCAGGATTTTAGACCCGTGCTGGGTAAAGCCTTGCTCTTTCAGCAGCAAGGTAAGACTGAGGCTGCCAAGCCCCTATTTCAATCGGCCACTGCCCTGGCTCCGGCCCAGTATAAAGACCAAATCAAGCAGCTAGAGAACAGAGCTTCGATTCCTGCCAATCCTCCCCCGCCAGGCCAGCCTGCTCCGGCTCCGAACTCTACTCCCTAGAGCTAGGTTGCAGATTCTCGATCTGCTTAGCCATGTAAATATCTGGCTTTCCCGGTCCGTTAGCATCGGGTATCACACCCACGATCACGAAGCCAAGCTTCTGGTAAAACTCGTAGGGATGACCTCGCAAATTTTTGATATTAGCAGCGTGTTCGAGAACATTGGGGTAGAGGCTTACCCCTGAAAGCGTCGTCTGATTACTCTCATCATCGGTGCCAACCCAGAGCGTAAAACCACCTCGCTCTCTAACTTGGTTTTCTAGGTCGCGGACAAGAGCACGACCAATTCCCCTGCCCTGGTACTCTAGTTTCACAACGAGCGGATGTAGTTCCCAGACGTTGCCACTGTATTGCCTGATCCCACCAATCCAGCCCAAAACTTTACCACTGCCATCGACTGCCGCTCGGCTAATTCGATCTGGACCAAAAGATGCTTGAACTTCCTTCAAGGCAGCATCCCTGTCCGGCCAAGCTTCCGGCCAGTTTCTTTTGAAACCTTCAATCAACAAAGCAGCTACTTGCTGGATCAGCTCTAAATCACCAGCACAAAGATCAATTATTCGTCTCTTGGCATGTTTCACACCGTTGTTAGACCGGCAAAGGTAATTAGTTAGGGCAATTGTTCAAGCTTGTCTGTGAGCCATTAGTTGAGGTTATCGAGTCATCGAGCAATATAATCCGGAAAGACAAATTACCTTTACCTCTCAAGTAGAGTATCATTGACAACATTTGAGTTCATAGTAGATGGTCCTCCAGTATCACAACAGACCCGTAGACAGTGACAAGCTCAAAGCGTGGAAAGTCACGGTTAGGCAAGAAGCAGAAAAATATTGGTCTTCAGGTCAGCTACCAGCTATAGGGCTGGTTATGCTTAAAGTGACTTACTTTTATGATTCTGTTGCAATAGATGTGGACAACATAGTTAAGCCAATTCAAGACGCAGTCATCGGTTTAGCGTATATCGATGATGGTCAAATAATCGATGTCCTAATCAGACAAAGAGATTTGTCGGGCAACTTTGAAGTAGAGAACATCACTCCGATACTGGCAGAAGGCTTTGCTCGTGGCAATGAATTCATATATATCGTTGTAACCGATGCTCCTGGCCAAGAGGTGATTGTTTGATGGCTGCTCGAACTGAACAACTGGAAAGGGAACGATTACTCGAACTAGCTGAGGAATACCGTCAAAAGGGGTATGAGGTGCTACTACCACCCCAAGCTGAGGAGTTACCTGATTTCTTGAAAGGCTATCGTCCTGATATGATAGTACGTCGAGGAAAAGAGACAGTTATTATTGAGGTAAAGTCACGTTCCTCAATTGCATCCGCACAGTATTTACGTGAGTTAGCACAGGCAGTAGCGGGGCATCCTGGCTGGAGAGTTGAGTTAGCAATGACTAATCCGGAGGATGCGGCATCATATCCTGTCAATATAGAAGGCTCTCTTCAAGAGCATGAGATAAAGCCACAGTTGCAAGTAGCTAGAGAGCTTGCAGATCGTCATCCAGAATCAGCTATCCTTTTTGCCTGGTCTCTTGCTGAAGCAACTTTTAGACTTCTTGCTAATCAAGAAGGACTTAGTTTACAGAAACCCGAAACACCTCGTCTACTGAAATAATTAGCAACTGAGGGGGTAATTTCCAGAGAGAAATATCAGTCACTGATGAACGCTTTCCAGTTGCGTAATGGAATTGCTCATGGCTTTAGAGCTACCCGACCAACGCAAAGCTATGTGTTAGAGTTTGTTGAAGTTATAGAGCAGCTATTGAACTCATTAAATGCTGCTAAGCCATCGGTCTAGCATTATGTTAGAGCGGCGGAAAAAATGCTACTAGGCTTGAATTTGGGGTCATTTGCCGCCACTCAACTCTGCCGTTAAGCATACTACCGCTGCTCTGACCTGGATCACTACGACTGAGTTGATGAGTGGGCTTGCACACCTCCATCATCGCCGTATTCAGTAGGGAAAATGCTCGTTGGCATGGTGCCTCAATCCCCAAGCTCCTATCTCTAGCCTAATCTGAACGAATACAGAGGAGTTGATTGCCACCTTTTTGAAATTCGTAGGGAACTGGCTTGATCTCAACTTGATAGGCTTGCTTTTCCAGTTCATTGGTGACGGGTTGTAGCAGGGGTGAAGGCTCCCCACTCATGTTGGTGAGTAGTGGAAAAACCCGGACTTCTCTGGCAACCCGGCACATTTCCAAAATTGAGGCCAGATGAAACTCAGCCGAGAGCTGATCGGAGTAAGTAAACAGAAAGTGGGAGCACAGGGCTAAATCAAACTGGCCTGGATCAAAGGGCAGGACAGGCAATGCTTCTCGGCGATAGCGGCCCTGCCGTAACCCTAGAGGCAAGTCCTCAAGGAAGTGCTGCATGGCAGTCATTCTAATCTGAGCTAGATGGGCTGGAGATTGAATCTCTTGCCAAACAAAGTTGCCTGGATTTGCCTCAACACCTTGAATAATAGCTGGACAGGCTGCCTGAATCCGGGTGGCAATTTCTTCCGCACTAAACTGGTAAAGCGGATCGCAAGAAATTACGCTGTAGCCTTTTTGCGCCATCTCGGCGTTAAAGCTGGCTGGACCACTGGCACAGTCAAGTATTTTCCTCTCTAGATCCTCTGGAGTCAGATTAAACATCCTGATGTACTCCTGCAGGGAGCGTCCCCAAGGGACAACCTGCTCAAGCCTTACGCTCATCTACTTTTTTCCTCAATAGAGGTAAGCTACGGTCGCAATGACAGATGATTCAGTACTTGCGCTCTTGGGGCTCAAACATGCTCAGATTGACGGGGAAATACTGTAGGTCAATGCCAGCCGGAGAGTAGAAAGCTAAGGTGTGCTTGAGGAAGTTGGGGTCGTCTCGCTGAGGATAGTCTTCCCGGAAATGGGCCCCCCGGCTTTCCTGGCGATGCAGGGCCCCGGTGATGATGATCTCACCCACGATCATTAAGCTTTGTAGCTCTAGCGCCTCGATAATTTCTGTATTCCACAGCCTCTCTTTGTCATCCAGGTAAACTTGACGAGACTTTTGCTGCAAACCTTGAAGTTCGACCAGACCTTGTTTCATCAGGTCTTGATTGCGGAACACCCCGCAGTACTGACTCATACAGTCCTGGAACTGCTGGCGAATTTGACTAATTCGGTAGGTTCCTGGCTGATCGAGTAGCGATTGAATCCGGTTCTGGGCTTCGCTCAGGTAACGTTGCTCATCGATATCTGGCAACTTCCGATTTTGAATAAACTGAGCGATCGCGGCTCCGGTTCTGCGGCCATAGACGACACACTCTAGCAAAGAATTGCTACCCAGGCGGTTAGCCCCATGCACGGAAACACAGGCCGTTTCCCCGGCAGAGAAAAAGCCGTCAACGAGTTGATCGGCACTGCGTCGGACTTGACCATTGGTATTCACCGGAATGCCACCCATTGAGTAGTGCACGGTGGGCCGGACCGGAATCGGTTGATGCACCGCATCCACACCGGCCAGCCGGTGAGCTTCCTCCCAACAGAAGGGGATACGGCTCATAATCCGCTCTTGACCAAGATGGCGCACATCAAGGTGTACAAACGGTCCCCCGGCATTGCCATCAGGATGAATACCTCGCCCAGCCCGAATTTCCGTCGCGATCGCCCGGGAAGTGATGTCGCGGGGAGCTAGCTCCATCTTGCCCGGTGCATAGTCAGCCATAAAGCGATCGCCCTGACTGTTAACCAAGTAGGCCCCCTCACCCCGCACCGCTTCGGAGATCAGGACTCCCGCCGGGTACAAGCCTGTTGGGTGGAACTGAACAAACTCCATATCTTCCAGCGGCACCCCGGCTAAGGCAGCCATTGCCAAACCATCCCCGGTTGAGGCAAAGTCGTTGGAGGTTGTATTGTAGACGCGGCCATACCCACCCGTGGTAAACAATACGGCTTTAGCCCGGACCACTTCAATCCGTCCATCCAGAATGTGATACATCACCAGCCCCTTGGCCTGGTTGTCTTCTAAAATCAGGCGCAGGACGTACCACTCATCGTAGATCTGCACGCGGTAGCGCTGGATGTTGTTCACCAACTCGTGCAAGATTGCATGGCCGGTTTTATCAGCAGCGTAGCAAGTCCGGTTGTGACTATGACCGCCAAAAGCCCGCTGAGCAATCCGACCGTCCGGTAACCGAGAAAATAGCACCCCCAAGTGTTCGAGATCTATGACCACTTCAGGAGCTTGGCGGGTCAGAATGGCAACTGCATCCTGATCAGCCAGGTAGTCAGAGCCTTTGACGGTATCAAAAGCGTGGGCTTGCCAGCTATCTTGGTCGTCTACATTCTTGAGCGTTGCCGCAATCCCCCCTTGAGCTGCTACAGAATGGGAGCGGATCGGGTGGGTTTTAGCCACTAAGGCCAGATTTAGATTTGGGTGAGTACGAGCAATCTCTAAAGCTGCCCGACAGCCAGCCAGCCCCCCTCCGACGATGACGACATCATGCTCAATCATATTTGGCTTCCTGAAGACTGATCTGCTGACTACTAAGTCAATCTTTCCCAAATCTAGCAATCTTCAGTGCTAAACGCCTTGAAGGCTCGATTTCAAATTAAACGCGATCACATCTCCGACAGGTCTTAACCCGCGATCGCTCTATCGACTTCTCCACAGCAATACAACTGCCCTATTAAAGAAGCTTCCAAACTTCCTTTGCAGATACCCAGATGACGGCAATACCTCCTATGATCAGGGTGACAATATCAGGACCTAGCAAGTCTTTTAGCTGCTGCAAAGTGAATGCTTTGTAGATTAAGTTGCAGCTAGACACCACGCCTAGTACGGCGAGAATCAAAGAAACGAATTGTGATAACTCTAGATTAAGAGGTTTTTGGGTGCGGTAACGAACCAAGAGAACTACAAGAACTACTATAAGTGTCAGGCAGAGCCAGGCTACCAGCACAACTGAATTCATTCAGGAGTTCGTAGTATGGCTAGCTGTTTCAGCTCCATCAAACCACCCGAAGATAGCACCGGTTACAGCTCCAACGACAGCCCCAGGTACTTGAGCAATTAATCCTCCCAAGAAAGCACCACCAGATGATAGAGCAATAACCCGATCTCCACGTTTCCAAACACTTTGAGTTACAGGCTTCTGTAAGGGCATGGTTGAAGCAGCAAAGGCTCTGGACCTCACCACTCCCATAGGTTTAGGAAAACTAGCTTGGGGCTGCCTCACAGCAATAGCCCAATCTCCGCGTCTCCAAACACTTTGAGTTACAGGCTTCTGTAAGGGCATGGTTGAAGCAGTAAAGGTTCTGTGCACCACCACTTCCACTTTCATAAGTTTAGAAAAACTAGCTTGGGGCTGCCTCAATGTTTCTGTATCAGCTTCCACGTCACTAAGTAGTGCTTCAATATAACTTAGATACTTGCCTTGTGTGCCAGAAGCCTGACCAGCAGCGGTTTTTCGATCCTGCATAACTTTACCTCGCTACTTGTCTCAATTTAAAATTTATGCCCAGAAAATAATAAAGGCTTTAGAAGCTTATTCAAGTAAAGCATCACCATAGGAGAAGCCTAACAAAAAATCCCCTACCTCTTGGTGGGGGATTTTTTGCTCAACCTATAAAGCTAGCTTGATCAAATTAGCCAAACTTACCTATTGTTGAGGCAATTAGGAACGCCGGTTGGGTGAGGACACAAAATATTAGGGCACAGGTTTGAAGTATGTGCCATACTGCAAGCCGGGGAAATTGAGTTGTATCAAAATCAAAAACGTAGCAATGATGATCAGCGTAAAGGTAGCCACCAGAGGGGCACTGGTCAGATATTTCTGAAAATACTGCATGCGTAATTCTCCCAATTACTGTTAGATGAATGGTATTTAGCAGTCAGAGATCAGTGGGATTTAAAAGATTAAATTACTAATCCTAAATCCTAAATTAACTAGCGTGGAGAGACAGGGATATCACCCTCCTTGGCAGTTAATTCACCACTGAGTAATTCTTGCACTGCTAACGCAGGCCAAGTCAAGCCTTTTAACACAGACTGGAGTGCCAGCGGCAGATCAATAAAGATTTCCTTCTGTTCTGGAGAAGGTCCTTTTTTGGTCGCTCGCAAGTAGGAACGACCAGTCCAGCCAATCAGACCAGCAACGTACAGAAATATACCGATGGGAAGTAAAACGTCACCTGCACGGTCTAGGCGGTCAAGCACCAGATGGGGTAAACCATCCTCGCCACAGAGCTCATGCTGAGCATAAGCCTCAAATGGCTTATTGAAGTAATAACTATCTGGGGAACTTTTCATGCGTTCCTGGAAAGCTGGTGATTCGCTACAAGGTACGAGGCTAGCATTTTCAGCTGAAGCAGCGGGGACAATACTGAACCAGATAAAAAGTGTAAGAACTAGTGCAAATAATCGTTTCACGGAATTTTCTCCTCTTGCTTAGAAACATACCGAACCTACGGCTTTGGCCTTGTAAACGATGTCCGTCCAAGTGTTAATCATATGCCTTGAGGATCGATTATAGATGGCTGGTTGAAGTTGAACCTGCCAAAGCCAAACGCAATGACATTAATGCCTAGAGCGGCAGACCAAATCCCTGCCACTGGCCAAGCCGCCAGAAAAAAGCGCAAAGACCGGGAGTTAGGGAAACTAAGACGCCGCCAGAATAACTGCCACAAGTAGCCTTGGGCAGGCCCAAAGCTGTAAGTTGATTCCCTTTGACCAAACTTGTAGCCAGTGTTAATCGATTCGTGCTCACTGCGGGTAGTGCGAATCAGGATCGAGTTCACCAAGGAGCCGTGCATGGCACACAAAAATGAACCGCCAAGTGCTCCGATAACTCCTAGCTGGTGAAAAGGGTTCATCAGGATATTGTGTTCCGCCTGAAACAGTAGCATAAAGTGGAACGTGCCGGAAATCCCCCATGGTATTCCCTGAGAAAATCTCCCTGCTGCTGTTCCAACTTCAGCAGGGATGATGTTGTTGCCCGCAAGTAAAGCACCGGAAACATGCTTTCCCATCCCATCTATCTAGGAGCATTAATTTCAAAATTGAACAGAAATAAGCTTATTTGGTAAATATTATGGTCTATTGAGGTCAAGCATTAATAGTACCGTATGGAATCTTAACGGTGTTTTATAAAATTTAAATAAAGTTTGTGAACACTCACGACAAACTAAAACTCAGTCACTGATTTTTAACTAGAAAGACTTCAAAACTTCCCCATCAAAACTGAAAATCCCCTGCTAGCTAGCAGGGGATTTTCTCTAGTCACTGACAGCGCTAGCTGCCTTCACCAGATCTGAGAAATCAACCAAATTTCCCAGCAGTTGAGGCAATCAGGAAGGCTGCGTAGGTAAGGACATAGCCGACCGCAAAATGAGCCAGACCAACCACACGGCCTTGAACAATGGACATCGCCACAGGCTTATCCTTCCAGCGAACCAGGTTCGCCAGGGGAGTTCGCTCGTGGGCCCAGACCAAGGTTTCAATCAGCTCTTGCCAGTACCCTCTCCAGGAGATCAAGAACATGAAGCCGGTAGCCCAAACCAGGTGTCCGAAAAGGAACATCCAGTTCCAGACTGCCAGGTTATTCATGCCGTAGGGGTTATACCCGTTGATCAACTGAGAAGAGTAGAGCCAGAGATAATCTCGCAGCCAACCCATCAGGTAGGTTGAAGACTCGTTAAACTGAGCTACGTTCCCTGACCAGATCGCTAGGTGCTTCCAGTGCCAGTAGAAGGTGACCCAACCGACGGTATTCAGTCCCCAGAACAGGGAGAGATAGAAGGCATCCCAGGCGGAAATGTCACAGGTGCCACCTCGACCAGGACCATCACAGGGGAAAGAGAAACCGAAGTCTTTCTTGTCAGGCATCAGCTTGGAGCCACGGGCATCCAGAGCACCTTTGACCAGAATCAGTACGGTAGTATGAATACCTAGAGCAAAGGCGTGATGAACCAAGAAATCACCGGGTCCAATAGTCAGGAACAGAGAGTTGGTCCCCGTGTTAATCGCATCGAGCCAGCCAGGTAACCAGACATTAGCGTAGTTAGGCCAAGCAGTGGTGGCAATACTATCGGGGTTAGACAGCAAGGTGTCAAAGCCGTACAGTGCTTTACCGTGAGCTGCTTGAATAAACTGGGCAAACACTGGTTCAATCAGGATTTGCTTTTCAGGTGATCCAAACGCTACCACAACGTCGTTATGGACGTACAAGCCCAGGGTATGGAAACCTAAGAACAGAGAGACCCAGCTCAAGTGGGAAATAATCGCCTCTTTGTGCCTAAGCACCCGGTCTAGCACATTCCCTTTGTTTTGATCGGGATCGTAATCCCGCACCCAGAATATCCCGGCGTGAGCAAACGCACCAACCATCAGGAAGGTTGCAATGTACTGGTGGTGAGTGTAGAGGGCTGCCTGAGTTGTAAAGTCCTGCCCCATAAAGGCGTAGGGGGGTAGGGCATACATGTGTTGGGCAACCAGGGAAGTAATCGTTCCCAGTGCAGCTAGGGCCAGAGATAACTGGAAGTGCAGAGAGTTGTTGATCGTATCATAAAGTCCCTGGTGAGGCAGATTGCCTTGGCCTTCAGTTTGAACGCCAAAGAAGTTTTTGGCATTCAGCATCTCTTTGATACTGTGACCAATCCCGAAGTTGGTCCGGTACATGTGTCCAGCAACAATAAAGAGGACGGCGATCGCCAGGTGGTGGTGAGCCATATCCGTCAGCCAGAGGGACTGAGTCTGGGGATGGAAGCCCCCCAAGAAGGTGAGAATTGCCGTTCCTGCCCCTTGAGAAGTGCCAAAAACATGCTGTGCCGTATCTGGGTTCGCGGCGTAGGCCCCCCAGTCTCCCTTAAAGAAAGCACCCAGACCAGCTGGATGGGGAGGAGTAAACAGGAAGTTATCCCAGCCCACGTGCTGCCCCCGTGACTCAGGAATCGCCACGTGAATCAAGTGACCGGTCCAAGCTAGAGAACTAACGCCGAACAGTGCTGCCAAGTGATGGTTCAGACGGGACTCGTTATTCTTAAACCAAGACAAGCTGGGGCGAAACTTGGGCTGTAGGTGCAGCCAGCCGGCAAAGAGAAAGACGGAAGACATCAGTAACAAGAACACTGACCCGATGTACAGGTCATTGTTAGTCCGCATGCCGATGGTGTACCACCAGTGGTAGACACCTGAGTAAGCAATGTTAACCGTTGTTGATGCACCCGCTTGGGTAAAGGCATCAACGGCTGGTTGACCAAAATGAGGGTCCCAAATTGCGTGGGCAATGGGACGAACATTCAGTGGATCTTTAATCCACTGAGGGAAGTTACCTTGCCAAGCAACGTGGAACAGGAGACTAGAGGTCCAGAGAAATATGACTGCCAAGTGGCCGAAGTGGGTGGCGAAGAGCTTTTGATAAAGGTTCTCCTCCGTCATGCCATCGTGGCTTTCAAAGTCGTGGGCCGTTGCAATCCCGTACCAGATCCGACGAGTTGTCGGGTCCTGAGCAAGGTCTTGGCTGAATTTGGGGAATTTAGTTGCCATAAGTCGTGATCAATCCTCCTCGCCTTAACCTATTGCAATCATCCGCGCTAAGAAGAATGCCCAGATGGTGACAATTCCGCCTAGCAGGAAGTGAGCGGCTCCAACAGCCCGACCTTGAATAATGCTCAGGGCCCGTGGCTGAATTGATGGAGCAACTTTTAACTTGTTATGGGCCCAAACAATTGACTCAATTAACTCTTGCCAGTAACCACGGCCACTAAACAAGAACATGAGGCTAAAGGCCCAGACAAAGTGAGCACCTAGGAACAGCAAGCCGTAGGCCGATAATGATGAGCCGTAAGACTGAATCACTTGAGCGGCCTGAGCCCACTGGTAATCACGCAACCAACCGTTGATTGTGATTGCGCTTCGGGCAAAGTTACCCCCAGTTAAGTGAGTGACTGAGCCATCTGCTCCAACCGTTCCCCAAACATCCGACTGCATCTTCCAGCTAAAGTGGTAAATCGCGATCGCGATTGTGTTGAAGATCCAGAATGATGCTAAGAATACGTGATCCCAAGCAGAAACCTGGCAAGTACCGCCCCGGCCCGGACCATCGCAAGGGAAGCGGAAGCCAAGATTTGCTTTATCGGGAATCAGCCGTGAGTTACGGGCAAATAGCACACCCTTCAAGAGAATCAAGGCTGTGACATGAATTTGGAAGGCATGAATATGGTGGATCATGAAATCCGCCGTACCTAGCTGCATGGGCATCATTGCCACCTTGCCAGCTACCTCTACAATTCCCCCACCCCAGATATAGCTAGCAGGAGCCAGAGCATTTGGGGCACTGGCACCGGGAGCTAGGGTATGGATATTTTGAATCCACTGGGCAAAGATTGGCTGGAGCTGAATTGCCGTATCGGAGAACATATCCTGCGGGCGACCCAGGGCCTGCATGGTGTCATTGTGGATGTAGAGACCAAAGCTGTGGAAGCCTAAGAAAATACACACCCAGTTGAGGTGCGAAATAATCGCATCTCGGTGCCGGAGTACCCGGTCCACCACATTGTCCTGATTAAAGGCCGGGTTGTAATCCCGGATCATATAGATACCCGCATGGGCGGCACCCCCCAAGATGAAGAAAGCTCCAATCCACATGTGGTGGGTAAACAGAGAAATCTGAGTAGCGTAGTCCGTTGCCATGTATGGATACGGAGGCATCGCGTACATGTGGTGCGCCACCAGAATCGTCAAGGAGCCAAGCGATGCCAGGTTGATCGCCAACTGGGCATTCCAGGAGGTCGTGAGGTTGTCGTAAAGACCCTTGTGACCTGCGCCGGGAAAAGCGTGGATTTCGTGTATTTCCCTGATGCTATGGCCGATTCCCCAGTTGGTGCGGTACATTTGTCCCGCAATGATGAAGAGAACCGCGATCGCCAAGTGGTGATGGGCACTATCGGTCAGCCATAAACCACCAGTAACTGGATTCAGCCCACCCCTGAAGGTGAGAAAGTCTGAATACGCAGCCCAGTCCAGCGTCCAGAAAGGCTTTAGCCCTTGAGCAAAGCTGGGATAGATCTGAGCGATCAGGTCGCGGTTCAGAATGAACTCATGCGGCAGCGGAATTTTCGCGATCGGAATTCCTGCATCCATCAGTGCGTTGATCGGCAATGACACATGGATCTGGTGACCTGCCCAAGCTAACGAACCTAGCCCCAACAATCCAGCTAGATGATGATTGAGCATTGACTCCACATTCTGGAACCATTCCAGCTTGGGAGCCCGTTTGTGATAGTGGAACCATCCAGCAAACAGCATCAACGCTGCCATAACTAGGCCGCCAATAGCAGTGCAATAAAGCTGAAATTCGTTGGTGATGCCAGAGGCTCGCCAAAGCTGGAAGAAACCAGACGTAATTTGAATCCCGTGGAAGCCACCACCTACATCTGCATTCAAAATATCTTGACCAACAACAGGCCAAACGACCTGAGCACTAGGTTTGATACCTGTGGGATCGCTGAGCCAAGCTTCATAATTTGAAAAGCGAGCACCATGAAAATACATGCCACTCAACCAGACGAATACCACGGCTAAGTGGCCGAAGTGAGCAGCGAAGATCTTACGGGATAAATCTTCTAGGTTGTTAGTTTGGGTTTCAAAATCATTGCCGAGGGCGTGGAGGTTCCAAATCCAGGTGGTGGTTTTGGGGCCTCGGGACAAGGTCCGGTCAAAAAAACCTGGTTGGGACCACTTTTCGAATGAAGTTGGCACCGGGTCTTTATCAACCACAATTCTGACCTTGTTCTCTCCCTTCGGTAGGCTAGTTGTCATCGAGACTCTCCTCTCTTTGAACAAGGAACGAGGGATACTTCCCTAAAGGACTTTACAGGTGAATCTACAACCTCCACCGAGACAGCATGTTACAGGTCGTTTGGAACTTGGAGTTCCTAAACTTCCTCAACCGTTCAATAGTGGAAGGTTGATTGCTTCGTCAGCTATTAGGCGAAGTAGTGTTCATCTGCTGCAAGTCAGGAGCTAAAACAACAATTAAAGTGTGTTTGAGGAAGTTTGCACTAATGCATTATATGCCTAGCGTTACACCGGGTTCGAGGACAGTTAACAATAATTAAAGTGTTGAAATCCCTGTCACACAGTGGGTTACGGCCCTAGGTGAGCTTTGATAGAGCGTCAATCATCTTCTCACAACTTTACATTGCCTTTAGCTGGGGTAGCTGTGAGGCTCTTGTTGTAAGCGGTCTGAGGGTTGTATAGCCATGGACGCTTAAAACTAATCTAACTGACTCTCCAGGGTTGCTTCTAGAGGACTTACGCAAGCGTTGGCTGCCATGATACTACTGGGAGGTAATGAGCAACATGCTGTGGCTGTGCCAGGTCAGATTATATTGACTTCATAGGACCTCGTACTCTACTAGGCAAGTTATGGAAAGTGCTGATTGGCCGAATTGGATTGCAGGTGGCATGGCGATCGCGATCTTTATTGGCGGACTAATGATGATGTTCACAACCCTTTGGACAACCAAGAAAAATAAGTGACAGGTGCATCTTTAGAATCAAATCAGCCCATGCCACGCTACCTGGCAGAATTGCTGATGACCCTCAGAAATTGAGCTGCAAGGTGTACTGATGGGTTTAAAGCAGCAAAAGCTGATTACTGTACTAGTTGAGCAGGCTGGCCAACATCTATTGCTTAGCGTCTGGGGCTTTAGAGCAATTTCAAACCTGGACTTGCCGAGGCGGGCAACAGAAGGGTCTAGCCGACTGAAACCTTGCTAGTGTCAATGTTGGCGGCACCATTGACCTTGCGCGCTACACTGACAAGCCGATTCAAAAGATCTTGGCTAGGGACCTGTCCTTTCAGCACAACTGTACTTCCAGTTTGAGCAATGTGTACTGTCTCAATATCTGCCATATCAGGATCGTCATCCAAGGCGAGAGCTACCCGCTTTGCAAGACCGCTTTCGTCCTACTCTCCGTGCAGTCCAAGCTGCTCTGGTGAAATTGGTGGGGTATTTGGGGCTGCTTCAGAAACGGGTTCTTCAGCTTTTGACTCCTTGAAGACCGATGCATCAGTCCGAGGCTTGTGTTGACCAAATATTCGATTTAACCAGCCCATAAGAACTTTCACTTCTCTTAAGTTTGATTGATCGATTAAAGGTCTTTGTCAGGATCTCAACATCTACCTAGAAGCAGATCGTTCTGAGGATGAGCTGGGGTGTAGCATCCTACCCCTAGAAGCTGAGGGAGAAGATTTCGCCCAGAGGTACAGCCAACCGTGCTCCAGTTACACTGGGCAAGTTGCCAGGAATTCCTCGCTGTCGCCAGTAAGCCAGTACAGCAAAGGCGATCGCTTCTTTGTAATCGGCACTTAAACCCACCTGGTCAGTAGTCAGAACAGGGAGGCTACCCAAACAAGTTTGCAGGCGAGCTTTCAGGTAAGTATTGCGACTGCCGCCACCGCATAACAACACTTCATCAGGCATTCGCGGCAGAAACCGTTGGTAATTGAGCGCAATAGTGGCAGCGGTCAATTCAGTCAGGGTGGCAAGCAAGTCCGCAGAGCTAAGGGAATACTGGGCTGCCTCTGCTAAGCAGGTTTGTAGGTAGGTGAGGCTAAAGAGTTCTCGGCCCGTCGACTTTGGCGGCGGTTGCTGGAAAAATGGCTGCTGCAACCACTGGTGCAGGAGTTCGGTGCAAGGAGTACCCGTAGCCGCCCAGGCCCCAGCTTCGTCGTAAATTTGGCTGCCACCGGATAGGTGTTGCACGGCCAGGTCGAGTAAGACATTTCCCGGACCCGTATCCCAGCCCTTGACTCCCCTCCCTAGCTGCTCTGGAGCAGACACAGCCGGGAGGTAGGTCAGGTTGCCGATGCCACCAATGTTTTGCACACAGCGACTCCGGGTTGGATGGGTGAGCAGGCAGAGATCAATCCGCGAAACTAGCGGGGCACCCTGCCCACCCACCGCAATATCCCCAGCCCGGAAATTACTCACAGTTGGAATACCCGTAGTCTGGGCGATCGCCGCCCCACGCCCCAGTTGGAGGCTGTAGCCCAAAGCAGTCCCAGTAGGGGGTTGATGGTAGACCGTTTGACCGTGGGAGCCAATCAACTCCGCTGGAGCATAGCCAGTCTGAATCGCAAGGGCGGCTTGAGCAAATTCAGCAGCGATCGCGTCATCTAAAGCAGCCAACTCCATCATGGCAAGTGCTGCCCCACCACAAACTGCCAAGATTTGTTCTTGTAGGGAGGCCGGATAGGGGTAGGTAGCTGCGGCTAAAAGCTCAACCTTCAAGTCAAGCTCTGTTCCAGAAATCTCGACTAGGGCAGTATCAATCCCATCGACTGAAGTGCCACTCATCAAACCAATCACGCGGGTCATGCGGCTGTTGTACCTTCCGTTACGCTAGACCTGACTGGTCAACGGAGCGTGCTGCTGTCTGTAGATTGTTCTATTCTCCCTTGACTTTTACTAAAATCCTGAATCAGTATCCGTTTTGCGTTCTACCATTTCACGCTCAGCCGACGACTCTACCTTACCTGACCACACCTAGCTACTGTAGAAGGAAAAGTTAGTTATAAGGGCGTGATGACCAGTCCAGTAGATAGCCGTAAGCTACTCCTAGAAATAAACTCCTCCGAAAGGGTCTCTAAAGGCCTTGAGCGCGCAAAGGATTTTCTGATCCAGACGGTTGCTGAGAAGGATGCCTTGAGTCAGACTGCTGAAACATTGGTTGACAGGATGACTGAAGTCAAGGAACAAGCTGTTAATGCTATAGGCGAAACGGCAGAGCAGGCCAGAAAATCTCTCACAGATACTCTTGACAGAGCTTCTGATTCCCTGGGTACTACGATTCAAAAGGCTGAAAAGTTAAACCGTGTAGCTTCCGATTCCATTCAAACTGCCATGGGCTCTCTAGTTCACGAATGGATGGATTCTGCTAAGGTGTGGATTGACTCACACCCGCTGATATTCTGGATGGTTCAGGTCATGCGCTGGGCGATTGACCACCCAATTCTAGCCTTAGTCATTGCGCTTCTGGTCATTTTTACCCTCAGCAGTCTGCTGAAAGCGTTAGGGCGTCTGGTTGAGAGAGCCTGGATATCTGTACTACGGGCTCCTCTAAAGCTAGGCCAACTCCTGATAGGAGCCAGTTCTAAGTCTCTGAGCAGGCTTGGTGGTCTCAAACCACAACAACTCTTGAATCAGCAGTCTGAGGAAAGACTGGGTTTCCAGGCTGGGAGCCCTGAGCCTTCTAAGCACGAGCAAACAGAAAGACTGGCAGATATCTTGATCAGGCTAGAGGAAATCAGCCAGGAGCAGAACCAGCTTTTACAAGAAGTTGCCGCGATCGTTGCCTTAGATAAACAGGTTTGAGCCGGAATGAGTAGATGTGCTTGAGCTGATCACTTTCTGATAGGTCGATGGTGCTTTTTCAGAAGTAATTCCAAAGTGTTAAGTATGCGCTGCGCTGATAGGGGAAAAACCTTAGCCGAAGTTCCTTGAGGGTGCAGCCACAAGTTGGAGGTGTGACGCCGGACCACGGAGCGGTACAATAAGTTGCCGTTTGTTCTGCCTCAGAGAAGATTCATGATCTCCAGCAACGACTTTCGACCCGGCGTCAGTATTGAACTAGACGGAGCAGTCTGGCGAGTGGTAGAGTTCCTCCATGTTAAACCAGGCAAGGGGTCTGCCTTTGTCCGCACGAAGCTGAAAAATGCCCAAACTGGGGGAGTGGTTGAGCGAACCTTCCGAGCAGGCGAAACTGTCCCTCAGGCAAACTTAGAAAAAAGTCTGATGCAGCACACCTATAAAGAGGGGGACCAGTTGGTTTTTATGGATATGACAACCTACGACGAAGCTCGCCTGACGGCCAACCAGGTGGGCGATCGCGTCAAGTACCTCAAAGAAGGCATGGAGGTTAACGTGATCCGTTGGGGGGAACAGGTGATGGAAGTGGAGCTGCCCAATTCTGTCGTGCTGGAGGTGACCCAAACCGACCCAGGTCTCAAAGGTGACACCGCTACCGGCGGCACTAAACCGGCCATTGTTGAAACGGGGGCTCAAGTCATGGTCCCTTTGTTCATTACTATCGGTGAGCGGATTCGAGTAGATACCCGCACAGATTCCTATCAAGGCCGAGAATAGGGAGCTAGCAGGACCGTGCAATTTGACCTCGATCAACTCCGTGAGCTACTCACCATTCTCAGCCAGACTGATATTGCTGAATTGACCCTCAAAAGTGGTGATTTTGAACTTACCGTTCGCAAGGGCGAACGGGGAGGCCAGGCCATACCGCCTGCAACCCAGCCTAGAACTGCCACACCCTCTAGCTCAGAGTCGAGTACCCTTGCGATCGAAAAAAAAGGAATTGAGGTTGTTTCGCCTATGGTGGGGACCTTTTACCGCTCTCCCACACCTGATGACCTACCCTTTGCTGAGCTAAATGACGTGATTAGTCGTGGACAAACGGTATGCATTATTGAAGCCATGAAACTCATGAATGAAATTGAGGCTGAGGTAGATGGCCGAATCATTGAAATTTTGGTGCAGAATGGAGAACCTGTTGAGTATGGTCAGCCTCTGATGCGAATCCTTCCTGGACAGGGATAGGGAACCCGGCAATAACCCGTTATTTTTCTGATATCAATATGGTCAATGAATTGTCGAGGTACCCAATCAGGTTAGAGCGTAAAATTTTGGACAAAGTTTTGGCGTGTAATTGGCTGCTCCAGGAACAGACCTTCTCCCCCTAACGTTTCTAAAGGCTCTCCTTCTACGGAAATCCAGACCTTTGATTTTGGATCTGAACTGGTTGCGGTATAGAGAATTTGAGCCAAACGTGCTTGCATTGAGGCACTGCCACCCCCGGAGGTAAAAGCCTGGGACAAATCGATATGAACACCATCCTTCTGAGTAGTGATACTTCGGAGCTTGGTTCCCTCTGGGATTGTGGTCGTCACTGCTGAACTGGTCGGTCCAGCCAGCAAACGCCTAAAAGCAGCTTCTAAAGCAACCTCAGGATTGTTTGCTGAATCTACTGCGATCGCACTTGGAACTAGCTGAATACTCGTATTGTTTACATCTTTGATCCAGTAAATTTTTGTGGTCCGCTCAGCGGAGACCTTTGGCGGTTGGGGCTGCTGGGACTGAGCGGATTCAGCAGTGGCAGGAGGAGAAGGCACAGTTGGAGCGGTGCCCGCTGGTGCCTGGGCAGACTGAGGTGGCCGAGCAGGCTGGGGGGCAGTGGTCGTGAGTGAGGGTTTTTTAGAAGTAGCGGTCCAGCTCCACCAGGCAGTTGCACCACCTGTAGCCAAGATAGCTGCCGTAAGACCCGCAGCCACGCCTAGGGGAATACGACGAACGGGATGTTGCTCTTGCATGGTGGGAATCCCTCTCAGGAATTGAAAGCAATGGGGATGAAAAGATGTTACAGGCAGCGCTGTTTAAGCCAGGGTGTTCAAAATGCTAAAGAATTTTTAGCAATTCACTGAGCTAGCACTACCTCCAATTGTAAGGGCCCAACAGGGATTCTCCTAATTCAGTATTCGCTAACCTGGCGGTAGAATGTCCCACAACCTCAGCACTCCGAAAACGATTGCTTCAATCTAGTTACACCCCGACGATTAGTTTGTTTTGACCTTGCTAAAGTCCAGTACTGTAGGAATCAGGATCAAACATCACAATGGGTAACTTACAGGTTAATCACTGCTATGCCGTGCCAACTCTGGCCCTACACTACTCCTGGAATTCCCGACGAGCTGTTTGAGCAGTTACCAGGAATTCCGATGAGCAAGCGAGAAACCCGGTTGCTGTTGATTTCTCACCTGCGCCTAAAACCAGACTCAGTTTTGTGGGATATTGGTGCCGGGACTGGCACAATTCCAGTAGAAATTGGCCTACTCTGTCCCCAGGGCCAGATTTTTGCCATTGAACGGGATGAGGAGGTTGCCAGCTTGATTCGTCGCAACTGCGATCGCTTTGAAGTTGAGAATGTGGAAGTGATTGAAGGCATTGCTCCAGAGTGCCTGCAAGCCATCCCTAGCTCCCCTCAGCGGGTCTGTATTGAAGGAGGTCACCCAATCAAAGTGATCCTGAAGCAGGTCTGGTCGCAGTTACCGCCCCAGGGCCGGATCGTTGCCACGGCAGTCAGTCTAGAAAGCTTATATACGATCTCAGCAACCTTTGCTGAACTCCAAGCCCGAAATATTGAAGTGGTGCAATCGGTGATCAATCGCTTGGAAACCCGGGGAGGTCACCAGGTTTTTACGGCTGTAGACCCAATTTTTATCCTGAGCGGCGAGAAGCTCGCTTAGACACAGGTTGTGAAGTAGTTCTGTCGGAGGTAGTATGCCATACGTTAATGTTCGCATCACGAAGGATAGTGTAACCAACGTCCAGAAGAGGCAGATTGTAGAAGAGATTACCCAGACGTTAGTAAGAGTACTCGGTAAGAAGCCGGAACATACTCACATCGTTATTGATGAAGTTGAGCCCGACAACTGGGGGTTTGCCGGGATGCTTACCACTGAGTACCGCAAGCAGGACAAGCAGAAAGACTGAGTGCCGGCTGCCTCGACTTCATGATCAATCTCAAAGAAGTCTTGTTGATCGCGGCCCGTTGTATAACAATACATTGGACCGAACCGTGATCAACGTCGCCCTCATCATCAAAAGCTCGGCGCGATCAGTCAATGTGGGCGTTAGATGTAGAAGACTGGGTAGACCTAAATCCTCTGCGATCGTATAGTAGCTCCTCTGGAGCATCGCCCTTTAAACTCCACTATTTAAGCTTAAATCTTCATCATTCCAGTTCAAATCAACAAACTCCGAGTTCTGAGATTGGAGTTTCTCACTTCAAGTCGAGCTGATCTGATTTGAAACAAGAAATTGCTCACTTGAAACAAGAGTATTACGGTTTAATCCAGGAGTTTCCTAGTTTGAAATAGGAATCTTCTGACTCAAAATAGGAATATCCTCACTTGAACCAGGAACATTGTTAATGAGTCTAGGAATTTTCTCGCTCGAAATAAGAAGCTTCTAATTTAAACCAAGAATCCTCCCACTTGAAGCAAAAACGTTCTCCCGGCAAACCTAACATCACACTTTACACTCTACACCTCTGCCTTCTGCGGCTTCTCTCGCCGAGAATCAACCAGAAGGGCTATATCAATTTGTGATTCTTGATCGGCTAAGTAGGGGTGATCGCAGCAATCTGGTTGAATTAGCTTAAGGGATAACGACCAGAATTGGGTTCAACCACTTCTCGCACCCGATAAATAGGTCGGCTCTGGGATTCGTGATAGGTTCGCATTGTCAATTCAGCCAGCAGACCAAAGCTGAACAGTTGGACACCGGCAATCAACAAGACCACCGCCAAGATCAACAACGGGCGATCGCCAATACTCTGACCCAGGCCGAGTTTAAGAAAGGTCAAATATAAACCTAGCAACGTACCCAGCCCAAAAGATAGCAGGCCAAACAAGCCAAAAACGTGCATGGGCCGAGTCAGGAAGGTCTTCATAAAATAAATGGTCAACAAATCCATCAAGACCCGGAAGGTGCGGCCCAGACCGTATTTACTGTAACCATACTGGCGAGCATGATGGCGAACAGGCAGTTCCGCAATACTCGCTCCTTCAATGAAGGCCAGGGCAGGTAAAAATCGATGTAATTCGCCATAAAGCCTCATATCTGCGACCAGTTCGCGCCGGTAAGCTTTCAAAGAACAGCCGTAGTCGTGGAGTTTGACTCCAGTCACCCAACCAATGAGTAAGTTGGCGATTTTAGAGGGGAGCAGGCGAGTCAACGGGGCATCTTTTCTGAACTGACGCCAACCCGTTACCAAGTCGTATCCTTCATTTAGCTTGGCAATTAGGCCAGGAATGTCTAAAGGGTCATTCTGCAAGTCGCCATCTAGGGTGACGATGGCTTGAGCTTGAGCATAGTTGAATCCAGCCGCCATGGCTGCCGTTTGCCCATAGTTGCGGCGCAGCAAGACTGCGCGGAGATCGGTGCGACGCTGAGCAAGCTGCTTGAGCAAGACGGCAGAACCATCCTGGGAACCATCGTCGATACAGATAATTTCGTAGGAAAGGCTCTGAGCGCTCAAGCTGCTGGCGATCGCATCAATCAGGTGAGGTAAGCTTTCGACCTCGTTGTAGACCGGCACTACAACTGAGACTTCAGAGATAGCACCGGGACTGGAGATATTGAATTCCCCCGAAGATTGATCAGTCTTCATCCAGCTACTTGTGAAGTGAAGGGCACTAAAGATTTCTTCATTTTACGCTGATCAAAACTCTCTACTAGGCAGGCGACTGAAGCTCAATCTTGGCTAGATAGGGATTTGAGGCTGGTAGCTGGCAACCACTCGCCCTGCGCCTCGCAACTGCTGGTAGTAGGTGCGGCTGACGCTATCACCCTGGAGGGAGAGCCGATCAACGCCAATACCGTTGCGACCTTGTTCTCTCCCGGAGCTATGAATGTAGTAGCCTTCACCTAAGTGAATGCCGACATGATTGGTCCGCTGCGGTGAGCCAAAAAAGATCAGGTCTGCCGGGGCCAACTGGGGAATTAAATCTGCCGGGTTGCGGCCTGAGCTGGCAACGGGTTGGGTAAAAGCCTCTTGCTGGTAAGAATCCCGAGGCAGCCAGATCCCTAAAGAGGAAAAGGCATGTTGGACTAAGCCGGAACAGTCGTAGTTGGGTCCGACTGTGCCCCCCCAAAGATAGTAATTTGGCTGTGCCTGGGCAGCCTGGGCAAACTCAATCACTGCTGGCAAGCGGACCTGAATTTCGGCAGTCGAGAGGGCGATCGCTCGATAAGGAGTTGTTGCTGCTTGCAGCCAGTTGAGGTCTGCGATCGCCAGCCAGCCCGCGTAGTCGTCTTCACACAGATGGACCTTGAGCCCAGCAGGAGTGTCAGGTTGAGGTTGGGCAACAGAGACGACCCGTAAGTGCCGTCCGGCCAACACTTGGGTTGATAGGCAGTCCAGGCTAGCTGAATTGTAGAGATTCAGATTTACCTGAGTTTGATACTCTACGGACTTGAATTGACCCGTAGTAAGTTGGGCAAGTACTGGATGAAGGGACATCAAAGTTGAAGGGGTACGCTCCTAAATAAGTCACCAAACGGATCTGATCGCGTCTGTCAGGTTCAAGGACAGATTAAAGCAACTCACCGAGCAAAAATGAGGGAATCTCAACAGCTTTTTTAAAGTGAAGCAGGCAGTGAGCACTTGGTGTCTCAGGCAGACCTATCGCTTCTTGGCTTCTAAGAAATCGAGATCGAGGGCTTGGGAGCCGCCTTTTTCAAGGACGAGCAGTAGCTTGCCAAGCTGGGTCCAGATCAGCAGGCTAGTCACAACCGTCAGCAGGACCGAAACCCCATAGCCCAACCAGTTAGCAAAGCCAAAAATTGCCAGGCCAGAGGCTAGAAAAACACAAACCCCCCCGGAAATTCCCAGAAAAGGGATGATGAGATCGGGTCCTTTCAGGTGACTGAGAATCCGGGTTGAGTGGGTGCGAGACCACTCCTGGACAAGTTGCTTCAGTGTGGCCTGAAAGGCAGTACCCGAGGTGATCGCGGCCAAGAAGCCAGCGACTAGGAGGAAATAGGGAGGTTCTGGAAAGCTGGACACCGGATGACTCCTTGGTGGGTTAAGTGGCGGCTAAATTTTAGCAGGATTCAAAGCTGAGGAGGCAGGTCTGAGGCCGGGCGATCTCTGGAGTTACAAGGGGTTACCGGCTAGAAACTTCTGGCTGGGCTGAGGACTGTCGCAACCCTGTCAAGGCGGCAACCGCAGGCCAAGTTGCGACGGTATTGCTAGAAAGTTCTGCTAGGGCTGACCAGGCGGCACCAAACAGCTCAGCAGGTTTGACATCCTCCTTGATCAGGTCCCACAGGCGCTGGACTTCCTCGGTGTGCAGCCGGTCATCTTCCGTTAAAGCCAGGACCATTTGCTGCCGGAGATATTTGCCTTCTTCCGACAACAAGTAATGCAGTCCGAGCTCAGCCGTAGGTGCTAAGTCAAAGCTGCGATCGGAACGGGCGATCGCAATCAGTTCTTCCAGCCGGTTCCACTGGAACTTCCCATTCTTGAACAGCACGTCGATCAAGCGGCGGCGGAGTTGGGGTGTCTCACCCCTCAACAGCCGCTGGGCAACGTAGGGATAGGCTACCTCAACAATCTTGAAATTGGGATTTAAGCACAGAGCCACTCCCTCTTGGGTAATCAGGGAGCGGATGATCAAGGCAAATTTTGCTGGAACCCGAAACGGGTAGTCGTACATCAACTCTGAGAAGCGATCCGTGATAGTTTTGAAGTTGAAGTTAACTACACTCTCCCCCATAATGTCCCCTAGCACTGCTTCCAGAGCGGGCACCACGGGTTGAATATCCGTGTCAGGCGTCATAAACCCCAGCCGGACAAAGTCATGGGCCAAGTCGGTGTAGTCCCGGTTGATCAGGTGGACCAGGGCATCTACCAGGGCTTCTTTTGTGGTTTGATCGAGCTGATCCATCATGCCAAAGTCAACATAAGCCATGCGACCATCCGCAAGGGCAAACAAGTTGCCGGGATGAGGATCGGCGTGGAAAAAGCCAAACTCCAGCAATTGGCGCAAACCAGCGGTGACACCAATCCGAATCAGCTCGTCGGTGGAGATGTCTGAATTGATAATGCATTGTGTTCCCGTCAGCTTTAAGCCCTGAATCCACTCCAGGGTGAGAACGCGGGTACTGCTGAATTGCCAGTGAATGGCGGGGACTTTAATGTGGGCATCGTTGCGGAAGTTGTCGGCAAACCTCTCGGCATTGCGCCCTTCGTGCAGGTAGTCAATTTCCTCAAACAGCTTGGAGCCAAACTCATCCACGATCAGAGTCAGATCATGCCCTAAATTTAAAGGCAGCCAGGGACCAACCCAAGCCGCGATCCAGCGGATCAAGCAAAGATCTAAGGTCAGAACCGGGACTAGGTTGGGTCGCTGTACCTTAATAGCAACTTCTGCCCCACTGGAAAGACGACCCCGATAAACCTGACCTAAACTGGCGGCGGCGACAGGTTGAGGGGAAATTTCGGCATAAATCTGATCAGCCGGACTGCCTAGCTCTGAGTGGATAAGGGCAAAGGCAGTGTCTGTGGGAAAAGGCGGGAGCTGATCTTGGAGGAAGGCCAGTTCCTCTAAGAAGTCCTTGCGAATTAGATCGGGGCGAGTCGAGAGGGCTTGACCAATTTTGATAAACGTAGGACCTAGACGGGTTAAAACCTGACGCAACTGCGTTGCTCGTAGTCGCCTATGCTGCTCGGCCTGACCGGTCCACCCGTCCCACTTGAGTTTCAGGCTAAAGAAGCCTAACAACCAGACAATCTCTAAAGTCCGCCAAGCCATTTTCCAAGGACGACGGCGGTAATAACGGGCGATCGCTGCGGGGTCATAGCGCCGCAGTTGTTCATACCACGGTTGGGCTGTCTCACCTACACTCGGCTCCTGAGAGGGGAGGGTTGTAGGAAAAACCGTTGGGTGCTGACTCACGCCTGTATTCGCCTCGTAGAACTCAGTAACTTAGTAACAGATCAAAACCGGGTCTTAAGACTGGCCCGACTACTGCTGGGCAATTCCTGCTCACAATCACTTGCTTGACAACCTGACTTTTAAGCTCTGAACGCCTAATTCTAGTATAGGTGAGTACAAATACTATCGTTGCCCTGATCTATCTTAAAGATACTTTACCGCTTAGTTTTGCCGCAGCAAGTTCTAAATTGTTACTTTTGCTGCTAATCCAGAGACTGGTTTTCTCTAAGCTGTAAAGATTATTCTCAGGGCTGTTACCTGGGAAAAGGAATAAATAGCAGGCTGAATGGAACAGTTCTTCATGGTGACCGAAGGGGACAGTCCATTGGTTGCGACCGCAATTCACGATGGCCATGAAGTTCGAGCGGAAGTTGCCGAGCTACTCGCCCTCAACCGGCAAGACCGCTTGCGCGAAGAAGATCCGTTTACCCGGACTTTGACGGTCGTCGCAGACACGCGCATTGTCGGCCTGCGATCGCGGTTTGAGGTGGACCTGAATCGCCCCAGACATCAAGCAGTCTACAGCACTCCTGAAGAGGCGTGGGGCTTAAAGGTCTGGAGAGCAACTCCGTCGGCGGAAGTGATTGCCCGTTCCCTGAACCAGTACGATGCTTTCTACACCGAAGTCGAGCGAGTCTTTGCCAACTTAAAGCACCGCTTTGGCCGTTTTGTCGTGTTTGACTTGCACTCCTACAATTACCGTCGTCAGGGGCCAGATGCCTGCCCGGCTGATCCGGCAAAAAACCCAGAGGTCAACATTGGCACAGGCACGATTGACCGCGATCGCTGGGCTCCCGTAATTGACCGCTTCATTCAAGACCTGGGTTGCTTTGACTTTTTCGGTCGCCAGCTCGATGTGCGAGAGAACGTCAAATTCCAGGGCGGGCATTTCCATCGCTGGGCTCATCAAACATTTCCAGAATCAGCTTGTTCTCTGGCGATCGAGTTCAAAAAGTTTTTTATGGATGAATGGTCCTTTCAGCCAGACCACGTCCAGATCAAAGCGATCTATGCTGCGCTCAAGTCTACTGTACCTGGGGTGCTGGAGGAGTTGCAGAAGTTGTAATACCGATCAATTGCCCTCAGAGCGGTAACTCTCCTACTGGGTCCAAGTTTAGGGGAGAATAAGCCTTATGCTTTTGCCGTTTACCCGTCTATGTCTTTAACGTCTGCTTTCTACACCCAACTGCGGGCCTCAGCCGCGCGGCTAATAGAGTTGCTAGACCGCTTCACCAAAGCGCAAGTCCTGGTTGTGGGGGACTTGACTTTGGATGAGTTTTTAACCGGTCAGGTTGAGCGGATCTCTCGCGAAGCACCTGTGTTGATTATTCGCCATGAGACAACCCAACAAGTACCGGGGGGGGGTGCCAACGCCATCTACAATTTAGCGACGTTGGGAGCGAAAGTGAAAGCAGTCGGGCTGGTGGGCAAAGATGATCAGGGGAAGGCATTGCGGGGCATTTTTGCCGCAGCGGGGATTGACACAAGTGGGATTCTAATCGATCTAGATCGCCCAACGGTGACCAAAACCCGAATCTCTGGTCATGCTCGCCAGTCGGTTACCCAACAAATTGTGCGGGTAGATCGCAAGTCCGATGCCCTGCCAGACCTGACTGTGCAAGAGCAACTGACCGATTACATCCGTCAGCACGCTGGAGCGGCGGATGCAGTGGTGTGCTCGGACTATGGGGATGGCGTTTTCACAGGGCCAGTCATTCAAGCGGCGCTGTCCCATCCACAGACGGTGGTTGATACCCAGAAAAGCCTAGGGCGGTATCGCGGGGCAATGCTGTTCACCCCCAACCTGCCGGAAGCCGAACACGCGGTAGGGTATCAGATCTCTAGCCCTCAAACCCTCACCCAAGCTGGCAAGGATCTACTCGCCCTGACTCAGGCGCGACAGATTCTGATCACGCGGGGGGACGAAGGCATGAGCTTATTTGACTCCTGCGGCCAGGAACAGCACATTCCGGCTTTTAATCGCAGCGATGTATTTGATGTGACCGGAGCTGGAGATACGGTCGTCGCGGCGCTGTCGCTTGGTTTAACTGTTGGTGCGTCTTTCTGGGAAGCAGCGGTACTCGGTAACTTGGCGGCAAGTATCGTGGTGCGCCAGTTTGGGACTGCAACCACCAACGCTGCTGAGGTTAAGTCTGCCTTACTGACGCTGCTAGAAGAAACCGGATGAAGCATTCTGAGAAATCTTCGTTAGGATGATTTAGAATTACATTTTCTTGAAGGTTGCCTGTTAGTCCTATATTCAAGTATTCAAGAGCCTATTCAAGAGGCTAGATGGGACTAGTGATATAGTGACTCAAGTTTTGTTAGGCTCGTTCAGTCCGGATAGTTTGAGGAATTCATTGCATGGTCGCAACTCCCAGTCAGTTGAATCACGACGTTAAAAATCTCTCCCTTGCTTCCCTCGGTAAACAACGGATTGAATGGGCGGGGCGAGAAATGCCAGTTCTACGCCAAATTCAGGATCGTTTTGCCCACGAGCAACCGCTTAAAGGGATCCGGTTGGTTGCCTGTTGTCATGTCACAACAGAAACGGCTCACCTGGCGATCGCCCTGAAAGCCGGTGGAGCAGACGCCCTCCTAATTGCCAGTAATCCCCTGTCCACCCAGGATGATGTTGCTGCCAGTTTAGTTGCGGACTTCGGCATTCCGGTATTTGCCCAAAAGGGTGAAGACACAGAGATGTATCGTCGCCACGTCCAGACTGCCCTGGATCATCGGCCTAATATCATTATTGACGATGGCAGTGATGTCACCGCGACCCTGATTCAAGAACGGCAACACCAGCTAGAAGAAATTATCGGGACTACCGAAGAAACGACAACTGGAATTGTGCGGCTGCGAGCTATGTTTAGAGATGGAGTGCTGACTTTTCCGGCGATTAACGTCAACGACGCTGATACAAAGCATTTCTTCGACAACCGCTACGGCACGGGGCAATCAACTCTGGATGGAATTATCCGAGCCACGAATACTCTCCTGGCCGGTAAAGCCATCGTTGTAGCAGGCTATGGCTGGTGTGGTAAAGGCACAGCCCTGCGGGCGCGGGGGATGGGAGCCAATGTAATCGTGACCGAAATTGACCCAGTGCGGGCGATTGAAGCGGTAATGGATGGTTTCCGAGTCCTGCCGATGGCAGAGGCGGCAGCTCAGGGTGACATCTTTATTACGGTCACCGGCAACAAGCATGTGATCCGCTCAGAACACTTTGAGGTGATGAAGTCCGGGGCAATGGTAGCAAACTCAGGTCACTTTGATATTGAAATTGATCTGAAATCCCTAGGAGCCAAGGCGACTGAGGTGCGGGATGTGCGTAACTTTACCCAAGAATATCGCCTCCAGAGCGGCAAATCAGTTGTTGTGCTGGGAGAAGGCCGGTTAATTAATTTAGCTGCGGCGGAAGGTCATCCCAGTGCAGTGATGGACATGAGCTTTGCCAACCAAGCTCTGGCCTGTGAGTACTTGGTCAAGAACAAAGGCGAGCTAGAACCAGGTTTGCACTCTATTCCAACTGAAGTTGACCGGGAGATTGCCCGTTTGAAGCTTCAAGCCATGGGGATTGCGATTGATACGCTGACCTCCGATCAAATCGAGTACATGAACTCTTGGACCGCTGGTACCTAGATTGAAGGGATCAACCCGATGGTCGAATGGATAACGAATACTGTGTATTCCCTGGGCTATTTGGGAATCGGACTACTGATGTTTTTGGAAAACCTATTTCCTCCTATTCCCTCAGAGCTGATCATGCCATTAGCAGGATTTACAGTGGCACAGGGCAAGCTGGAGTTTGTCTATGTGGTTGTGGCAGGGGTGGTTGGTACTGTACTGGGTGCGTTGCCGTGGTACTACGCAGGTAAATTCCTGGGCGAGGAAAACTTAGGAAAGTTGGCCGACAAGCATGGCAGGTGGCTAGCAATATCAAGCGAGGATATTGCCAAAGCAGCGAAGTGGTTTGACAGGCATGACGGTCAGGCTGTATTTCTATGTCGGCTTGTACCAGGGGTCCGCACCTTGATTTCGATTCCAGCAGGGCTCAGTGGTATGCCTTTAGTACCGTTCTTGATCTATTCAACCCTGGGGACTGTGTTGTGGATCTGGCTACTGACCTACGCGGGTTATGTACTGGGCAGTAACTACCAGCTTGTAGAAGCGTACATCGACCCTATTTCTAAACTCGTCCTGCTTGTTTTGATTGTCACCCCTCTGGTCTGGATCTTGAGGCGCCAAGTCAAACGTCGGAGAAAACAATAACGATACCCTGACTGATTGGCCTAGGTGTTGCTCGAAAGTCAAAGCCTACGACCTATCTGGAGAGTAGTATTAGCAGAGATTGTTCTAGATCTGACAGGTTGAAAAAACGCGCTAGTTACTGGCAACTTCTTCCTCTTATCGAACCTCAGTGGAAAACCATTGCTAGGGCACTGGTCTGTACGCTGGGGTTTGTTTCATCAATGCCGCTGCTTGCCTACTTGACAGGACAAATTGCCGCTTTTGTCGGTCAGGGTAACGTCATAGCACTAGCACAGTTGGCGGTTGTCACCGCCACTGTGTTTCTAGTCCAGGGGGCTTTACAGTACGGTCAAGACTCCCTCATGGCTAAAGCTGCGCTCCAGGTTGCCTTGGATCTCCGTCAACAGGTCTATGTCCATCTGCACCGGCTGACACTGGATTACTTTGAAACGGCATCCACGGGTGACCTGACCTACCGCTTAACAGAAGATGTTGACCGGATCGGTGAAGTGGTCAACAAAGTTTTTCACCAGTTTGTCCCCTGTGTTTTGCAGTTTGGGGCAGTTTTGGCATACATGGTCTACCTCAACTGGCAACTGACGGTTGCAACGGTAATCATTGCGCCCCTGATGGGACTTTTAGTGGGATGGTTTGGGGAACGGTTGTTAGTTCTCTCCCGGCAGAGCCAAAACCGGATCTCTAATCTGTCCTCTATGGTAACGGAAGTCTTGAGCGGCATTCGCTTGGTCCAAGCGTTTGCAGCGGAGAGCTACGAAATCAACCGTTTTGCCAGAGAATCTGAAAAAAATCGGCAGGCCAAGTACTTGGCTGAGCGAGTCAAGGCAATTCAGTACCCTGTTGTGGGGTTTTTTGAGGCAATGAGTGTAATGCTGCTCTTTTTGCTGGGTGGGTGGCAAATTTCTCAAGGTAACCTGAAGCCCAGTGAATTTGTTAGCTTCGTTGCGGCGGTTGCGCTTTTAATCAATCCGATCGCGCTAATTACTGATAACTACAACGAGTTTAAGCAGGGCCAAGCCTCAGCGGACCGGGTGTTTGAACTATTTCAGATCCAGCCTACTGTGACTGAAAAGCCCCAGGCTACTACCTTAGCGCCCATTACTGGCAAGGTAGAGTACCGAAATATTAGTTTCGCCTACCGACCAGACCAGCCTGTTCTACAGAAGCTGAGCTTATTGGCCTTACCCGGCGAAGTCATTGCTCTGGTGGGACCTTCTGGGGCCGGTAAAACCACGCTTGTGAACTTGTTGCCACGTTTTTATCATCCCCAAGCAGGTCAAATTTTGATTGACGGCATTGATATTCAAGAGGTTACTCTCAAGAGTTTGCGGCAACAAATTGGCATTGTCCCCCAAGAAACAGTGCTATTTTCTGGTACGATCGCCCAAAATATTGCCTTTGGGCAGACTTCGTTTGATCTCAGAGCCGTTAAGACTGCGGCCCAAGTCGCCAACGCCGACCAGTTTATCTCCCAGTTTGCCGAGGACTACCAAACTCACTTAGGGGAACGAGGTGTGAATCTATCCGGGGGTCAGCGACAACGCCTCGCGATCGCCCGAGCTGTATTGCTCAACCCTAGAATTCTAATTCTGGACGAAGCCACCTCCGCCTTAGATTCTGAGTCAGAAGCCTTGGTCCAAGAAGCTTTGGAACGGTTGATGCAAGGTCGGACTGTGTTCATCATTGCCCATCGCTTGGCAACGGTTCGCCGAGCAGACCGAATTTTAGTCCTGGAGCAAGGCCGGATTGTAGAGTCTGGTACTCACGGTGAACTGACGACACGCGAGGGCGGCAGCTCCCGATACGCCCAGTTCTACGCCCAACAATTTCCGGCCTAAAGCCCTAAAGCTGCTCCAGGTAGCTCAGTAGGTCTGCCATCTCCTGCGGACTAGCCTGAAACTTAGGCATCGGTGGGGTAGCCCCACTGGTAACTTGATGAATTAAGCTAATTCGGGACCTGCGGTTGGAGACACCCCGCAAGCTGGGCCCCACTTGGCCGTCTGCTGCTACGCCATGACATCCGGCGCAGTTCATTTGAAACATTTTGTAGCCCAACTCCAGGTTGCCAGGTAGGGAGACAACTTGTCGGACGTAGGGATCAGCCATTTGTAGTTGATGGAAACCCAAACCAAGCAACATAACCATAAACCAAATTGCCAGCGCAGTTAAGGCAACTTTCTGGAAGACAAAATTAGCTTCAACCGTCTGGTTCTCCACAAATCTTTAAGTAAGGAAACAATATGTGTACAAAATAAATTGTTTACTAACATTTACTAACATAGCTTACAAAATCTTACTGCTGTAGACGCAAGGGACTGGAAACCGGGGCAGTCGCTTGTAATGGATCAAAGTCTTGATTGGGTAGCTTTACAGCTTTGCCCTCAAGGACTAGCGTGGCTTAGTCCTCAGAAGAGGCTAGAACGAGTAAGATGAGAAAGTCAGCAATTAATGTTAATGTACTAAAACTGCCAAAACCGGAGGCTTGACGTGATAGAACCGCTACTTTCAGGAATTGTGCTGGGCCTGATCCCAATCACGATCGCTGGGCTGTTTGTTGCTGCTTATCTCCAGCTTCGCCGCGACCAGGATTTAGGTGTGGGGGGCGGTTGATCTGGCCGTTGATCTGGCGATTGCTCAAGGACTGGTAATGCTGAAAAAGGTCAGGGCAGTATTGCCGTAAACCTTCTGCCGGGAGGTGACTAGCCGGGCGACCTGCTGAGCTAAAGGTCGCCGAGGACTATGCTCAACGGCCATTTCTCCATCTGGTGCCAGTAAGTTAGCGTTAGCGATTGCCTCAATCACAGGTTGGTAAAGATCGCTAGCGTAAGGTGGGTCAAGGTAGATTAGGTCAAAGCGATCTTGAGATTCTACTAAGGTCTTTAATCTCTGTACCACATCTCCTCGGATGATTTGAAACTGCTGCCCAGGCCCGGTAATCCTCTGCCAATTTTGCTGAATAACCTGGCAGGCTCGACTCGATTGCTCGATTCCCAAGACAAAGGCTGCACCCCGACTCAGCGCTTCTGCTCCGATTGCCCCACTCCCAGCACACAGATCTAGCCAGCGACAGCCGTTAACTTTTTTCCACTGCCAGATGTTAAACAGTGCCTGCCGCACCCGTGCAGGGGTTGGTCGAATTGCCAGTCCAGGCAAAGTTTTAAGGTCTCGATTGCCATAAATTCTCATTGGCAGTTTTCAGGGGATAGGCGGGTCGAAGAGATCAGGAAGATCAGTAGCGGACAGAGGGCTTGGTGATTGTGGTCTCCAAGGTCGTCGCCGAATGGTTGGAGGCGGTGGCTGATCAGGGGGATCTACATCATCTTCCCAGGTATCCTCTCTCCAAGCATCTTGTTCATAGAATGGCTCAGAGTCATCTGGTGTTGGACCAGGTAGCGGTGGCTCGTAGGACGAGTCGTCTAACCCTGTATTGCCCCAAGCCTTAGGTTCTTCCCAAGCATCTTCCAATTGGTCGCGCACTGAACCAAGCCCAAAGGACTGAACTGGTTGCTCCCGATCATGGAAGGACAGTGGTTCTGACAAGTCAACAGTGTTACTGGGATTACTGAAATAAGCTAATACCTTTATGAGCAGTTTCACCCTTAAATCGAAACTCCTTTAATTTCGATTTGAACAAATCTCCGGCAACCGCGACCTGAACTACAACAGAGCACTTGCCGCCTCTTGAGATAGGGTTTAGGTCAACAGCAGCAATGTAATCTGTGTTGATAATAGTATTTCCAATCTTGATGAATGTCATGGGAAGCAATGGGTAGCTCAAGGCTGCTTAGGCTGGAACCCTTGAGCGGACTTGCTGGACAAAATTAGACAAGATTTGCAGACCTGCGGTAGAAGATTTTTCTGGGTGGAACTGGACCGCTATCAGGTTGTCACGGGCGATCGCAGCAGTAACGGTTTGACTGCCGTGGGTGATCGTTGCGGCCTGGACTTGCGGATCTACCGGATCGACGTAATAGGAGTGGACAAAATAAACCCAGGAGGGGGGCGATAGCTGCTGCCAGAGGGGTAACTGTTGGGTTAATTCAAGTTGATTCCAGCCCATGTGGGGAATGGTAATGCCGGGTTCAGGTCGAAAGCGCTTGACAGTTCCGGCCACAATGCCGAGTCCTGGTTCCCTTCCTTCTTCACTACCCTCAAACAGAATTTGTAGTCCCAAGCAAATGCCTAGAAACGGTTTACCACTGGCAACCACTTGCTGAATGACTTCCACCAGTCCCCGCGATCGCAGGTGTTGCATAGCTGGATCAAAAGCTCCAACCCCAGGCAGAACCACCGCATCAGCTCGCTCTAAGTCGGTGGGGCAATCAGTAATCTGGGTTTTGGCCCCAGCTTTTTCCAGCCCTTTACAGGCTGAGTGCAGGTTGCCCATGTCATAGTCAATCACGGCGATGACTGCCATTGATCTGCTCCTTGTACTGCGATTTAACCATACTGGCGTCGGACACCCAGGGTAGACATCTTCACTCTACATTCTTACCACCGTTATAGAAATTCCAGGTGAAGGGGGCTGTGGGCAACCCCTCAATTTTGCCGGGTTCATCCTGACTTGCGACGATAGGCATGACGACACGCATACTGGCCAATCAGAAACTGACTCGCTGAGATTGCGATCTAGAATTAGCAAGCTGTTGATTCAGTCAAACTTTTGTCTGCCTGGCAATTAATCTCCAAAAGCTGGGCTTGACCCGTCATGCTTGCAATAAAGCGTTTGAATTATTTTTCCTTAAATGCGGTAAGTACAACTCGCCTTTTACGGGTAACCGAGCGTTTTCAATCCTTAAACTAACTACATTTAAGAAGAAACAAAGGCTTCAAAGGCCACCTGACTAGAACCTTACAGCTTAAGTATCAAGATTTATCTTTGTTTACAGGTTTGGTCAGGTTAGTTAAAACTAGGTGAATAAAAATGGCACTTATCCGTTGGCAACCGTTTCAAGAAATGACTACCCTACAGCGTCAGATGGATCGGTTATTTGATGAACTGGTAGAAGCAAGACCAGGCTTGTCAGAGTTTACCTCCAGCGATCGCGGCAGCTGGATTCCTGCTGTTGAAGTTAAAGATACTGGTGCAGAAATTACCCTCCGGGCTGAGCTTCCCGGACTAGATGCCAAAGATCTAGATATTCATGTTACCCAGAAAGCAGTCTCCATTGCTGGCGAACACCGCCATGAGCAACAAACTGAGGAAAAAGGTCACTTCCGCTCCGAGTTTCGCTATGGCAAGTTTCGTCGAGTTGTTCCCCTGCCCGCTCAAGTGCAGCACGACCAGGTAAAAGCCCAGTTGAACGATGGTATCTTGACCCTAACCCTGCCCAAGCTAGAAGCAGAGCAGCACAAAGTCACTAAGGTGACTATTGACGGCTCTACAGCCGCTCCAGCAGTCAACGCTAATCTTAGTCAGCCGGACACTGAGCCGCAGCCTGCGATCGCCTAGGGCATTTATAACCGAACCGCGTTGTTAGAGAATGCTCCAGCGATCTAGCACTCAGTGAATTCTTGGCCGGGGCCTTGGCTGGGGAGGACCTAAACCGCCCTGGCCAAGGTTCGGTAAATACCCCTTCATACCAGGGCGAAACGCCCGCAGTATAGAAGAAAGCATTAAATTTCTGTTTTTTTGACTGGTTACTTATTTACCAGTTGTCCATTTTGTAGAGAGCCGGAAAAATCCTATGGCAAAAGTTGTTGGAATTGACTTAGGGACCACAAACTCGTGTGTTGCTGTTATGGAAGGTGGTAAGCCCACCGTTATTGCAAACGCAGAGGGCTTCCGGACCACTCCCTCTGTTGTTGCCTTTGCTAAGAACGGCGATCGCTTGGTTGGTCAAATCGCCAAGCGTCAAGCTGTTATGAACCCTCCGAATACCTTTTACTCGGTCAAGCGGTTCATTGGTCGTCGCTTTAGTGAAGTGACTCATGAAGCCACCGAAGTTTCTTACAAAGTTCTAGATGTTAACGGAAACGTCAAGCTCGACTGCCCCGCAACGGGCAAGCAGTTTGCTCCAGAAGAAATCTCGGCCCAAGTTCTGCGGAAGCTAGTTGACGATGCTAGCAAGTACCTAGGTGAGCAAGTCACCCAGGCCGTAATTACAGTACCCGCCTACTTCAATGACTCCCAGCGTCAGGCTACCAAGGATGCGGGTAAGATCGCTGGCGTCGAAGTGCTACGGATTATCAATGAACCGACTGCTGCTTCTCTAGCCTACGGTCTTGATAAGAAGAGCAACGAAACCATCCTGGTTTTTGACCTGGGCGGTGGGACGTTTGACGTCTCAATTCTAGAGGTTGGCGACGGGGTGTTTGAAGTTTTAGCAACGTCTGGTGACACCCATCTTGGCGGTGACGACTTTGACAAGAAAATCGTTGACTACTTAGCTGAAGAGTTCCGCAAAGCAGAAGGGATTGATCTGCGTAAGGATAAGCAAGCGCTTCAGCGGCTAACCGAGGCAGCAGAGAAAGCCAAAATCGAGCTATCTAGCGTCACTCAATCTGAGATCAATCTTCCCTTCATTACTGCCACCCAAGATGGTCCAAAACATTTGGATACGACCCTGACGCGTGGCAAGTTTGAAGAGCTTTGCTCTGACCTGATCGACCGCTGCCGTATCCCGGTTGAGAATGCCGTGCGAGATGGCAAGGTGGATAAGAGTGCGATTGATGAAGTTGTCCTGGTTGGTGGCTCCACCCGGATTCCAGCCGTTCAGGAAGTCGTCAAACGGGTACTGGACAAGGACCCAAATCAGACTGTCAACCCGGATGAAGTTGTTGCAGTTGGAGCTGCCATCCAGGCTGGGGTTCTGGCTGGAGAAGTCAAAGATATTCTACTTCTGGATGTGACGCCGCTCTCCTTGGGTGTGGAAACCTTGGGCGGTGTGATGACCAAGATTATCCCGCGCAACACGACCATCCCGACTAAGAAATCGGAAGTATTCTCGACTGCTGTGGATGGTCAATCAAACGTGGAGATTCACATCCTCCAGGGTGAGCGGGAAATGTCCAACGACAACAAGAGCTTGGGAACCTTCCGTCTAGATGGTATTCCGCCAGCCCCCCGTGGTGTACCTCAGATTGAAGTCACCTTCGACATCGATGCCAACGGTATTCTCAATGTCAAGGCAAAAGACAAGGGCACAGGCAAAGAGCAATCCATTAGTATCACAGGTGCCTCCACGCTGCCCTCTGACGAAGTAGATCGAATGGTGCGTGAGGCGGAACAGAACGCCAGCGTAGACAAGGATCGCCGTGAGAAGATTGAGTTGAAGAACCAGGCCGATTCTCTTGCTTACCAAGCTGAGAAGCAAATCAACGAGCTGGGCGATAAAGTTCCCGCCGCTGAGAAGGAGAAGGTCGAAGGGTTGGTTAAGGATCTGCGAGATGCAGTTACTCAAGAAGACCATGACCGGATCAAAACCTTGACTACTGACTTGCAACAGTCTCTCTACACCATCAGCAGTAATATTTATCAACAGGCTGGTGGTGACGGCCCAACTGGAGGCCCAAGCGACGACGGTACGAGCGGTCCGACAGGGGCTAGTCCCTCTTCAGGTAGCTCGGATAGCGACGTGATTGATGCTGAGTTCTCTGAAACTAAATAGTTCTTCGTAGTTTTTGAAGTAATCTCCCCTGATTTAAATCAGGGGAGATTTTTTTGTTGCTAATCGCTACTGAGGAATTGGCGTCCCGCAAGGGTATGTTGCGACTGGCTTGGGTTGAGTTGTCCCCCCAACGGTTAGGCGGGTGGGCTGGGTTAATTTTGTCTCTAGATAGCACTGCTGAAGTCGCGCTAGCAGTTCCTCGCGGCGATCGTAGAGCCGCTTCAAAGGCCGGGTTGGACATTGATTCATGACGTAGGCCGTCAGAATGGGCAGCGCGATCGTGCTGTCGGTATAACAGACAATTGTGTCTGGCAGTGCGTCGGGGTCAACCTTGCCCCAACTGACTGCCTCACTGGGCACTGCCCCTGAGAGACCTCCTGTATCCGGGCGAGCATCTGTAATTTGGATAAAGTAATCGTGCCCCCGCTCCTCTAACCCCAAAACTTCATGAATTTGCGGCTGGGTCTGGAGCAGGAAGTTCTTGGGGCTGCCGCCACCAATGATCAGGGCGGCGCTTTTGCCCTCTATTTCTGGCAGATTAGATTCCCGCGAAAAGTAGGCGATCGCAGCGGTTTCGTTCACATCGATCGCCGGATCAAGCACCAGTTTTGAGCCTTCTAAGGCCAGAGCGGCCACATTCATGCCAATAGAACTGTCCCCTGGGGAAGAGGTGTAGATCGGCACCCCGGACTCGAAGGCGGTGGCAATCAGACAGGAATTCTCCCGGCCCAGTTGCCTTTCTGCTTCCCGAACGTACTGGCCTAACAGGTAATGGAACTCTGCGGTTCCCATCCGCTTTTGAAAGGTTGGAGCTTGAAGGATTTGCCGAATAAAGGCATCGGTCTCCAGCAAGACGTCGTAGTCAAAGATGATGTCGTAGATGCGAATTCGGCTCTCTTGCCGCAGCTTGACATCATCGACAAACGGATGACTAGCGTAAAGGCTCATCCCCAAGCCATAGTGCATATCGTGGTAGAGATTGGCCCCGGTGCTAATGATGTAGTCGATAAAGCCGTGGCGGACCAGCGGAGCTAGCACTGAAATCCCAAAGCCTGCTGGCGTCATTGCCCCAGAGAGACTCAGCCCAACGGTGACGCCCTCCCGCATCACTTCCCGGCTCAGCAACTGACAGATTTCTCGCAGCCGGGCGGAGTTATAAGCACTGAAGTAGTTATCAATCAGATCAACAACGCCAATGTTAGCGGGCATGGGGGTGGGTGTGATCTGACGGCTGTAAAGTTTGGACATGAGAATACTCCAATAACAGTCAAAAGCATAAAAAGTGTCAAAAAGTGCACTAGAAGCGCGTGTCCTGAAAAGCTTGCGGCCCTTGATGTCTGATCTCAAGCGGCAAGAACTCATAGCTCAGCTAGCAGTCAGGCTGTCAGGCTCTGGACAAGGAGCACAGGGGCTGCCCAGAACTGCTAGAGAAACCCGATCCCTAAGAAGCACGCTATGACATCTGGAGGAATTGACCCTCCAGGTTATGGCCGGACCAGCTAAGTTGCTATTCAGCTCAGTCAGGTAAAAAGTTCAGTAGCAGAAACTTGATCGACCCAGCTTGCAATTTGTCGAACCAAAGTTCATCAACAGAAATCACAAGCCTAAGGTTGCAGGCCGATCAGCCCATACTGGGTGCTTCGCAGCGATCTACCCAGGATAGAGCTGGGTCACACTGCCGCTTGCGCTTCAATTTCATTTCCAGATACCATAGGGGTCGCCAAGGGTATCCGGTCAAAGTTATGAACTTCAACGGTTTTGACGTAGCTCTACTTGAGACACTCTAACATTTATACTTACTGCTTCGCGGAGTTATGGGTTTTGAATTATGAGTAATGAGCGAATTCAAAACTCAAAACTTATAACTTTTTATGTCTACGATCGCGCCAGAATTATAGAGACTCAAGCAACTTACCCAGTACTTCAATGCAGGCCACCAACCTCGAAACTAACCCAATTTCCCCACCGGACCTAAACGCAGAAGCTGCTTCACTAACATCAGAGCAGTATCAGCAGAAAATGCAGCGTCGTAAGGAAGTTCAAGCGCAACGACTAGAGGCGCGATCGCGCGAAAAAGGGCTGATTGTTGTTCACACGGGCAATGGTAAAGGAAAAACCACCGCAGCGCTGGGGATGGTGCTGCGATCGCTCGGTCACGGCTACCGGGTGGCGATCGTGCAGTTTATTAAAGGAGCCTGGGAACCAGCGGAGAAAGCTGCCTTGGGCCACTGGGCTGATCAGATCGAGTTCCACGCCCTGGGAGAAGGCTTCACCTGGGAAACTCAAGATCGTCAACGAGACACTCAAAAGGCACAGCAGGCCTGGCAAACTGCCCTAAGTTTTATCCAAAACCCTGAAGTAAAGCTGGTCCTTTTGGATGAAGTAAACATTGCTCTTAAACTGGGCTATTTGAACCTTGAACAGGTACTGGAGGGATTAGTCCAAAAGTCGACAGACTCCCATGTGATCTTAACGGGTAGAGGTGCACCGGCAGCCCTGATTGAGCAAGCCGATCTCGTGACCGAAATGACCCTGATCAAACATCCTTTTCGCGAGCAGGGGGTCAAAGCCCAACCCGGGATTGAGTATTGAGGAACCCCAAGGACTGAACCTAGTCAATATTGACTTGAGTAAGCGCTAGCCATAAGCAATTCAGGAATCTACGAGATATGGCGACAACTGTAGACCAGATTGCCGAGTACTTAGATAAAAGGGGCCTCAAGTACAAGCTGGATGCCGCAAAGGCTCGTGTGATCATCAACATTAGAGCTGACAACCTGGATGAGTTTCGGATTGTGGTCCAGCTTGATGATGATGGAGAATTTTTCAAGCTATTTGCCCCCGAAGTGCTTTCAGGCATCAAAGACCATCCCCATAAAGATGCCATCCTCCAGACCATGCTGTGCATCTCCTGGGAAACTAAAATGTTGCAGTGGGAGTATGACCCCTCTGATGGAGAAATTCGAGCCATTGTTGAGTTTCCCTTAGAAGATGCTGCCTTGACGCAAAGACAGTTCTACCGCTGTCTTAGTGGTTTGGTCGAAATGGTGGATGACTTTGCCATGCCTCGACTGAAGCAAGTGATGGAAACGGGCAAAGATCCCGGAGACCCAGAGGCCGGGGAGAGGTTACTCCTGATGCTGCAAGAAGAATCCCCCAGGTTGCTAGAACTTTTAGAGCAGGCGATGGAAGAGCGGAAGAAGCGAGGAACATTCCCCTTTGAAGATGAGTAGACCATTGCTCTCCGGAGGCTGAGAAGCCAATCAACACCTGTTCAGGGCTATTATCCTAAAAAGATGGATTTACAACTCAGTGGCAAAGTTGCTTTAGTGACAGCAGCTAGCAAAGGTTTGGGCAAAGCTACAGCCCTTCGGTTTGGCCGTGAGGGGCCAAAGTTGCCATTTGTGCCCGGTAGCAACCTTGTTGATCTGCTGCTGAAATTGAAGGGGAAACAGGTCAAGCAGTGTTGGCTGCGAGTGCAGATGTTGCTCAACCAGAAGACAGCAATCGAGTGATTCATGCCACTGTAGAGAAGTTTGGGGGAATAGATATCCTGGTTACCAACGCTGGAGGCCCTCCGGTTGGACGATTTATCATATTGACCTTACGACCTGAGAAGCTGCTGCGAACCTTACACTGCTGAGTGTCGTGAGATTGGTGAAGTACGCCTTACCTCATCTCCGCCATGCCGTCCCAGCAATTCTGACAATCACCTCATCCTCAGCGAAATAGCCAATTCAAAATCTCATTCTGTCTAATCTTCAGAACAAGTGGAAATTCTCTCGGTTGCGCTTAAGAACTTTAAATCTCACCGGGATGCCTACTTTGAGTTTCAACCCGGCACCAATGCGATTTGTGGCGAGAACGGTGCTGGCAAAACCAGTATTTTGGAGGCGATCGCTTGGGCACTGTTCAACTACAAAGGATCTTACAAAAGCGAAGACTTAATTCACAGTGGCACGGCTAGCGGGCTGGCTCGCGTCAGCTTTGTTTCCAGCTTTGATGGCCGCACCTATGAAGTGCAGCGCTGTACTCAAAAGGGCTACCAAGTTTACGACCCGCAACTCAAGGTCAAACTGGACCTGAATCGGATTGAAGAGGATATTCTTCCCTGGCTGCGCCAGCACATGGGGGTGCCCCCAGGGACAGACTTAGCGCGGCTATTTGGGAATACGGTCGGGGTGCCTCAAGGCACGTTTACCGCTGACTTTTTAGCCACAGAGAAAGAGCGCAAAAAGACCTTTGATGCCACCCTGAAGGTGGAAGAATACCGCCAGGCTTACGACAAAGCTGGCTCCCTGGAAAAGTATGCCAGGGTAGAGGTGGAGAAGCTAGAGCAGGCGATCGCTTACTATACCGAGACTTTAAGGGATTGGGACCCACTACAAGCCAAGCACCTGGAGCTACAAGAAGAAATTCAACAGGTGGAAACTGCCCTACAGACCTGTCAAGCGCAACTGCGCCAACTCAAGCAAGAAAAAACTGAACTTGCAGCCCAAGCAACCCGGATGCAGCAGCTCACGCTCTGCCTGGAGACGTTAACAGCCCAGATTCAATCCCAACAGCAATTGGACCTTCGCTTGGAGCGGGAAGTCCAGTCCGCCCAGCAAGCAGTCAGTGTCTGTCAGGTGAATCAAACCGGCCATCAACAGTTTTTAGCCGCAGAGACTGCTCTCCAGGATCTAGAGCAGCGACGGCGGCGGCAGCAACTCCTGCTAGACCAATGGCAAGCTTACCGAGAGCAGCGCAGCGATCGCCAGACTCAACTGGCAACGCTGAGGCATCAACTGAAACGCTTCACCCTGATCCAGTCTGAGCTTGAGCAACTGTCTCCCCTAATTGAGCAACAAACTGAACTAGAACAGCAGCAGCAAGTCCTGGGTCAACACCTGCAAGCGTGCCAAACCTGGCGGCGAACGGTTCACACCGAGCACAAACAGCTACAACACAGTCGCGATCGCCTGGAAAAAGTCAGCTCAGAAATCAAGGCGATCGCCGCTTTAGCCAGGACGGTTGAACAAATACCCGTTCTGGAACAACACCAGCAGCGCTACCAGCAGCAACTTAGCCGGGTCGAGGCAGCGCAGCAATTTGAAGCGGAACTGCGGCAAATCCTCAGGCAAGGTGAGGCCCAAAGGAATCACCATCTGACCCAAGTTGAACAGGCCCAGGACGCTGTGGCTAAAGTTCAGCAGACAATGCCCCTGCTGAGAGCCACCCTACAGCCCGTACTCGTGGCCCTGGCAACGAGCGACGAGCGGAATCATCAGCTTCTCGAGGCCTTACAGATTGTCCTTCAGGACCTTTCAGAACAAGTATCTACCCCTAGACTGGCCCAACAGTTACAGCAGACTCAGCAACAGCTTCAATTGGCCCGGCAACACCAGGTCCGGTTTGCCCAACTGGACCCATTAATGGACAGGCAAACGGTACTGAAAGCGCAAGTAGAAGACCTGCAAGCAAGTTTGGCCTACTGGCAAACCCAACTGGTGGCAGAACCTGCATTACTACAACAGCAAAGCCAATTTGTAAATCAACTTACAGCCTTGGGTAATCCTCGTGGGCTTAAGCACTTGTACCAGCAAGAGCTACAGCAGCAAACTCAGGTTGAAGCTCAGATCCAGGCGATTGAGCAATCCCTGCAAGCGAGTCAAGCGGCGATCGCAGATCTGGAAACGCAACTGCACAACTATGTCAACCTACCTGAGCAGATTCAGGTCCAGCAGGAGCGGCGAGAAAGCCAGCGAACGGCCTATCAAACTTACTTAGAGCATCAACAGCTTGCCCATCGGCTCAAAGATCGCCAAGCTGAGCAGGCAGCCGCGATTGCTCAGCTAAAAACCCTAGAATCGGAAGCAAGGACGGTAGCTACCGATTGGGATCAGTTGTCTAAAACCTTCGACGCTCAACGCTTTGAAGCGGTTCAGTCTCTTGACAAAGAACTGGAAACCCAGCAGATTACCTTGAGCGCTCGGCTACCCGAAATTCTCAAGCGGCTCCAAGATGCCAATCAACAACTAGAGCACCTAAAAATCATTCAGCTCAAACGCGATCGCACGCGAATCGAGTTGGTTGAACGGGAAAAAGCCAAGCACTTGATTACCTTTGCCCGCAAAGCCTACAAGCAGGCTGGTCCGCGAATTACCGAGCGCTACGTCCAAAGTATTTCACGGGAAGCAGACAAGCTATTCCGAGAACTGCTCAACCGCCAAAATGTAGCCCTGGAGTGGACGCGGGAATACGAAATTCTAGTTCAAGAAGGAGCCAATCTGCGGCGGTTTGTCAACCTCTCCGGCGGCGAGCAGATGTGTGCTGCCCTCGCCGTTCGACTCGCCCTCCTAAAAGTTCTGGCCGATATCGATATTGCCTTCTTCGATGAACCCACCACTAACATGGACCGACTTCGACGAGAGCAATTGGCAGACGCGATCGCCAACATCAAGAGTTTTCGCCAACTCTTTGTGATCAGTCACGATGACACGTTTGAGAAGGTAACCGGAAACGTTGTTTTGGTTAAACGACAAGCTGAATAGCTGGCTGTGGGCAGGTAGCTTGATAAAAAAAGCGATCGCCTCACAGGCGATCGCTGACTCTGGTTAATGGGTTAGATGCACTTACCTAAGCAAGCTGTCGTTGCTCAACCTCCAGAATCCGAATCAGCGCTTGGTTCCCCTGCTCCTTAGCAATCCGAATGCGGTGCTCCAAGCTTTTGCGGATATTATCCTGATGAATCTGCGCTACCTCTGAACGAGACAGATTGCGAACTTCAGAGGTTGTGAGTCTTCTATTCGTTGCAGTACGTGCTGATTGAAATGCCATAGGTTTCGCCTCTTAAAAATGTGTAATCAAAGGGTTGTCATGGAATGAGGCGCGTTCCTTCGGGGTGCCCCTCCTAGGGGTCATATCCCTACTTCCGTCCAATCCAAGACTAATTGAACAAATTTTCAATTCTGCTGGACTGGATGAACGTAATCTGACTTCCTTTTTCTGTATCTTATTATACGGTTTTACCTTAAAGCCTCTAACTTGAGACAGAATTTTAGCAAGTCATGACAATTGACAGGCAGTAAGTTGTTTTGGTTCCTTGCTTTATCGGTCACTCCATCAAGTTGATCAGGCAAAAAGCGTAAGTTCGTTAGGCTGACACCACTCAATCTGGATAGAAATTCCTTGAGCTTCTTCCTGCTCCAAGTCTTCAACGTAACCAGACTGAGCAAGCTCTGCTTCCTTGGTACTTACAAAAGGCCCAAAGTAGTAAGTGCAGAGCGGTTGAGCAGTGTCAATTTTCACCCACCAAGCCAGCTCTGACTGCTCTAATTGAGTCATTTTTGCCAGAGCTGACCTTAGCTTCCAGGATCTGGTAACTGCCGTAGCAAAGATAAAGGCTGCTAGTGTCATTGTGATAATCAATGTGCCTAGAGTGTAGGTCTGTAAGGTTAGCATGTTGAGTCTCCAGTAAAGTTTCAGGATGAATCCGGGCTGGTGAACGGTTGTGAGTTGTGTCCTACTTACTAAAATTCCCAACTGGCAGCCTATCCTAGTCATTAAACTTTAAAATTCAGCGCAGTCTACCTGTGAGTGGAGACTGTGGTTCTAATAGTCAGATTTTGTGCCTAAATTCGTATATGTACACGCTCTCCAGGCGAGGGAAATCGGGAACGAGATTACACTGATAACCAAAAGCAGTACCAAGATCGAAGCCATTCCTGAGTAATGGCAAGTTGATTCAGACCGGTAGATCGTCACTGTCCTGCGACTGGAAGGCGAAATCTAGGCGATGTGCAACTTCAAAGTAAGGAAATCTCACCCTACACTTCTGACAGCAAAAAATGCAGAAGCTAAGGTGAGACAAAATGTTTTCTATCGAGGAGTTTATCATTGCTGTCTTTTGCTGCGTCGATGACGCGCTC
>JBGTDT010000173.1:0-2108 GCA_041748155.1 Thermosynechococcaceae cyanobacterium | reverse complement strand
CGAGTCCGTTCTATGTGGCGTAAAAAGTCATGACCCAAACCAGTTCCTGTGTGGGCTCCTGCAATCAGTCCCGGAATGTCCGCAAACACAACTCCATCTCCAGTCGGTCGGCGCACGACCCCCAAATTAGGCACCAAAGTTGTGAAGGGGTAGTCTGCTATCTTGGGCCGGGCCGCTGACAGGACCGAGATCAGAGTTGACTTGCCAGCATTGGGCAGACCAATAATGCCCACCTCCGCTAACAACTTCAACTCCAGACGTAGGAGTCGTTCTTCCCCTGGCAGCCCCGGCAAGGCATGTTCTGGTGCCCGGTTGCGATTGCTGAGAAAGTGCTTATTACCGAGACCCCCTTTCCCACCTTTGGCAATATAGAGGGCTTGACCGGGTTGAGTCAAATCTTCTAGCATTTCTCCAGTGTTAGCGTCATAAACAACCGTGCCACAGGGAATCTCAATCAGGCGATCGCCACCTGCTGCCCCTGTCATATTCTTCGGTCCTCCCCGTTCTCCGTTCTCTGCCTCAAAAAGATGGGCGTACTTGAAGTCCAGCAATGTTTGCAGATGGGAAGCAGCCTTGAGAATCACAGAGCCTCCCTGTCCACCGTTTCCACCAGATGGTCCTCCGGCTGGAACATACTTTTCTCGCCGAAAGGCAACGATGCCATCCCCGCCCTTGCCGGCTCTAACCCAAATTTCTGCTTGATCGATAAATTGCATTGTTTTAGAAGCCTTTTACAGCTTGAATTTCTACTTAAGTGGTTGAGTGGCTCAATCAACAAGGTCTCAAAAGGGCGTGAAGTTAACTGACTAAAGCGTGGATGGACACTGCAAAACTTCAGAAGAGAGTTAAAGAAATAAGATTGCCCTAGAAAATCTCATCAAGCTAAACTATAAACCTTGCTGAATACATCACCTTTCTTGGTTTCGACTTGCCAACTGAAAGGGCCATACCCGCTTTTTATACTCACTGATTGACTGGAAACTGAAATGATCACAGAGCATTTTTCATCACCCGCTAGTAGGCTGCAACAGAAATTGCCCTTTCCCCTCAAACGGTTGGCGGATCTGGCTCAGAACTATTGGTGGAGTTGGACCACTGATCGGCTGTATCTCTTTCGAGACATCAACCCAGATGAATGGAAGCGCTGCAACCAAAACCCCATCGCTATGTTAGAATCTGCTTCCTACGATCGCCTAGCTCAGCTGGCCATAGACCCAGTTTATATCAAGCGAGTGCAAGCCCTGGCCCAGCAGTTTGATCGCTACATGGCTGAGAAGAACACCTGGGCTAGCCAGGTTGTGCCCCACATTTCTCCAGAACATCCAGTTGCTTACTTTTGCGCTGAGTTTGGCGTGCATGAATCCCTGCCAATCTACTCTGGAGGTCTGGGAATTCTGGCCGGTGATCATCTCAAATCTGCATCTGATCTAGGATTACCCATGGTCGGCGTCGGTGTGCTCTACCGACAGGGCTACTTCCAGCAGCGACTCAACCGGCAGGGCTGGCAAGAGGACTACTACATTGATAATCCGTTTGATCACATGTCCCTGGAACTACTGCGAGACGCCCAAGGGAACCCTCTCAAGGTTGAGCTTGAAATTCGTCGCCGCAACGTGAAAGCGCAAATCTGGGTGGCTCGAGTTGGTCGGGTTAACCTCTATCTCATGGATACGGACCGAGAAGACAATGACCCTATTGATCGCTGGCTGACCGGCCACCTCTATGGTGGCAACCAGGACACCCGGATTGCCCAGGAAGTATTGCTGGGAATTGGCGGGGTGCAGATGCTACAAGTTCTGGGCATTCAACCCTCTGTCTATCACCTGAATGAAGGTCATGCTGCGTTTGCCCTGTTGGAGCTGGCTCGGCTGGAGGTTCAACGCACGGGTCAATCTTTCTACGATATTGAAGCGCAAGTACGTGATCGCTGCGTTTTTACAACCCATACCCCCGTTCCGGCTGGACACGATGCTTTTTCACCAGACCTGATGGACTCTTGTTTTGCCCACTACTGGCCCCAAATGGGACTGTCTCGCGAACAGTTCTTGGCCTTAGGAGCCCGTCGCCTGGGTGATCCTTGGGAACCGTTTAGCATGACGGTACTGGCG
>JBGTDT010000172.1:0-16055 GCA_041748155.1 Thermosynechococcaceae cyanobacterium | reverse complement strand
TGGTAAGCTCAAGGTCTTTAGGATCTTAGCGGAGCGCTACAGAAATCGCAGAAGGCGCTTTGGATTGCGCTTTAACCTGATTGCAGCACTCTACAACTACGAGCTTGCTCTGTCTCTATGACTCCTGCAAGAGGTCTAATGGACAATGGGAAAAGGAATCACACATCAGCTTCAGAAGCCTTGCCATCGCAGTATTATCCCAACCGGAATGCGATTCCCACAGCGCCCCTGCCTGACCCAATTGCCAAAAACATCGACGCCATCATTGAATTACATGCCCGGGAAGAGCGAGATGTGCCAAGTCATCAACGGGCTCTAGAAACCATTAGTACCTTTTTTGGACGTCCCGTTTTCTTGTATAGCCTGATCATTGGGATTGTGATTTGGATTGTACTCAATAGCCTTTCCCGGTCTGTTTTTGGCATTCCACAACTAGACCCCCCTCCGTTTGAGCTGCTGGAGCGGCTGGTTGACTTTGGGTCGTTGCTGATCTCAACGGGCGTTCTGATTCGCCAGACTCGACAGGAAAAACTGGCAGAGCAACGCGCCCAGCTCATGTTACAACTCAACTTACTCTCAGAGCAAAAAATGGCTAAGCTGATTGCCTTGAGCGAGGAACTCCGAAGCGACCTTCCCAACGTCATAGACCGAGTTGATTCAGAAGCAGAGGTAATGCAGCAGGCTACTGACCCTTCTGAGATTCTAGATACGCTCCAGCAAAACCTGGCTCAAGAGCTAGAACAGCTTCAAAAACAAGCTCCCACTATTGCTGAAGAGCCCTAAAGTCATTTTCATCTATCTGGGTCTGAGGAACATTGCTAAGAAATAGCTAGCAAGATTGCGAGCAATACGAGGAGGACAATTGCCAGGCACTATTGCAGGGTGTAGAGCTTTCGCAGCTCAGTAAGGACTTCGATCAAGTTCTCAATCTAGGAAAGAATCAGGTTTTCGAGACGTTGTAAAATTGCTGAACTATAATTGCGGCAATATATTTGAGGAATTTTGAGGTTGATTTTATGAACAAAGGGGAATTGGTTGCTGCCATTGCAACAAAGGCTGGTGTTACCAAGAAAGACGCTGATGTGGCACTGAGTGCAACCTTGGCAGCAATTGTGGAAGCTGTTGCGGCGGGAGACAAAGTGTCCCCGGTTGGCTTTGGAGCTTTTGAGCCGCGCCAGCGTCGGGCGCGTCAGGGGCCACAATCCTAAAAGCGGCAAGATGATGAAGATTCTAGCGACCAAGGTCCCAGCTTTTGCTCCGGGCAAGCTGTTCAAGGAAAAAGTTACCCCCGAAAAGTAGTCCTCTTGATTGTGTTCATACAGCCCTTGACATCTCAAATAGCAAGTGGCTAGGGGAATATCGGTCGGAAGTCAGTGTCAACTGACAATCTCAAAGGCAATTGAATCCAAGATCTGACATAATCGTTGCACTGATAGGTTTTCTGATTGTGCAAATTACTCAAGAAGCTAGCCCCGTATCTGACCCAACCCTTGCTAAACTCCTCGAAGTCGATTCAGACTTAGCAGCGCAAGAGGCCACGCTAATGGCGCAACTGCAGGAGATTCAAGTGAAGCGCAGCAGTCTCAAGACCGTTGTTAGCTTGTTCACTCCAGAGGAGGGTGAGCTGGCTACACCTGCTACCCAGCTCACGGAAGCCTTCCCCAGTGGGGAAGCAGCCGTTGATGAACTGACTCTAGTGGCTCCTCTACCAGAAATTTCAACGGCACCTTCTCCTAGCGATGATGGAGTAACTCAAGCTCAAAGGGCTCAGCCGCCCACGGCCAGAAAAACCAGAGCCACTGCCAGACGAACCAGAGGCACAACAAAAGCAACCGCGGCTCCTGCTTCCAGCAGAGAAACCAAGGGTTGGCGGCCCTATGTTCGAGAGGAGTTTGCAGCGTCTGCTGTGCTGCCTGAGGTAACGACTAAAGTCTTGCAACGTCTGCCTGGGCACGTGTTTGAAGTTCCTGAGATCATGAATGCCATTTTTGTGGATGAGATACCCAAAGAAGTTTATAAGAAAGCCCGTGGCCGTCTTCTATCTGTTCTCTCTCGCGGTGTGAAGGAGAATAAGTGGCAGCGCGGTGATAAAGGGCAGTACAGCAGTAGTGCTAGTGGAGCTGAGGTCGAAGAGGTTTAAGGGTAGGGGGATTGGTGGCACTGGCTGGCGCTGATGCAAAAGATTTAACAGCATGGGCAGGGGCGATCGCCACCACAGATGACCTCAAGCCATACAACGACCTAGCTCAGCATAGTAGACCAAGGACAATCACTACCAACCAAGGGTATGTCAAGTATTTTGTCTAAGCGAGTAATCATCATTGCGATCGCCCCTTTCCCCTTGCTTTTCACTGCGCTGATCACAACTAACTCTTAGAGGAGCTTTTGCTTGTTTTAGGATGCAAGTCTGCTAAAGTTTGTCCCCTAAAATCTCCTACTTTGCCATCCGACTAAAATAGGCAAAGATGCTTGATCGCCTGTGGTTGACTGGTAACAGAGCCTTAGCAGGGACACTCTGCTGCCCAGAACGCTATTTGGAAAGACTCAATTTGTGACTCTAGTTCGATGGGAGTAGTCCTGACGTTGCCCTTGCCCTAGCCATTAGGTCTTAGGATTAAACCTAAACCAGAAATTGCAACCGTGCAGGAGTGTACATCCAATGACTGACCGTCGTTATGATGTCGTACTTTATGGAGCTACCGGCTTCGTCGGCAAACAGACGGTGCAATACTTCGCTCAGCATACCCGCCCTGATCAGCTTCGTTGGGCGATCGCCGGTCGGAATCAACAAAAACTCGAATCTCTAAAGGCTCAGGTTGGAACTGAAGTTGATATTTTAGTCGCTGACAGCCGTAATCAAGCTGCCCTGGATCAGATCGTCGCCCAGACCCGCGTCATCCTGAACACCGCAGGCCCCTTTGCCCTTTATGGAAACGAGATCGTTAATGCCTGCGTGCGCTCGAGGACCCACTATGTGGATATCACCGGCGAGACGCCCTGGGTAAAGGACCTGTGCGATCGCTATCACAAGCAGGCATCATCCGAGGGAACCCGGATTATTCCCTGCTGTGGCTTTGATTCCGTCCCCTCAGATTTGGGTACCTACCTGATAGTTCGCCACCTGCAGCGAGAAATGGGGGTCCCCTGCCAAGCAGTGAAAGCCTATTTTCAGATCTACGGTGGCTTTAATGGCGGTACCCTGGCCTCTGGGTTCAACCTCTACGATTCCGCTCAAGTGGACCAGGTGAGCAATCCCTTTCTACTCAATCCACCAGGCGAACACTCCCGAGCAGAGCTAGAGCGGAGTCGAGATCCAGCATCCCCTCAATACGATGCCGATCTGGGCACGTGGGTGGGGCCATTTTTCATGAGCCCGGTCAATACCCGCGTCGTGCGTCGTAGTTGTGCGCTGTCTGAGCAGTGGCAGGAACCTTACGGGCCAGACTTCACCTACCAGGAATATCTGAAATTCGATCCTCCCCTGGCATGGCTGCAGGCGATGAGTGTCACTGCTGGCATGGCCCTGTTGACAACCATGGTGCAACAAGCTCCGCTCCGCCGCCTGCTGCAACCCCTTCTCCCCCAACCGGGTAGTGGCCCATCTGAGCAAACCATGAAGGAGGGTTGGTTCCGCTGTGAACTCCTGGGCGTAGCTAGGGATGGGTGCAAGGTGCAGGGGTTGATTTGCGACCAGGGAGATCCGGGAAATCGCGCCACGGTCAAATTTCTCTGCGAATCAGCACTAAGCTTAGTCCTGAACCCGGATAAGTTGCCGGGTGGACAGCAACGCGGCGGCGTCCTAACTCCAGCAACTGGACTGGGTGACGCTCTTGTAGAACGGCTCCGCAAGGCAGGGATGACGCTTGAGTTCGATGTAGTTTAAGCTGGGACACTGCCTGTTAGAGAATCAGGGAAACCAACCTATTGCTGGACTAGATTCTCAGGGGTCTGGCGCTCTTGATCCTGATCAGTGAACTGCTAACACTGTTTAGCGCTGAGCAGGTGCTAGGAGCTACACAATGCCCATCGTGCTGGTAATAACCCCGCCGTACCCTGCGTCTACCACGGCAGCACCTCTCCATTGCTATGCCAAAAGCTACCCGTGTTGTCCAGCGTTAACTCGTCAATTCGGCTTAACAGTCCTTTCACAGCTACTTCCGGTGTGATGCCAGCCGAAGTGAAGTTTGTCATAGAAGTTTGAACTAAGCCCGGATGCAGAATCACCACAGCAATTCCGTGGGGCTTGAGATCGTGGGAGAGCGACTTCCCTGCCATTGATAACGCCACTTTAGACATGCGATAGCCGTAGGAACTGCCAGAAGTGTTGTCTGTAATCGACCCCATCCGGCTGGTCATCAACACGACCTTGGCACCCGCCTTGATCTGGGAGAGTAGGGCATGGGTTACCCGCAAGGCACCGAGGGCATTGACCTCAAACTGCTCTCGGATACCGTCAAAATCAAGCGCCTCCAGCGTCACGCGCCTTAGAATTCCAGCATTGTTAATCAGGACATCAATTGAAGTGGCTCCCAGGCGATCGCGCAAGTCTGCGACAGAAGTATCTGAGGTAATGTCGATACCCTCCTCTACCCGCACGCCTAGGGCCTTTAATTCATTGCTAGCCATGCGACAAACCGCAATGACGCTATCCCCTCGGGCCCGAACTTGACGGCAGTATTCATAGCCGATGCCCCGGTTTGCCCCTGTAACCAGATAGGTTGCCATAGAACTACTAGATTAATCTTCTCAAACCTTACTCGATCATGAACGGCATCATTCGACGACTTTGCCTCGCATCGACTTAATCTGCCCCCGTTTGCTTTTGCTATCGAGACGCTTTCTCTGGGAGCTACGAGTTGGGATGCTGGGTTTACGTTTTTTGGCTAAGATCACTGCGCTTTTAATCAGGTCTTGCAGCCGTTTAAGCGCTTCCTCACGGTTCTGCTCCTGATTGCGGTATTCCTGGGCCTTAATCACCACAACTCCTTCCTGAGTAATGCGCTGATCGGCTAGCTTCAACAACCGTTCTTTGTAAACATCAGGCAGCGAGGAAGCCCCGATGTCAAAGCGTAAGTGAATTGCCGTCGCCACCTTGTTGACGTTTTGCCCACCTGCCCCTTGAGCGCGAATCGCACTCATCTCAATCTCGCTGCTGGGAATAATTACCTTGTTGGAGATTTGCAGCATCGTCTGTATTTCAACTACGTAGGTAGACCAAAATGTCACAATACTTAAGTATGTCTCTTTATCACTTAAGGAATGAATTGATTGAAAACTTCTATACCTTTGTCGAAGAGCCATTCCCAGTCATCGCCTCAAGTTGAGGCTAAACCTCTATCTTCATCGCCGTCATGGAGAATCAAGCTATTGTATGACGGTGACTGCCCCTTGTGTCTGCGAGAGGTCAACTTTTTGAAAAAACGGGATGCGGGTCGAGGCTTGGTCGCGTTTGTGGACATTGCAGACGATAACTACACCCCCGAAGCCCATGGAGGGGTTGACTTCGAAGCAGCGATGGGGCGAATTCATGCTGTGCTGTCTGATGGCACGTTGATTAAAAACGTAGAGGTCTTTCGTCGAGTCTACGAGATTTTGGGTATGGGGTGGATCTATGCCGCTACCAAGTGGCCTATCGTCGGTCCCCTCGTTGATGCGCTGTATGATTTTTGGGCGGACCGGCGGCTTAGCCTGACAGGACGGTCTGATTTAGCCACAATTGCTGCGACTCGCCAGAAGCGGCTTGAGTGCAAGACCCAGGGGCGTTGTCAACTTCACCAGAATAATGACCCGCAGTCATCAAGTATATGAAGAAGCAGGGGTCAGTAAGCTGCGATCGCTGCCGTTGGGTGACGGAAGTTCACTGAGTACAGAAGCTAACTTCGGTGATTTACTCAGGGTGCCGAGTGACCATTGCAGTCAAGTTAGCCAGCCATGAGAGTCACTTACAGGGTGGAAACTTTTCCTTTTGTTTTCTTGACGTACTGAGAAACCCATTTTTCAATCAGCTCGTCCTGCTGGTTATTGTCGATTTGAGCGAGGTGACAAGCAATTTCTGTTGCCATTTCCTGGGAGAGTCCATGGACCTCTAGGAGTGATTGAAACGTCGTTTCATGTACTGGGTTGTAGGGCATGGGGTAGGACCTCCGATGGGGTATTAGATGCAGATCTATAGCCAGGTTAAGTTGTCCCTTCAGCTTTGGCAGTGGGAAAATGTCTTGAAGTGTCAGGTATTTAAAGAGAACCGGGCTACGACCGTCGGGTTGCCTAACAAAGGGCTTGCGACCAAGGTAAGCTCATCTATCTCACAATGATGGCAACTAAGGATGAATTCTAGATATGCCTGTGTTTGAGGAGATTGAATCAATTAGTGTGCTGGTCGTCGGGGCCAGCCAAGGGATTGGACTAGGATTTGTCCATCACTTATTGCGGGATGAGCGCATCGGGCAAGTTTATGCAACTCACCGAGATTTAGCAACCCTAGCACTGACCGAGATCGCGGCACAACACCCGAACCGCCTTCATTTGATCCAAATGGACATCACTGATGAAGCGCAAATTGTCCAAGGAATAGCCCAGATTCAGGGCCAGATCGATAAACTGCACTTGGTGCTCTACTGCGTCGGTTTTTTGCATGAAGGCAACATTCAACCAGAGAAAAGCTTACAGCAAATCAATTCAGAGCACCTGCTGCGCTACTTTCAGGTCAATAGCATTGGTGCTGTGCTGCTTGCCAAACATCTGCTGCCATTGCTCAGGCATGGCGATCGCAGTGTGTTTGCCAGTATTTCCGCCAAGGTTGGCAGTATTGGCGATAACCAATTGGGTGGCTGGTATGGCTATCGTGCCTCTAAAGCGGCATTGAATATGTTGATGCGAACCTTGGCGATCGAATACAGTCGCAAAAGTCCTAAGACCCTTGTCGTCATGCTCCATCCCGGCACCACAGATACCCGCCTGTCCAAACCATTTCAGCGCAATGTTCCCCCGAACAAGTTATTTTCGATTGAACGGACTGCGGCCCAGCTACTATCGGTGATTGAGGGGTTGCAACCAGAGGATAGTGGGCAATTTTTTTCTTGGGACGGCAGCCGTCTACCTTGGTAAGCAGACCGGGAGTATCCAGATAGCCTTGTAACCAAGCACCTAAGGTGGCTGCAAAACTGAGGCAGGTGAAAGGAACCGGGTGTAATTTTTCAAAGCTCCTTTGAGCAAAGACACTGTAGAGCGCATAGGTGATGCCATAGCACTAGCTTGCAGAACTAGACGCCGTCTTATTGACGTTAGAGCTGCACAATTAGTGAGTTTTGGCATAGTGTTGCTCAATTTTCCGACCCAAAGTTATGAAGAAGAGTCAGAGCATTCTGCAGGTCTGTTTAGGGGAGGTCCCCATATTTCGGACTCCACCAGCCATTCTGAGTCTTGAAGTAAACGGCTTCTTTATGCTGCTTGTCAGTGCGGGAGCTAGGGTCTGAGCAGCGCAATAAGCTTTTCTGCTGCCCTTCTTTTTCGTAGCGGTATTCTTCTAAAGGCTTGGAACACACCGGGCAAGGAAGAGTTGTGATTGTGATGGGAGGTCTGCCTGTACTTTTTCGGCCAGGAGTTTTGGAGCGAGGCTGTTCCCATTGCTTGTCCCGGTCAGACCAGAAAAGAACGACATCTTCACAGCCACTGATGCACTTGAGAAAGAACTTCTTCTTTACCTTCTTGCTCGGAATCTTCCCTAAGTAGCTTCGACATTGCGGGCACTGCGTTCTTGATAGCGCCAGAGCCTTGCCCTTAGAGGTCGCTGCATTACTGGGAGGCTGGCTTACGGCCAGCTTTTTAGCCTGTTCTAAAGCAGGGATAAAGTAGTCATGATTCCAGGTCGTTACATATTTTTGCCAATCCTCCTGGCCCGCCGCAATCTGGTCTAGTGCTTGCTCCATTTGGGCTGTGAAGTCAGCCTCCAGTAGGTCGGGTAGCGCTTGACCAAGAAACTGGTCTACTTCCAAACCCAGGGATGTCGGCAGCAAGTGCCCCTTGGCAGTCTCAACGTACTGCCGCTGCTTTAGGGTTTGGATGGTTGGAGCGTAGGTACTCGGTCTGCCAATCCCTCGGCGCTCCATCACCTGCACCAGTTTGGGTTCGCTGTAGCGCGGTGGTGGTGAGGTCTGCTTCTGCTCATGAGCCGCTTGCTGTAGCCTAAGAAGCTGCCCCTGCTGGAGCGCAGGCAACTCTGAGTCTGCACTCAAGTTATTCCAGTAGCGGCTGTAGCCTGGGAATTCTACTACTTGCCCCCGTGCTTGCCAGAATACTGAGCCAGACTGACTGAGGAGAGAGGTTTTGCGGAGCCGAGCAGCCTGGCATTGAGACGCCATCGCCCGCTTCCAGATCAGCAAGTACAGGCTAAATTCGTCTGTAGATAGTTCAGCCTTCAGTTGGGCTGAGGGTCGAGTCAGATCAGTGGGGCGAATCGCTTCATGGGCTGCTTGAGCACCCTTGGTGCTGCGATGCTGGGCAACTTTCTTGGGGACATTATCGGGATCATGGGCTTCTAGCCAGTGTCGAGCTGCCGTGCAGAAGTCTGGACTTAAGGCTACGCTGTCTGTCCGCATATAAGTAATCAGGCCAGCTTCATAAAGCTTTTGGGCAATCTGCATGGTGTGCTCAGGGCTGAAGCGCAACTTGGAGCCCGCCGCCTGTTGCAACGTAGAGGTGATAAAGGGTGCTGGGGGAGTCCGAGGTGTCGTTTTCCCCTGGACTTTCACCAGCTTGTGGGGATGTTGCTGCGCTTGCTGTACCAGCCGATTCGCTTCAGCCTCACTCAACACCCGCTCTGATTCTGACACTTGCGCTTCGCCACTACTGGCATCATCATTTTGAGGTTGATCCGCCTCAGCAGTGTTAAGGCTGCCCTGATAATAGGCCCGGTAGCCCTCCTCATAGTCAACATAAACACTCCAATAGTCTTGGGGGACAAAGGCCTGAATTTGTCGCTCTCGTTGGCAGACGATGTGCAGGGTCGCAGACTGGACACGGCCCATGCTTTTTGCCCCGTTGTTGAGGGACCAGAGCAGCGGTGAGCCCTTAAATCCCACCAGCTTGTCCAAGACAGCGCGACACAGACCTGAGTTGACCAGGTTTTGGTCCAGCATCCGAGGCTGAGCGATCGCCGCTTGCACAGCAGCAGGGGTAATCTCGGTATAAACGACTCGCTGAGCTTTCTTGAGCTTGAGCGCCTGTTGTAAGTGCCAGGCAATGGTTTCGCCCTCACGGTCTGGGTCAGTGGCAAGAACTACAGTTTCAACTTGCTTGACGGCAGATTGTAGCTGCTGAATCGTTTCCTTTGCGCGATCGCCTCGCGCCACATACCGGCAATGCACGGAGTTGCCTTCTAAGTCAAAGCCTAGAGAGTCAACGCCATCGCTGGCTAGCTCGCGGACATGGCCCATACTGGCTTTGACAATCCACCCAGAACCCAGGATCTGACTCAACTTCCTCGTTTTGCCGGGAGACTCGACGATCAGCAGTCTCTTGCCCATAATGACTGTCTGCTAACTTTCTTACGGGTAGGGTGCTCGTACGACTCAAGGGCCAGAAGCACACACCTGTCCCCCCAGTACTATTATCGCGTCTGACGGCAATTAGATCAGAGATGCCAGAGTTAAGGAAATCCCTTGAGGCAGGAGAGCACTGTAGCTGTAGTGAATGTAGCGATCGCCCCTCTTCTCCAGATGCTTTGGCAGAATTTCTGTTAGGATAAATTCTTGCCAGCACATTCCGGTCTGTTGCTGGCGCCTCAGGACTTGGTCATTCGAGTCATTTAACTGAATCATAGATTTTCTGCTCTTAGACTGGCCCCAGGCATTTGATTTGGGATAGGGGCATCACTAGGAGCAATTACACCCATGACATTTCGTAACCTCGGTCTTGTGACCGACCTACTTCGTGCTGTTGCTGAGCAGGGCTATAGTGAGCCAACCCCGATTCAGCAGCAGGCAATTCCGGCCATTTTGCAAGGGCAAGACGTTTTTGCCAGCGCCCAAACCGGAACGGGCAAGACGGCTGGCTTTACCCTACCTCTACTGCAACAGCTCACCACTACGTCCGGCAGGGGGCATCATAAGCCTCGCGCCCTCATTCTTACCCCCACTCGCGAACTAGCAGCCCAGGTCAGTGATAGCGTCAAAACCTATGGCAAATATCTCTCCTTGCGATCAGCAGTAGTCTATGGCGGTGTCGGAATTGGCCCGCAAATTCAAACCCTGCGTCGGGGGGTTGATATTGTAATCGCCACGCCCGGTCGGTTACTCGACCACCTGAACCAACAGACCCTTGATCTCTCCCAAATTGAAATTCTGGTGCTGGATGAGTGCGATCGCATGTTAGACATGGGCTTCATCCTGGCAATCCGCAAAATCCTGGCAACGCTACCTCGATCCCGGCAAACACTGATGTTTTCTGCCACCTTCTCCAAAGCGATCCAACAGCTTGCCAACACCCTACTCAAGTCTCCGGCTTTGATCGAAGTAGCTCCCCGCAATACCGCTGCTGAGCAGGTCGAACAGGTGGTTCATCCTGTTGATCGCGATCGCAAGCGAGAACTGCTTTCTTACCTGATCGGGTTCCACAACTGGCAGCAGGTGTTGGTCTTCACCCGCACCAAACACGGTGCCAACCATCTAGCCGCGCAACTTGCTAAAGATGGGCTGAAGACTACCGCGATCCATGGTAACAAGACCCAGGCTGCCCGCACCCGTGCCCTGAGCGACTTTAAGCAGGGGAAAGTTCGGGTATTAGTCGCCACCGACGTGGCCTCTCGGGGTCTAGATATCGAGCAGCTCCCTCATGTGGTCAACTTTGAACTGCCCAATGTACCAGAAGATTACGTGCATCGGATCGGGCGCACAGGTCGTGCTGGCCACGAAGGACGAGCTGTTTCCCTTGTCTGTGCAGATGAATATCCATTTTTGAAGAACATTGAACGACTGCTGAATCGAACCTTTGCCAAAGACGTGATTTCAGGGTACGAGCCCACCTCCTCGCCTCAACCTGGGTCAGCCCAACCGAAGCGTCAGCAATCCAATCAACCTCGCAACAACCCAGCCAAGTCCCAGGCACAATCTCCACCCAGTCGTGGCAAGAAGACTACCTCAGCGGGGGGGCGCGATCGCAAACAGCTCCGTACGGTCTAAGCAGCCTACTCCCCTGACATAACTTTCTCAGAAGCATCTAATTCCCTATACTATGTTGAGCCAGGGGGGGACTTGTTGCGTCTCCCAATTCTAGCGGTATTGTCTAAGATCTCAAGTACAAGACTAGCTCTGACGTGATCGCCGAATATCCTGATCTTTAGATTCTTTAACCGGGAGCAATAGTTGTGAAAAAGACGCTATTTCTAAGTCCGCCCTCCTTCGATGGGTTTGATGGAGGTGCGGGGGCCAGATACCAGACAAAGCGCGAGGTTACTTCCTTCTGGTATCCAACCTGGCTGGCGCAACCCGCTGCGCTGGTGCCAGGAAGCAGATTGGTCGATGCCCCACCCCACGAGCAGACCGTTGAGGATGTGCTAGCGATCGCCAAGGACTATGAATTGGTGATCATGCATACCAGCACACCGTCCTTAGCCAATGATGCTAAATGTGCAACAGCAATTAAGGCCCAGAATCCCCAGACCCAGGTTGGCTTCATTGGCGCCCATGTGGCGGTTTTGCCGACAGAAACTCTACGCCAGCATCGGGAAATTGACTTTGTTTGCCGTCATGAATTTGACTATACCTGCAAGGAATTGGCAGCAGGCGACCCCTGGGAAGAAATTAAAGGACTTAGCTATCGTGACCCGCAGGGTAACCTCTGTCATACTCCCGATCGCGACTTGATCCACGATTGGGATGCGATGCCCAGTGTCTTACCCATCTACGCCCGCGACTTAGACATTACTAAATACTTCAACGGGTACCTGCGGCACCCTTACGTCTCGTTTTACACCGGGCGGGGCTGTCCGGCGAAATGCAGCTTCTGCCTCTGGCCGCAAACGATTGGCGGTCACCAGTACCGAGCCAAGAGCCCGGAAGTAGTAGGGCGGGAGATGGCAGAGGCAAAAGCGATCTTTGGCGATCGCGTCCGGGAGTATATGTTTGATGACGATACTTTCACAATCGATAAACCGCGCGCGATCGCGATCAGTGAGCAGATGAAACGTCTGAAACTGACCTGGAGTTGTAACGCTCGAGCCAACTTAGATTACAACACGCTCAAGACTCTGCGCGACAATGGTCTGCGCCTGCTACTGGTTGGTTTCGAGTCGGGTAACCAGCAAATTCTTGACAACATCAAGAAGGGAATTAAGCTCGACGTCGCCCGCAAGTTTATGAAACACTGCCACGATCTAGGGATCGTAGTCCACGGCACCTTCATTGTTGGCCTGCCCATCGAGACCCATGAAACGGTTGAAGAGACGCTACGGTTTGCCCAGGAACTCAACCCTCATACCATCCAAGTTTCTATCGCTGCCCCCTATCCGGGTACAGAGCTTTACAAACAGGCGAAGGCCAACAATTGGTTTACCAACGATGCCCTGGTTGCTGAGTCTGGCATTCAAACCTCTACGCTCCAGTATCCAACCCTTTCTAGTGCGGAAATTGAAGACGCCGTTGAGCGGATCTATCGGCAGTTTTACTTCCGCCCCAAGACGATTCTGCCGATTCTCCGCGAGATGCTCACAGACCGCCAGATGCTGGTCCGCCGCCTGCATGAGGGTGTGGAATTCTTTTCTTACCTGAGAGAACGTCGGACTGGGGCGGTTGCTAAGGCAAAAGCTAGCCAAATAGTGGAGGCTTGAGGTGTTTCAGGCAGCGGATAGTCGCTTGTACGCTGCGACAGGCTGGCAAGAATAGACCCAGAAAACCTCATGAAGAATACGATCATCCTGGGATTACTGGTTGTGCTGCAAGTTCTGGGATACATTGCCTTGAGCCACGGCCTACACCAGATTGATGCCGGTAACCTGGTTAACCCTCTGGATATGTTTGCCTTTGGAGTGCAAGTATTTGCCAGCCCTTGGGTCTTACTTGGAGTCCTATCGTTGATTGTTTCTCTGCTGCTTTACCTGGTAGCAATTTCACGGCTTGACCTGAGTTATGTCCTGCCAATTGTTGCCTCAAACTACGTCTTGACCACCTTGGTTGGCTGGTTGGTTTTGGATGAGAGAGTTTCGCCAACTCGCTGGGTAGGAACTTTGCTGGTTACAGCAGGTGTACTCATGGTTGGCTTTAGCAACTCTGCTAAAAATCCGCCGCGATCGCCAAGACCCAGCGGTTCCTCAGCAAGGCATAAAGGCATGGGATCATGATCCACACATGGCTGCTGCTGCTAGTATTGGTACTGGCAGACTGCGCCGGCACTTTACTCTTCACACGAGGTATGAAGCAGGTCGGTGAGGTTTCAACTCTGCGCCCTCAAGCTTTGCTCAAGCTGGCAAGTCGGGCAGTGGCCAACTCCTCCTTAAGATTAGGGGTCTTCTGCATGACTATCATGTTCTTCCTGTTTATTACCCTGCTAAGTTCGGCTGATGTGAGTTTTGTGGTACCGGCGACAGCCCTGACTGAACCTGTGAATATGTTAGGGACACGATACATTTTGCAGGAGCATGTTCCCGCAGTCCGCTGGCTCAGCAGTGTTCTGATCTGTATTGGGATTTATTTGATTTCGCTTAACGGAGTCTAATGCTGAGGATGACTTTGTTGCACGAATAGAGGCTGAATGGTAAATTCTGGATCAGTGCTAGAACTCTCAAAGTGATGAGATTCAAAATTAATTTTCTTCGAACAGGTGGGATGATTCTAGCAACCTTGAGGTGGATTTTGTGCACTTAAGTCTCCTTGCTTTTAGAGAATGGTCTTGTCTTCTACTGATCGCTTTATGTCTGATAGCAATCTGGTACTACTGTTATGGGATATATGCAGCACAGACGTTTTTTGCCGCTCCCATCCAGTCAGATCTAAACTATCACTCACCGATTAGTGTCCTGAAGCCAGTTTGTGGTCTAGATAACGATACCTACGAAAACTTCGCTTCATTTTGCCGCCAAGACTACCCTGACTATCAAATTATCTTTGGAGTACACGATCAGCTAGACCCCTGCGTGGCGATCGTCAAGCAACTGATCAAGGACTTTCCAGCAATTGATATTCAACTGGTGGTCAGCGACTCGACAATCGGCAGCAACTTTAAGGTCAGCAATCTGGCTAATGCAGAGGCTAAAGCTAAGTACCCGATCCTGCTACTGGCAGATAGTGATGTTCGGGTAGGGCCGGACTACCTTTGGCGACTAGTCCAGCCGATGTCTGACCCTGTTGTCGGAGTTGTTACTTGTTTATATCGACCCTTGACTAGAGGCTGGGTAGCAACTCTAGAGGCAGTCGGAATCTCAACTGAGTATCTCGCCAGTGTTTTAATCGCCAATCGCTTAGAGGGGATGACCTTTGCCCTAGGTCCCACTATTGTGATTCGCCGAGTTGCCTTGGAAGCGATTGGAGGGTTTAAGGCAATCTGTGATTTTCTGGCTGACGACTTTCAACTTGGCTACCTGTCTGCTCAAGCAGGTTACAAGGTTGTACTCTCTGATTACGTTATTGAGCATGTGATTACGACCCAGTGCATGGCTGACTTAATTCAGCGACAAATCCGCTGGGCCTTTTGTACAAAAGTTTCCCGGCCTTGGGGATATTTAGGGCTGTTTTTTTCTCATGGTACTACCACAAGCTTGCTATTTCTGATCGCAACCGGGGGAACGAGATTGGGCTGGATTGGGCTAAGTATTACCTGGTGTGCAAGATTAGCTATGGCGTGGATTATTGGAGCTGTGGGCCTCAATGATCGGGCGGCAAGACGGTTTTTATGGCTCGTTCCTCTTAGCGACTTGATTAGTTTTGGATTCTGGTGCTATGGCTTTTTTGGGAACACGTTTCAATGGCGCGGTCGGCGATTCAGGCTGACAAAGGATGGAAAGCTAGTTGCCCTCAGCTCCAAGCCTGTTGGGGCAGATAGATCAGAAGATGGTGCTTGTTGTCCAATACAGGCTGAAGGCGTAGACATCTCGCAGATAACTGTGAGGAGTAATGAGATTGAAACAGCCTTTCCAGAGGAATCAGCAACCTACCACCATTGTTGATTTTGGTTGAGAGCGAGATGATTACAACTGCTTACTTAGTCGTATCCTATTCGCAGACAAGATATTATACTTATCTTTAGTAATACATTTGTACTATATCGAAGTAGAATGAAAATCTATGAATTTCCTAGAGCTTGGGCTTTAGTCAATATCAAATTGCTCTGTGCCGTTCATCATCGCCAACTTAATAGGAGAAATTAAGATGCCTCGCTATACGCTACATGAGAACCCAGAAGCGATTCTTGAAACTCCTGGAGTCAAAGATACAGCAAAGTCTCGTGAGAAAGCGATGGACCAGTTATTGGAGCTGATGGAAGCGGGAAAGCTGGGATCTGATCTTCCCAACGGCTTCTCCCCAGATCGCTTTGTGGTTGTCAGCGAAGAGTTGCCTGAGTTAACTCAGTCCGAAGATAACAACCAGGACGAAATTACCAGGGCAGTGCAAGTTCTCAGCACCCTAGCCTCCCTCAAAGCCAAGTTGCAGGAAACACGAGCAGAAGCGCTGGGGGTTAGAGTCCAGATTGATATTCTTTTCAGTGATGCGACGGTCAGTGCCGAGCAGTTAGCCGAGCTTAAAAATGGCTTCAAGATCCTCAAAACCTTTGCCGGGGTTAATGAGCGCTATCAAGCAGCCCGCGCTCAAGCGGAGGCTGCTCGGCAAATTTTAGACAAAGCCCTGCAAACCGATTTGATGTAAAGCTCTGAGGCTAAGTAATAGCAGTTAGTTGTAAGGAAATTGGAACATAATCAGTGAAGTTCAAGCTTTATAGCAAAGAGCAGTAAGGTTAGGACGAAGCTGCAACAGCTTTATCTACTCTTTCTCGGAAAGTTACATCGCTACCTGCCATCTTCCTCACTCGATTCTTGATAGGGAACCAATAATGTTCTATCTCATTCAAATCAG
>JBGTDT010000171.1:0-17582 GCA_041748155.1 Thermosynechococcaceae cyanobacterium | reverse complement strand
TCAGGTTGAGCGTTGTTTCAATCGGCTCAAGCAGTTTCGTCGCATCGCAACTCGCTATGAAAAGAAGGCTGAAAACTACCTTGCTATGCTGACTCTAGCCTCTATCTTGTTGTGGTTGTAGTTTTAAAACACTCCCTAGTTATCTTGCCTAGCACAAAGATGTTGCACTTGTTGTTGAAAGTGATGGCTTTACCCAAAAAGCTAAGGCAATTGGTTACGGTAATCCATTGAAGGTGATTGGTCTTGTTGCAAAAATTTCAGGAGACGATCCTTGCAGTATCTGTGAAGCATCGCTAGGAGAAAAGATGTTGGGGGCGAAATCGTAGTGCGATAAGGTTTCAGTTTTGACAATGGCTCAACAAAGCAAAAAAATCTATTATCTGCCGATGTCATTGGCTTGCCACAATCCAAAGGAAGTCGCATGTTTGATTTACGAGTCAGCGCCAGAACTGTTTACCTTAATGTTTGGCTCATGTGCGATTGCATGTCTCACCGATTTAGTCCGGCGATCACACAATCGGTTTAGCCACCAATACATCCAAATTGCAGAAATCGACCGTCGAGCTGTGGGAGTTGTCATTTTTGTTCCTGCTGCCTACGTTAATGCTGCTGCTGACTATGGCGAGATCCTCAACTTCAGTCAAAAGCTTTGGTTAAAATTGGTGCAACATCTCCTGCTTCGGCATATTTTGCAACATGACTATCCGGTAGGAAGCTTTTACGTTGGCAATCTTGTTGTAAGCGCCAGGTATCGAAATCAGGGCATTGGTCGCCAGTTACTTTCACAGTGTATTGCCGAAGCAGAAATCGCATCAAGCACTATTTTTATTAGTGTTGATGTTAGTAATGTGAGGGCGCAGAAACTCTATGAATCATTAGGCTTTCAAGTGGTGGCAGTGAAGACGATACGTTTGTTTGGAACTACGATTGGTTCACTCGTCTTGTCCTTATCAATACCGGATCACTCGCCCTAACACAAACATGACAACTGATGCCAGCCATGCACCTACAACAATGCTGAGAATGCCTGCATCAAAACTGCCAGTTGCTGCCACAATCGACCCTGGAATCAAAGAGCCACCCACCCCTCCCAATAAGACAGATAAACCGTTATAAAGTCCCGTTCCTGCACCGACATGATTGGCTGGCAAGATGCGTTGAATAATGGCATATTCTTGAGCGCCATAAGCACTCTGACAGAAAACTGAGATGGCAAAAAACAGCACTAGAAGCTCCACTCTGTTTGTAGTAGAGGCAATATAGATCATCCCACCTGCTATCAAAAAACCAACCCCTGCGAGTTGCGTTCTCTGTTCCAACTTATCTCCTAAATAAGCCATCAGGGCAATGCCAACAATTCCTGCTGAAAAAACCAGAGCAAGGGGCCATCCCAGTTGTGCAAAATCGATCGCCTTTGCACGATTAAAGTAGATCGGCAACCAGTTTAAGATGCCAAACGCACAAAAGGCATTGAGGCTACCTCCTGCAACCGCAAGCCAGAACCGATGATCTCGACGATAGCCAACCAAAAGCTGTCTCTCCCCTTCATCGTGAGCGGACAGGAAGACAGTAGATTGGTGACTTCCGCGAGGCGACTCATCCGGCACCAGAAAGTAAACCAATGGGATCGAGAGCAGCATCCCACCGATGCCCAAAACAGCAAAGGTCGGACGCCAACCCCAAAGTTGGATCAACGGCACGACAATTAGCGGTGCGATCGCTGTAGATAGCAGAATGCCGCTGCCCCAAATTGCATTGGCACGCGATCGCTCACTGGGCGAAAACCAGCGACTAGTGATGGCACTCAACATTGGAATATGAACGCCTTCCCCCAACCCTAAGAGTAGACGTAGGACAATCAAAGCCGTAAAGGAGTATCCAAATAGCGCACTCAAAATCGTAACAAAGGAGAAGGCTGCAATTGCCACCACCACACTCCGTTTTGCACCAAACCGCTCTGCTAAAGGACTCAGCAGCATGTTAGACAAGGCATAGGATAAAAAGAAGGCGGCTAATAACAATTCACCCTTTGAACCCACTTCACGATCGCTCCAATTGAACTCCTGAGCAAAGCGAGGTATCGCCAGGGATAGGTTATTCCGGTCTAAATAATTGATAAAAACCGTGACAGCGAGTACGGCAGGAATTTGCCATCGAGCTTGGGGGGTGAGGGTTGTAGGGTTTGGCATCAAAAGCTTTTTACATCAGTCGTCCTATCCTACAAGGATGCATATACCAGGGCAAGGGTTGTGCAGCGCAATCAGGAATCTAGCCTGCCCCTGTGGGAAAAGAACTTAGTAAGCGAGGGTTTGAACAAGATGTTGATTTAGCATCGAATATAAAGGTCAGTGATTACGTTCTTACACTGATTGATGGGGCGTACGTAAATCACGCAAGATAACAAGTCGATGAAGCGGACGGGCAGGAAATTCTGGGCGAGATTGTCAAAGCTATCTGCTGCCGCTTATCTTAGCCGTTATGCCGCTTAGCTCTTGATGGGGGCGTACTTGAAGCCTATCTGTCGGTATCAGAGGTAACAGTAGCCGCTATATACTGACAGCAGCAGTTACTTCAGGTTCTTTGTGCCAGCAAAAGATATTTACCATGACACTGTAAGGCGTGCCCTACAAAAAGATGGATGGACAATTACGCATGATCCATTTCCGCTTCAGATTGGTAAAAAGCGTTTATCGGCTGATTTAGGTGCAGAGCGCCTGATTAGTGCTGAGAGAGGGTTGCAAAGAATTGTTGTTGAAGTGAAAAGCTTTGTAGGACCGTCAGATGTCAAAGATTTAGAACAGGCATTAGGGCAATATGTCTTGTACCGTCAAATTCTTGATGAAATGGGGATTGAGCGCAGCCTTTATCTAGCGGTGTCTCAACCAACCTTTAACAGCGTGTTCACTATAGAATTAGGACAGGTCTTACTCAAAAATCAGGTAGTTAAATTAATTGTCTTTGATGATGCAAGTGAGGCGATTGTGCAATGGATACCCGATTAAAATACCAAAACATTATTAAGAGCGTTCTCCAAAATCACGCTGATGATCGTGCTACTCTGCCCGATGGCTACACTTCTCAGGTCGTTTTTGATGATGAACGAGGGCAGTATTTGGTTCTAGATATGGGCTGGCATGGTGATAAGTATCTCCATGCAACTCCAATCCACATCAGTTTAGTTGGTGATAAGGTGTGGGTTCAATACGATGATACTGAAGAAGGGGTAGCGACTGATTTAATGACAACGGGTATTTCTAAAGAAGATATAGTATTAGGTTTTCGTCATCCGAAAATACGGCAGCATACAGGTTTTGCAGTGGCTTGATGAGTAAGCGTAGAGATCGCGTCATAACAACGCCCATGCACCCAACCGTTGAGAGGTTATCTGTTGAGTCTTTGAGATAATTTGCGGCGGGTGATGGGCAACGTTAGGTCATACATGGCAGATTGAGAACAATCCCACCCCTCAATACCCTCGTAGGCAAGGTCTACCACATAATAATATTGATGTCTTAAATCATCTGCCAAGGGTTGAGCAATGCGATTATCATCCTCTACCAATAAGATTCTCAAGGCTTTTCACCTCCTGACTGCCATAGGACTGCTGACTGCTAAAACTTGAATGTTGTCCTAACCGTGAAGACAAGGAAATCAGGATTGCCATTGTCATGGTTCGGTGCCGTAATCCAGATTAAACCGGGTGTGATTGAAAGCTGATCGGTTACCTGATACTGATAAAACGTTTCAATATGTAGTGATGTATCTGGGTCACTTTGCCGCTTGTCAATTAAAAAATCGCTTGTCCCCGTAAGCTTGGGTTCCTGACCAATGACAACCCCTAGCAGATTATTTTCTTTACCGAAATCGGGGAGTGCCAGTGTCAGGGCGTAATTCCAAACCTCAGCGCTTCCTAAATCAATTACAGTTGCATCTGTTAACCCAACCCACCCTCCAATTGCAAACCTGGAAGTGGGTGCAAAAGATATTGAAATACCGTAGGAGTTGCCGACAACCGGACGTTCTAGGTTGATCTGCGATCGCAGACTGCCTGTTTCTGTTGCCAGGCTGGAATCGTTATAGGTGTAGATGTAAGTGAGGCCCAACAGGAAGCGATTGCTCGGTTCAAATCCTACCTGTACGAATGCACTTTGGTTGCCGTTGAATAAGCCTGCTTCCGGATTGCTTGCTTCCCCGCTGAAATATCCCAGACTGAGGCTGAGTGCGTCCGTCAAGTCATAATTTATCTGCACTCCGGTATCTTCAACCAGGTTGTGGATCGGATTTTCCGCGCCAAATTCAGAAAGCGCACCCTCACTGCTATCGTCGTCACTATCATCGCGAACTGACAAGTCAGCGCTTACGCTATCGCCAACGAATGGACTAAAGTCATCGAGATCATCGCCGGTTGTAGAGATATAAAGACTAGCCCGCTCACCAATCGGAAACTCGTAGGACAACTCGCTTAGCTCGAAGCGATCGCCATCCGTACTAGCAGGGAAGCCCAGCCGCCCTTCAAATGTGACGTCAACAAACGAGAACTCCGTCGCGTTTCCACTCTCAAGGCCAATTTCTAAGCTATCTTCCTCCATAAAGCTGACGTTCAGGATGAGTTCGACACTTTCCTGAAACACAACAGAATCATTACGATCTCTCCCCGAAACCCCACTCACTCCCCAAATCACCTCCCCTTCCAGAAAAGCTGTAGGAGAAAATTGCTCCTCTTCTAGATCAGAAGTGCGAGTTTCTAGAGCTTCTACCCGGTTGTGTAGCTGATTCTGTTCTGTCCTGAGCTGTTCGCTGGTGGGCTGAACCTCTAACTGATGCACTGGAGGAACCTGAGCGGGAGTTTCCAGGGCCAGCCCACGGTTCTGTGGCTGATTCTGTTCAGTTGTGGACTGTTTACTGGTTGATTGAACCTCTAACAGATGGACGGGAGGAACCTGAGCGATTGACTCACGTGTCAACAGCAGAAATTCTTGTGCAACATCCTGTTGATTTGACAATGGCTTGAGAACTCGCTGTTCGCGTAACGTCTCCGCAGGCTTCGGCCGTGAGCCTCTGCCGAACGGAGAATCGACTACCCACTCTTTAGTTAGAGCAGCAGCGGCTAAGAGGCCCAGAACATCCATCAACTCTCCTGGTATTCCAGGTCAAATCACTCACATTATCTTTCCACGGAATGCATTAGATACTTGGGCAATCATTAACGAGAGCATCCTGATTTTATGTCTTTGTTGGCGGAGCAGAACAAAGCCCATTCCGCCAACAAAACCAGGATCTCAACCCCTCTAACGGGGCGTTCAACCTAAGTCGTTTGTGAAATGATATTAGACAACAAAATTGGCCTCACTCAAGATGTTGGCGTTTGTGTTGTTCAAAGTTGTCAACACCTCGAACGGATTGGACCCTGTATTACCATCAGAATCGATACGAATAACAGTGCGGGAACCCATTTGCTCGATCTGCAAGTAATCCTCAACTAGGTTGGAGCCGCCGTAGTTTTCTGAATCAAAGATTTCAGTCAGGCCAATCACATCCCGACGCGTAAAGTCTTTGATCAGATCGCCCTGATGTTCTAAAGTTCTAAACACGAACTGATCTCTGCCTTTGCCACCCTTGAGAATATCTGCTCCTTTGCCGCCAATGAGAATGTCCTGCCCGTTTCCGCCTTTCAAGACATCTAGCCCACTGCCACCGACTAAGAAATCGTTCCCACGCTGACCTGTTAACCGATCTTTGCCGCCAAAGCCTTGCAGCAAATCGTCTCCTTGACGCCCTTTAAGAGTGTTACGTCCGTTGTCGCCATCAAGTGCATCATTCCCTTCGGTTCCGCGCCCACTGGTAAAGGTGTCTGGAGTCACAGACGTGATGGATGCTAGTTCAAAAACAAAGCTTGGTTCAAGGTTTTGATCAAGCCCCTCTTCGAGTAAGACTGGGCCAATGTTGGGAACATAATTTTTAAACTCAGATACACCCGGTTCAAGTGCTGTGAAATCAAGCGTTTGCAGCACGTTGCTATAGTTTCCTAACCTGGTTGAAATGGTTCGGTCGAGACTAATAACCTCTGCCTGGTCCACAGCTCCATCATTCGGCGCAAACTCCTGATAGTATTGGTCACCAACTTGAGGATTGGCTTTCATGATATAGCCGGGCTTAGCCCCATTAACTCCAGCCTCCCATGCGCCATCATTGCTTGTTCCAATAAAGTTACCCTCGTCATCGTACTCATATGCGGTAGTAGCTTCGCCCAAGTACCAGACATTCCCATTCGTGTCCTGGGCATGCCAGTCGCGTGTATCTTCTTGAAGAAACCCGTTGGCCCAGGCAGTGTCTCTCACCACGGTCGCGTCAACACCCGCAACCTCTTTTGTTTCAAATGTCACAGCGAACCGGTCAGTCTCGCGCTCAACTTCACCAGCCTCTGCATCACTACTTTCTCCCTCGTAGACATAGATTGTGCCTGGCTTTAAGGGAAAATACGGGTTATCAACAGGGTCTCCAGGCTTAAACGTCGCTTGATTGAAATCAGGAAGTATCGTCGTCATTGATTTATCTCCATAAAACTCCAAGGCATTTACCAATTCAGGTAGATGACCCACGGCTCAATATGCTCTTTCGGTAAACTAGGATTGTCCTTTTCCCTTAGAGGTTAGGACTCGGCAGCTAAAGAGGGATGTGGCCGAACTTCTGTATCTGCCGAGAGAATAAAGATTAAATGTCAAGAAGCTGACAAGATTTTGCCAAATTTACTTTTCTTATCAAAAAGCGGCATCGGCGCACGCCTACTTAGAGTGAGCTTATTCCTTCCATAGTCATAAGATACTCAAGGAGCTCAAGCAGGTCAGCTTAAGTTTCTGAGGTTGGAGACCGACCAAATCCAGGGGCGAAGTAGGCCACCAAAGCACCTAAGATGAAGCCGGAAACATTGCGGACAAGGGGCAGCCACTCAGAGGTTCGGGTTACAACTGGGCCAATACCGAAGGAAATGAACAGAATTCCCCACAGGGGCGAAATAATCAGCGCCCACTGCCAAGCAAAAATTTGACCTTCTTTACGAGGTCGAGCCGCAAAGCCAAAAATTATGCCGCCCACTAAAGAGCTAATCAGCGTAAAGATCCACTGCTCTTGGGGCAAGCCGGGCACAACCCGGCAGCCATCCCGTCGCAAGCAGGTTTCAATTGAGGATAGGGATTGAAGGATAGATTGATCCTCACCATTGTCCCGAACAAAGAATTGATTGCCGTAACGAGTCTGAAGTTCAACCCAGAAGGTACGCGGTAAGAACTGGTACAGCGCCCGACCGACGTTAAAGTTCAACAAGTTCCCGCCGCGGGAATCTGCAACCAGCAAAACGCTCTTCTCATCAAGACCCCAGAATTCTTTGACGGCTATACCCGGTGTACGGTCCACTTGTGTCAAGACCCGAAGCTTCCACCCCGTTTCGGCCTCAAATTCTTCTAGCTCCTTGGCTAACTTTCCCTCTTGAACACTGGTCAAGGCTCTCGCCAGATCGATCACCGTTGTAGGCTGATCGGGGAGCAGTTCCGGCGCGTTGTAGGACACTAAAGGGGCTGCATTGGCAGAACTTGTAGGAAGTAGCCAAATACTCAAGCCCAGCAAAAGGCCCACAATCGTTGCAAAAAGTCTTTTCATAGAGGTGCCAGTGAGTTTCAGGGAAATTTTAGTCAGGGCTAAAGAAATTGGTCTTTACACTTCTTTACATTTTTTTAATAATAGTATGGATTAGCAGCATAACTCATAATTGGACCGGAGGAAGGACACTTAAGCTAGATTGCTCCTAATGATTCAGTCCCAGGGTTAAGCAATTTCTAAAATGAATTTAGATCGACTTTTAGGTTCAGTGATTTAGAGCTCCTTGAGTCAGGGATTAGAAGTTCGACTGCAACCGGATGTCTCAGTTGAAGATATGCGGGTAGGTAAATTCCTGGTGGTTAGGGGTGTGCGATCGCATGCTGTCCCTATGCCAGTTGTAGTCCGGACTCGTCCCTACGATGAAACCTTCTACGCTGAAGTTGGGGAGATACCTTGGGAAGAAATGTCTGCTGCGAGTGTCCTTAAAGCTGGTGAAGCTGCCAAAGCAGATTTAGGCCTTTGAACTGCTGTGGAGATTTTAGGAGTTAGCGGTTGTGGACAGACAGTGATCGTAGCTAGAAGCGTAGCGGATGGGGTGGTAGTGTACCTACAGAATCTCGCTCAGATCGAGCACAAAACCTAGCAGCACATCTTCACCAGAAAGCGTTGTCGGGGCTTGCACTACCTCTACAGCTTGGTTAGGGCGATAGATCTCAACCCGCCGGTTCTCTGGGTCAATCAGCCAGCCTAGGCGAGCGCCGTTGTCGAGATACTCCTGCATCTTAGCCTGAAGGATTTGCAGCGAATCACTAGGAGACCGCAACTCGACGACAAAGTCCGGGCACAACGGCGGGAATTTCTGTTGCTGCTCTAAAGTCAGGGAGTCCCAACGGGGTAGCTGGAGCCAGGCAGCATCTGGGGAGCGGGTGGCACCACTTGGTAGCCTAAACCCGGTGGCGGCGTTGAATGTCTTGCCTTGAGTAGTCTGCTTGTTCCAGCCCCGGAGTTGGTAATCAAGCTCACTGTTGCGATCGCCGGTCTCACCTCCCGTTGGTGGCATGACAATTATCTCTCCTGCTGTGGTGCGCTCTAGTTGGAGGTCAGGGTTAGCCACGCAAAGCTGAAAAAACTGCTCGTCACTCAGGTGCACCACCGGATCTAAGTTCAAAGTTAGGACTGTCATGACGGAAACTCCTCCTCTCAGTTTAAGTCTGGTCGAGCCGTTTCTCATAAATCTCAACGGCCACAGTTTAAACACCATCCACCTAGAAAATTTCTTGGGATTCCGAGCTTTGAGCTTCATCATCTCAGAAAAAAGCTTGAAACCTCAGGTCCTAAAACTTGGATTGTTGAGATCAGAACTTGGAGTTCCGAGTTTTGATCTTAAGCAATTGAGCTTTTTTCTTGAACAACTAAGTTTTGAACTCAAAGCTCCGAGTTTTGAACTTGAAGGTTGGAGTTCTGAGGCTGATTGCCTGACACAAATACCTGAGATGCAGTGCAGATAGGGAATTGAGAGGTGATGCACTAGATCTGTAGATTGGAGTTATAAAAGCCTCTAGAAGTCAGTACTGTGGCAAAAGTGTCCACAGATCTAGACCACTACCCAAGCACTACAGTTGTAGATAATTTCTAGGGAGCCTGAGAACGTTTACGGTAGTGATAGTAACGAGCCAAAGCTTGATGAGTTCTGCGCCAGAAGGACCAATGCATCACAAACTCTAAAGACCAAGAGCGAGGGAATAGTAATCTCCACAGCCAGCGCCTCAATTCAGCCAGACTCAGTCGAACCAGAGTCCACGGGCCGCTTTGAATGCACCCAGAGAGCCAGCCCAGCTCGGAGTTAAAAAAAAAGGAGGGGCGGAGAGTTCTGGTAGAGGCTCGACCTGATAACGCAATACTCCTAGAAAGGCTTGGGCTGGTAGGACTAGCGCAGTGTGGCGATGCCAGCCCGTCCAGGAGCGAACTTCGTAATCCCCTAAACCCAGCTGGTCTTTAGCAAATTGGAAACACTCCTCAATTCGCCAGCGTTGTCGAGCCACCCCAACCAGGGTTTCGAGTGCAATGTTACTGGGAGCAAAAGCCTGATAGTAGCTGATGAAGCGCGAGTCGTCCCGATGGCGGGAACAGCGACGGAACAAGAACCAACGACTGAAGCCTTCAGGCTGAGGGCAACTGAGTTTGACACGAGCCCACTCGTAATCCCGTTCTCCTTTAGTACCTGCTCCACTACTGAGGCATTGCCAATCCTCTGCTTTGAGCTGCTGTAACAGGTCTGCTGCATAGTGAGTGCGGAAGTTGATGGGAGTGGGCTGGTTCTTATTAACGGTGAGGACGTAGGGCTGTTTCGCTGTCTGCTCCAGCCATCGCCAGAACCCAGCATCCCGACTATAGACTTCATCAGCCACAAACCAAGCTGGACGTATCCCGGCCTGGAAAACTGAGTGCAACATCTGTCGTGCTAGTTGCCCTTTGGAGGCGAATCTAACCTTGCTCGGGACTTTAGCTTTCTTTCGTTTCTTGGTAGCTCCACTCCAAGATTGGGGCAGGTACAGACGCCGCTCAATCAAGCTGTGACCTTTTGAGCTGACGTAGGCCAGAAAGACTCCGACTTGGCAGTTTTCGATCTGTCCGGTCAGTCCACAGTATTGTCTTTGGACTCCGACTGAGTCTTGCCCCTTTTTGAGGAAGCAGGTTTCATCGATAGCCACGATAGCGGCCCCATCATCCAAGTGCTCTACAGCATAATCCCTCACCTCAGCACACAGTCGCTCAGCATCCCACTGCGCTCTTGCCAGCAAGTGTTGCAGCCGATAGGGATTGGCGTATCCTACTTGCTCTGACATTTGCCAACCATTCTTACGCTCCACTGGACCTAGCAAGGCTTGAATATAGTCGAAAGCCGCACTTCTAGCTTCTGAGCGGGCAAAGTACTTGCCAATACGTTGCTGAAAGCTCTTGAGGCAATCACTCCATTGAGACAGAGCTTCTAGTGCTGCTCCACTAGGAAACAGGTTGAGTGACGCTTGCATCAGCACTCTTGGCACCTAATGACTACACCCTCATTTTATCTACAACTGTAGTGCCCCTACAAGGCATGACAAAGTCAGGGCGCAACTGGTGCACTGCGAATGAGCACTCTCACCGATTCCACAAAATTTGCTAGAACCAGGCTTATTTGAGACTACCAAAGTTAGCTTGAGATACCCATTAAGTTGATGAATTCTTTGAAGGATCTGAGGCATTCAAACGTCTGATCTCAAGAATTGTAGATAGCAAATCTGCTTCATGCTTTATCCTGCTTGCAATATGCTCTTCATAAAAGAATTTTTTGATGATATCGCTGCCAAAACCAACAATACACTCAGCATTAAAAAGAAACTCCAGCGTTAAGCAAGCAGAACTAAACGTAAAAATTTTTGGGATTTGTAACTTAGGCAAGTGTGGGTTAAGAAAGACCTCCATAAAAAAAACTTCAAATGGGAGATAAAATAAAATTTCATCAACCAAGAGAAAAATATCTGAGTAAAGGTCGCTCAGGGCAGACTTCAACTTAAGTGCTTTAAGTTTTGAGTCTCTTGGGTGAGGCTTAATTAAAAGAACTGAATTTTTTGGAACCTCTTGAGCCTCTAGGAACTCCCTGTATGCAGTAACTTCGTCTTCTAAAGACATCCTGCCTGCTGCTTCTGAGAAGTTTGATGTTAACAGAATTGACGTCGGAGCAGCTTGGATATCCAAACGAACCCTGTTGATGAAATCAGTATTTGTTAGACTTCCTAGTTTTTTCCTTAACTTTTCAAAGATTTCTAAATAAATATTTTTATCAAGAACAACTGTTCTCATTAAAGGGAGTTCACCAAAAGCAGCAGGTAGTGAAAAGTACCCTAAATCGAATTCTTTTTCTTCCAACAATGTTTCGATATTTTTGTATCTATATTTTTTTTTCTGAAAGAGTACAACCTGTATATTCTTCTTCAAGTACTTATAGGCAATTTCTAAGTATCCCATTGAACTTTTTGGAGATCTTGGTAGTAGAAAAGCTGATTGTGAAAGGTGAATTCCTATACCATCTCCGTAGCAAATTTTTTCGGCAGACTCATAAACATTCATCAAAAGCTGGTTTTCAAATTTCCAATTGCGAGCCAAGTAGATTTCGTCAGGGCTTTCAACTTCTAGTAGCTCGTGAATTTGTTGAGATGTACTAGATAAATTAAATGTGCTTAAGATATTAGCTAGTTTCCCTATCTGCTCTAAAGGAATATATACAATTTTTTTCCATGGGCAAACTGACCTGGCTATTTTTTCTATAAAAGCTGCAAATTCATCTGCTTGCCCTTGAGGAGCCCAGAGAGGAGTAATAACGAGGTAATTCTCGTACTGACAATTTAGTTCCTGTTGTTCCTTTTCTCTATAGCTTAGAACCGATAGAGCTGTGACAAGTTGAATACTCCCATTACAGGCTACAAGCCGCTTTACTAGCTTGCGACTTAACATACTAGTTCTCTTTTTCTAACGGGTATATTTTTAGAATTAGAGCAAAGATATGGAGTAGTTTGACAGGTTTTACGGTTTACACCTATCCCCAGTACGTTCGTCATGTGGTTGCACTTGATATGCTTTTTCTACTTAATCAGACGAATGTTCGTTTCTAGAACTGGCGTGAAGCTGTACTAAAATATCGCAAATCTCCCGGATAGCTCCCTGCCCGCCATTTAATCTAGTTACATACATGGCCTGAGCCTGGTTTTGCGGCATGGCATCAGCCACCGTTAAAGGACAGCCAACGGCTTGCATCACTGCAAGGTCATTGATATCGTCGCCAACGTATGCGACTTGAGATAAAGAGAGACCTAGCTTTTCAACTAGTTCTTCAAGAGCAGGTAATTTGTCTTCGACACCCAAGTATGTATGGGTAATTCCAAGCTTCTTAGCACGATGCAGGGTTGATAAAGAATCCTTGGCAGTAATAATTGCAACTTCTATTCCTAATTGCATCAACAACTTGATGCCTTGGCCGTCTTTAATATTAAACTTTCGTAACTCTTCACCGCTTTCTGTGTAGTAGAGACCTCCATCCGTTAGCACGCCATCAACGTCCAGGGCCAAAAGCTTGACCTGAGACAGGCGCAATTCTCTGATGTCCTCCGGCCAGACCACTCCAGCGGGGGTACTTTGCGATCGCAACTTGGACTCAGACATAATTACTCAGGATAGGTAAACTGGAGCAGCAACTTCCAAACCAGCACGGACGCTGAGAATTTGTTTCAGCACTGCTTCCAGGTGGGCGAGCGGGATCATGTTTGGACCATCACTTGGAGCAAGATCCGGGTTCTCGTGGATCTCCATAAATAGGGCATCAATACCAACCGCTGCCGCTGCTCTGGCCAGAAAAGGCACAAACTGGCGCTGTCCTCCAGACTTATCACCTTGGCCCCCCGGCATTTGCACACTGTGAGTTGCATCAAAGACTACGGGGTATCCTAGTTCTCGCAGTTGAGGCAGAGAGCGAAAATCTACCACCAAGGTGTTATATCCAAAGCTCGTGCCCCGCTCAGTTAAGAGAATCTGCTTGGCTCCGCCGGATTCTAGCTTGCGGACAACGTGTTTCATGTCCCAAGGACCGAGAAATTGACCTTTTTTCACATTGACCACTCGGCCTGTAGCGGCAGCGGCCAGTAGTAAATCGGTTTGGCGGCAGAGAAAAGCTGGAATTTGCAGTACATCAACGACCTCGGCTACAGGAGCCGCCTGGTAACTCTCGTGAATATCTGTCAGTACCGGGATGCCAACCTCGGCTTTGACTCGCTGGAGGATTTTGAGTCCAGTTTCTAGAGCTTGCCCTCGGAAGGATTGAATTGAAGTGCGGTTAGCTTTATCAAAGGAAGATTTGAAGATGAAGGAAATACCGAGGCGATCGCAGACCTGAGAAATCTGCTCCGCCATTTTTAGCGTAAAGTCTTCAGATTCAAGCACACAGGGACCCCCAATTAAAGCTAACGAACATCCATCGCCAATGGAAAGGGTATCAGTAATCTGAGTTTGAATCATTGAAACACTTCCTAGATATGCTCTACTTACCACTGACTTAAAGCAAGCCCAGTCAAAAGTTCTAATTGGTAGTTTTTTTCAGAAAAATACCCACGAAGAAATTCCTGCTCTTTTTCTGGCATTTCTGGAAATCCTCTGGAGTCTGTGGTAAATTTCTGAACTAATTCTCTCATATAAGGTGGAGCAAGGTAACCGACCTCAGAATTGTCTAAACGAAAGCAGAAGCTGTTGAACCGACGACCAACAACATTGGCAACTCTCGATTTATTTTTAACTTCTGGATGAATCTGGCAGTTTTTAGAGTCAACTCCAATAAAATTAAAACAGTCTTTGACCACCTGCTCAGGATTTTTCTTTAGGTCCTCGAACAAAAGAAACAAGAAGGATTCAAGCGGGAAATGTTCTAGCCAAAGGGCTAGCTGTCCGTAGTAATCACTGATATCGAGATAGTCTGAGTTACGCCTAATCGCTTCTGCAAAACTTTTTTTTTCGCGTCCCAAGTTGACCGACATCCAGTACCCAGAGTAAGTTCTCTCTACTGGCTCTCTGAGCAGATAAATGAACCTTGCGGCGGGGTTGATGGAGTAGACTCTCTGTGGGACTCCCTGCCTAGCCCTTCTAACCTGACTAAGGTTTTCTTTCAGACTGAGGGATGCCGCCGAGTAGGTTACTGAGGCATCAACACAGACAGCATTTTTATAATTAGAGAACCTGTTTTGATACCAAGCAAAACCTTTATCCCAGTTACGGGTGAAAAAGTGTGGTTCCTTGGGCACAGAGACACAAACCTGAGGATGTTGGGATAGCCAATAGGCTAAGGTCGTTGTCCCTGACTTTTGAGCACCAATCAGAAAGATTTCTGGCGGAAATGACACTTTAAACTACCCCTTCCCTCAAAGTAAAACCTGCAGAGATACTATTTTTTATTTAAGTTTATGTCATAGTTTAACGGCACTTTCGGCGAGTAAGGATTGAGCTTTCAGCAAGTCATTAGGTGTGTTAACTTCGAGAACCGCTGTCTGAGTTTGGCAGATTGTGATCGAGTATCCGTGCTCTAAAACACGCAGTTGCTCTAGCCCTTCACAATGTTCTAGCGGGGTCGGGGTAAGGCTAGCATATTCCGCCAGAAAGTTCCGACTAAAGGCATACAGCCCTAAATGATGAAACACTGGTGCCACGCCTGGATTGCGATAGTAGGGAACTGCGGAGCGGGAGAAGTAGAGGGCTTGACCCTTGCGATCGCAGAGTACTTTAACAGCGTTGGGATCAGAGTAGTCTGCTTGCTCCAGAGGGCAAGCCAGGGTGGTCATATTGGGCAAGTCTCCCTGTAGATATGGGGTGACTAACTCAGTCAACATTTGGGAGGTGACAAAGGGCTGGTCTCCCTGGACATTGGCGATCGCACCCATCTCTGGATACCGCTGAGCCACTTCTGCGACTCGATCCGTACCCGTTTTGTGGTCGCTGCGCGTCATTTCCACAGCTCCCCCAAATTCATCCACACAAGCTGCAATGGCTTCACTGTCTGTAGCGACGATAACATTGCTAAAAGCGGGACAGCTCTTAGCTGCTTCATAAACCCACTGCACCATCGAGCGATCGCCAATCATAGCTAGCGGTTTACCTGGAAAGCGCTGCGAGTTATACCGAGCAGGAATTACGGCCAGTATATTCATAAGCCGCTGCGAAGGATATCGTGAAGTCGAAGCATACCGACACAGTGCTGCTCTTGATCGACAACAGGTAAAATTGAGATCTGGGAGGGGCGGTTTTCCATCAGTTGAAAGGCGTGGTAGACCAATACATCAGGGGAAACCACAGTGGGATTTTGCGTCATCATCAGACTTGCTGTGAGCGTTTCTAGGTCTGAGTGTCTAACTTTTTGTAGCAACCGTCGCAAATCACCATCAGTAATAATCCCGAGTAAACAGCCTGAATCATCTACAACACTGACAGCACCCAGACCAGCCTGACTAATTGTGCTCAGCACTTCAATCCAAGTAGCTTGAGGTGAAATAGTGGAAGTGTCCCCATCGCTATGCATCAAATCCCTAACTCTCAGCGTTAAGCGCTTGCCCAATCGTCCTGCCGGATGATTGAGGGCAAAATCTTCTGGAGTTAACCCTTTCACTTGCATTAAGGTTATTGCCAGAGCATCCCCGATAGACAAGGCAACCGTTGTACTGGTAGTAGGTGCTAAATTAAATGGGCAAGCTTCTTTGTCAACAGCAGCATCTATCACCACATCAGCATTGCGAGCAAGGGTGGAGCGTAGGTTACCAACTAAGGCAATAATTGGAACCTGTCGAACTCTAAGATAGGGTAACATCGCAACCAGTTCGTTAGTTTCGCCACTGTTACTTAAGACCATGGCTACATCTACTGCAGTGACTATTCCCAAGTCCCCGTGTAGCGCATCACCAGGATGGAGATAGACTGCAAGTGTACCTGTGCTTGTCAAGGTAGCAGCAATTTTCCGCGCGACAATGCCCGACTTGCCAACACCCGTCAGAATAACTTTGCCCTGACAGTTGGCCAATAGCTCAACTGCCTGTTCAACTTGCTCAGGCTGGAGCCGATCTGCGGCCTTTGTAATTGCATCTGCTTCTAGCTTGAGCAGTTTAATAACCTGTAAGACATAAGTTTTATTCTTGGTACACTGCATACTTCTACCTGCAAGAAAACGTTTTTAGTTTTCTCTTAAAGCTTCTCAAGTACTTCTTATGGGGCAATTCTTGATATTTTGAAAGATCAAATAAAGGTTTATTAACTTCGCCGACCAAATTAACAAAGTATCGGGGGTAATTTGTTGATGAGCGTACAGTTACGCCATGTAGGGAGTGAATAGAATTTAGAAATAACACCAGAACATTTTGTTCATATTTAATCGTCTTAACGTGTTCAACACAGTCAGCATAAATTTGACAATCATTAAATCCACAAGGTCTGCTCTGCTTAAATTTATAAATTTCAAGGTCCCCACCTGTTGAGGTATCTTGAGGATCACGCATGTAAAACAGACCTGCAAATAGCTTATCAGGCAAATCAACATGAGCCCGCCTGACTGAAGTCGGCCTAGTAACCACAGGAGTATTCATACTAATAAGTGCATCAAGTAAGACATCTGACTTGTCAAACGTGTCGATCTTTCGAGTTCCAGAACGAAGCACTTCAAAGGAGCCGTATTCCTCCTCTAAGTTAGGATATATCTTAAGAATGTACCTTTTGAATATATTAAGAAACTCGCCTAGAAACGCGCTTGAGGTGTGAAGGGCGATAAACTTTTTCCATAAAGGGGTGATTTGATTATCATTAAGACTCTCTTTTGCTAAGTAGTTGAATCTTTTGTTACTAGAAGATAAATCTATTTCATTGTTTTCCACTCCCTTGCTTACTAGGGTAAGGGAAGGCATCTCTGCAACGAGTTTTAAGTAGAGATTTTCTTCTAAAGCATTTCTTAGAATAAGATGGGGAAATGGGTCAGCAACTACATCAATTTCCTTGGCTTTAGATAAGAGTGAACTCAATTTAGTTTCTTGATCTAGGTACATTTGAAGTACGTATGCTTTGTGGACTCTTCTTTTGCTTTAGCAACAAAGTACCATAAGTCTTTAGAAGATGTCCAAAAAGTTAGAAGGTACACCAATCGCTTAATTATCTAGTTCTAGCGGATTTTGTGGAGCTTGGATACTCTCCGTTCATGGCACCACCAATGAGCAGATTGCGCAACCAACTGTCGTGATAGTGAAAACCGTTGGGCTCCTGGAAGGGCAAAGAGCGATCTGGATTGTTGGATCGAGTTCTATAGCGATCCTAAATAGGTAGCAAGGACAGATAATATACTGTAGGCTAAGACAATCTCTCGTCAACTGTTTAGATAGCAATGGATTCGCTCAATCAGTTTATCGAAACCACAACCGATGCCCGCGAACTCAAGCGTG
>JBGTDT010000170.1:0-64644 GCA_041748155.1 Thermosynechococcaceae cyanobacterium | reverse complement strand
TCGCTTCGCTCTTTCTCATCCCTTTATCGATTGCCTGTATCACTTTTTGCCTTAAGTCGTAGCTGTAGGCGGCTGCCATTATCCTCACCTCTCTTTTCCCACCCTCTATTGTGTCCTAACCCTCATGCCCTTTGCTATACCAGTTAAGGCGACTTGTTGAATTCAAATGCCTTGGAGCTAGGTAGAAAGCTCTTCGTTGGGACGCCAAATTGCATCAGCGACCCGGCAAACATCTCGCATTTCTGGGCCATCATGAACTCGAATCAGATCAGCCCCCCCGGCGATCGCAGCGCAACAGGCCGCCGCAGTGCCCCAGACTCGCGCTTTTGGGTCCGGCTGATCGAGAATTCGGCCAATAAAACTTTTGCGCGAAGGTCCGACCAAAACCGGGCAGCCCAGGCTGCAGAATGCCTGGAGGTGGCGCAGAATCTCCAGGTTTTGGCTCAGGGTTTTGGCAAAACCAATACCAGGATCAATGGCAATTTTGGCCGGGTCAATTCCGGCTGCGATCGCCGCTTGAATTCGTTGCTCCAAAAATTGATAGATTTCGCCGATTAGATCGTTGTAATCCGTCAGCTTCTGCATGGTCTGTGGGGTGCCTCGCAGATGCATTAACACGATGGGCACGCCGAGTCGGGCTACCGTAGGCAACATTTCTGGGTCATAGGTCCCCCCAGAAATATCGTTGACCAGATCGGCTCCAGCCTCAATCGCTGCCTCAGCTACGGCTGCCCGTGTAGTGTCGATGGAGATGGGGCTCTGACACTCCTGGCGCAGTGTTTTTATGATGGGCAGTACCCGGCTCAATTCTGCTTCTACAGGAACCTCAATTGCTTGAGGCCGGGTTGATTGACCGCCAACATCAAGGATGTCGATCCCAGCAGCTACTAAATTTTGAGCTTGGGCGATCGCGGTTTCTACGGTATTGAACTGTCCTCCATCACTGAAACTATCCGGGGTGACGTTCAGCACCCCCATCAAGTAAGTCCGCTCACCCCAGTTAAAGGTCTGACCTCTTAGGCTCCAGGGGCTAGGAGTCGGTGTAGGGGGTTGGGAGATAACGTCCACTGTACTGGGATCTTGATCTCAAAATATTTATCACTCTACCCCCTAGCTGCTGGTGGCGACTTGGATAATACTCGCTGCCCCAAATCACTACTAGGTCCTGACTAATCACCAATCGGATTGATGTCTCCGACAAAATTCAATAGATCCACCATCGTGAATGTCCCTGGTTGTTGTGAAGGAAGTGTCGGTTTCCAGTCACGATTTCGGACTAAAAATGAGCTGCTATCACCCTCCAGAAGACCAACAAAAACCTCAGCGACAATCCGGCTTCCCACCTGACCTAAGCGCTTCCCTTCGCCTTGAATTTCAGCTTCCTTGAGAATGTAATACCAAAGCGGTGACTCAATATGAAAATTATGCTTCGCAGCAACCTCTCCATCTGGACCTTGGGATATTTCAAACTCAGATAACGGCTTGAATCTCATCCGCCTCGCCACACTTTGACCGGGTGGCAGGCCAAGACTACGACCTCGAAGCAAATTTCTAACAGCCAGTGAGCTTGGAGCCGGAACGTTTGGCAGATTCTTGAGAGGGTCAACTAGGAATGGATCTAGCTTGCGGCTAAACCCCACTTGCGCGGCGGGTCCTAACTCAAAAAACCTCTGCCAATCAATAATCCAGTTGCTAGGGAGGGTTGGGTTAAGACCGAGAGGGGTGCTCGGAGTACCTGATTTGGCCGTGAACTCAAATAGCAGCTCAAGCGTCGCAGGTGTTAGATCACTGTCAGTATCACGGAAGGTAAAAACCCGGTTGTAGTCGTACACTGCACGCACCATGCTGTGACCAAGACGATAGGCAGCTACTGAGAACTCAACAGGAATAAATGGCTCGTCAGCAAATCTGTAAAAAGATCTGCCTTCGTTCAGGACTAGATCTAGCTGCTCATTGTCAAGAATACGGCGCAGAAAGTCGTGGAGCACAATCCACTGGTAGTGCCAAATCACCAAGTCTCTCGCTTCTTCGAAGGGCGTTTTTCGCAGGGGAGCTTCTTGTTTCAGGTTGCCATTTCTGATTTCCTGAACCAGCTTGTTATGGAACTTTAAAAAAGCAAGGTGTAGTTGGGAGACTATCAGGTTCTCGTCGTTGCGCGGGTCACCAAGCAACCCCAGCATACTTTTGGCCCGAGGGAGGTCGTTGGGCAGTACGGGAAGCTGCTCACCCTCCCTGCCTGTGGGACTTGCCGTTGTCTCTCCAATCAAAAACAGTTCGTGAGCTTGACGGTCGGAATCTGAAGCAAGCTGGTACAGAAAGGGTTGCACCTCTGGACCAGATCCGTAAAGACTGTCGAGATCAAGCATTGGGGTTCGAAAATTTCTCACCGACAGCGGGTCAACAATGATCTCTTGCAGCGCGGTGGTATCAAGTGTGATGTCATGATCGATAAACTGGCCGAGATAGGTGAACCCGGCGGGTACGTTCTGATTGTCTCCGTCTGGAGTATTGGGGCTTGGATCTACCATCGCGTTTCCAAGCTCAGTCAAACTTTCCACTGATGGAGTCAATGGACGAAGTCTGGGAAACATTCTGCCGAACTTTCCTGTTAGCGCAAATTCACCAGGGGGTTGTTGGTCTCCCTTGCGAGGGCCAAAGCCATGTCTAGCCATATTTGTTACTCTCCTTTACAAATCTCGTTTTTATGTTGGTTTAACTTTTGTTTGCCAGAGATATCTCACGGCCCAGCTCGTAACAGTACTTAGGCCGTTGAGAATCAGCCTAAAGAGTACAAGGTAGATTCGCAATGAACAAACTTTCGCTGCAATTGGATATTCTTTCGGTACTGCGAAATTTGAGGTCTTAATGCCTGAAGTTTCACCAGTTGTGCTCTGAAGAAGCTAGGGTCAGTTCAAACAGCGCGATGAAGCCTTGCTCGCGTTGTGCAATCAATACTCCCGTAAAGAGGCTTCAAGCCCTGACAGCAAAGTTCTAAATGAAAAATCTCTCCTGAGGCTATGGCTTTTAATGCCTGTCTGTCCTAACTAGGCTGTGGAGCAGCTAGATAGATGCTGGCGTTGTAAACCAGGTAAACCAGCCCTTGAGCGTCGCAAAAGCGATGGTGTAATTCCTGCAAACCAGCAATCAGTTGCTCGTGTTTTGGTCCCTCCTGGGGAACGTAGGACGTACTCCGAGCCCGACCGATCAAACTTGGCAAGTCTACCGCCTGCCGGTATGTCAGCACGTGCTGCTGGATATGAATGAAATAGGAACTTGAAAAGAGTGGATTAACTGAGACCAGCCGCCGCTCAGCCGGATGATTATTTGAGACCAGGCGAACTAAGTCACTGTACCCCTGTTGGAATTCATCTTCTTGGTTGCGGTCATTCCAGACTAGGGCTAAGCGTCCCGATCGCTTCAAGATGCGGTGAAACTCCCGTAGAGTTGTGTCGGGTTCAAACCAGTGAAAGGATTGAAAGCAGGTCACCAGGTCAACCGACGCCTCAGTCAGGTGAGTTTGTTCTGCAGTGCCATCGCAAAACTCTACCCGTGGATGAGGAGCAGCCGCCTCTTGCATAGCGACATTAGGTTCGATCGCCAGAACTCGAATACCACGCTCTGCCAGTAAGCGCGAGGAGATCCCAGTTCCGGCACCAACATCTGCGGCGACAAGCTGGCAGGGATCACCCAGGTCTTCCAAGATAAGATTGAGCGCGGCATCTGGATAGCTGGGCCGGTATTTAGCATAGTCCGCTGCCCGGTCGAAGAATCGAGTCAGCGGTTGCAGGGTGTGAAGGGGGGCTGCATCGGCAGGATTCTGGTTCATCCGTCTTACTTCCAAGCTGACTTAATCAAAGGGTTTCAACAAATACTGAGCCCGCAGTCCGGACCCGGTAGCCGATATCCCGCCGGTAATATTTGCCCTCGTACTGGATACACTCGACTGCGGCATAGGCTTGGGCGATCGCCCGCTCAAAGTTCTCGCCCCAAGCTGTAACGCCCAGAACTCGTCCCCCGTGCGTGACTAGTTGCTGATCCTGAAGTTTTGTCCCAGCATGAAATACGGCCACATTTGGTCCTTCGGCCTGGTCAATTCCGGTGATCGCCTGACCCTGGGCATAGGGTCCTGGATAGCCCTGGGCCGCTGTGACCACGCAAACGGCTACGCCCGTCCTCCACTGGATCGGTGGAGCTTGAGCCAGTCGCTGCTCGCTACAGGCCAGGAGCAGATCTTCCAGGGGTGTTTCCAGTAAGGGTAAAACCACTTGAGTTTCTGGATCGCCAAAGCGACAGTTAAACTCAATCACTTTGGGATCGCCCGCTGGGGTAATCATCAACCCGGCGTAGAGTACGCCTCGGTAGTCAATGCCCCGCTGCCGCAGGGCTGCGATCGCAGGCTCTAAGATTTCTTGTTGAACCCGGTCCATCAAGCTTGGCGTCACCAGGGGAACTGGGGCATAGGCTCCCATCCCACCTGTGTTTGCCCCTGTGTCGCCTTCTCCAATCCTTTTATGGTCTTGAGCCGGGAGCAGCAGCCGCACACTTAAGCCATCCGTTAGCGCTAAGACAGACACTTCCTGCCCGGTAAGACACTCCTCAATCACAACCTTCTCACCAGCAGTGCCGAAGGTTCCAGCAAAAGCCGCTTCCACAGCCGCCCAGGCTTGCTCAACCGTCGTCGCAACGGTGACGCCCTTACCAGCCGCCAAGCCGTCAGCTTTGACCACAATCGGTGCTCCCTGAGCCTGTACATGGGCTTTGGCAGCACCTGCATCGGTAAATGTTTGGGCAGCAGCGGTAGGAACGCCAACTGATTGCATCAGGTCTTTAGCCCAGGACTTGCTAGCCTCAAGCTTCGCTCCTGCCTGGGTTGGACCAAAAACAGGAATTCCCTCTACCCGGAGGTGATCACTAATTCCTAGGGCTAAAGGCAGCTCTGGACCTACAACTACCAGGGAAATAGTATTAGCTAGAGCAAACTGGCTAATCCCCTCAAAGTCATCCACAGGCAAAGCTAAGTTCTGGCAACGCTTCAGTGCAGCAGTTCCACCATTACCCGGTACACATACAACTTGCTCAACGCGATTAGATTGGAGAAGTTTCCAGGCCAGAGCGTGTTCACGGCCTCCATTGCCAACAACTAAAACCTTCACATTCTGCTTGCCGTTTGCATACTAGGAGGGTCTTTTGAGACCCTAACCCTCTACATTATTCCACGGAATGGATTCAATTGCTGCAGCCACAAGGGGACGCGGGTTTCCCGCTCACGTTTCATAAACTTCTGGCTCTACCTAGCTCTGAGCAAGCCAGTTGTCTATGCTAAGGTCTCAGGGCAGTATCCTAACCCCTGGATAAATTGTTCGCGAAACTCTTCAATTTCAGTCCGATCGGGGCTGCCATGAGAGACGACAGCCACCTGGTAATGATGCATCACCTCAGCAGGAGATCGCCCCGTTTCCAACCCTTGCAGTGCCATCTTGAGATGAATACCGGGTTTGTAGAGCACACCTAGCTCGTTCATAAAAGCGCGAAAATCTCCATTTTGCTGAGCTGCCAGGTCATGAGCCATTTTGACCCTGACAATCCAGCCATCAATTTGGTGAACTGCTGTCACAAACTCTACTGGCAGACGATTCTGGTTTAGATGCAAATGCTCGAATACTCGTAGGGCATGACTTGCCTTCCCCAGGTGGTAAAGATAGTCCATAATACTTTTCAGTCCAAGCAGATGCTATACCTTCATTGTTGTGGAGATAAACAAAAACCAGTAGGGGAAAACTACGGAAGTATGGCGGAATCCTCCTCTATATTTAAGATTTAAGTTAAGTCAGGAGCACTAAGAAGTTGACCTCAAAACAGGCTACCACCTCAGGAGTGCAGGTAGAATTCCCTTGAGGTCTTGTAACCCCAACCCTGTGAACCAGGCAGGTGTAGTCTGGCAAGCAGCGATCGCAAAAATAGTTCTGTGGCCTCTAGTAGGATGACCTTTAGTTGGAATCTCAATCGCAGCGCTACAGCCCCTGTATCCTCAGGGTCTAACCCGGAAGTGGATCGATCACTGGCTGCCTACGATTACAACCTGCCAGAAGTGCAAATTGCTCAAAACCCAGTTGTCCCCAGGGACAGAGCCCGCTTGCTGGTTGTTCAGCCAGCCAATCATCAGCATTGCGTGTTTCGAGATTTGCCCGATCTCTTGCAGCCTGGTGACCTGTTGGTCTTGAACAATACCCGTGTGATTCCAGCTCGACTTCTTGGTCGTAAATTGACAAGTCCGGGCAGTACTGCAGGTACGCTCCAACCCAATGTAGAAGTTTTACTGCTGGAGCCGCGACCCAACTGTTGCTGGCTGGCTCTGGTCAAGCCGGGTAGACGCTTGCAGCCAGGTGCCGAGATTGAGTTTGGCCTACCAGAGCAACCCAGCTTAAGGGCAGCAGTTCTGACGGTTGATTCGGCAACCGGAGGCCGCGTTTTGCAGTTTGAACTCCTGAACTCCCGCGAGGGGAAGTCCCTCGACCAGCAGCTAGCTCGACTGGGTCAAGTGCCTCTGCCACCCTACTTGAGAAAATCCCAGGCCCAACCTGAACAATACCAGACTATTTATGCCAGTCAGCCCGGTGCGGTGGCAGCTCCTACGGCTGGACTACACTTCACCCCGGACTTGCTAGCCCGATTAGACCAAAAACGTATTCACCACGGCTTTATCACCCTACACGTTGGTGTAGGAACTTTTCGGCCTGTAAAAACTGAAGATATTACGAGTCATGCCATGCATGCCGAGTCGGTGGAGGTTCCAGCAGAAACAGTCCAGCAAATTCAGGCAACCCAAGCTCAGGGTGGGCGGGTAATTGCAGTCGGCACAACAGTTGCTCGTGCCCTGGAAGCGGCAACCCAGGGTGATGAATTGCAACCCTACCAGGGGAAAACGGAGCTATTTATCTATCCAGGTTACAAATGGCAGGTTGTGGACGGGCTGATTACCAATTTTCACCTGCCTCGCTCCAGCCTGCTGATGTTGGTTAGCGCCCTTGTCGGACGGCAGCGGCTCATGGCGCTATACCAGGTAGCGATCGCCGAGCAGTATCGCTTTTACTCCTTCGGGGATGCGATGCTGATTTTACCGGAAGCGCGAACTGACTGAGACTAACGATCTACCCTGAAAGGCAAGCAAAACAAAGGCGGTTAACAAAGTTGACAGTACCTGGTGCTTGGGAATAAAGATCGGGAAAGCTAGACGTATCAGTACGATAACTGGCCCCTATTAAACCCCAAAAACTGATGAAAATTGTCCAGCAGACACCTACTGTCCTGAAGCTGCAAGACCAACCCGTAGGACTTTGGATCTTTGGTAGTCTCTTTGTGATCGCTGGACTGTTTGTCATGACTGTATTTGGGCGAGCATCAACGCTGACCTGCAGGCGGGTTGAGCCGACCCAGGGTAAGTGCGAGCTAGCAGAATCAGGGTTGCTGGGATCACAGTCGCAAGAAATCCCCCTGACCGGGTTGCAGGGAGCTAAAGTTGAAACCAGCTCTAGTAGTGATGGCGACACCTATCGTGTTGCACTGCTGACGAGGGATGGAAACATTCCCTTAACATCCATTTATAGTTCTGGCTACGAGGCAAAGCAAGCCTCAGCCTCCCGCGTTGATGCCTTTGTTAGTAATCCTGGGGAGGCTTTGCTCACGGTTCGGGATGACAGCCGCTGGTTTGCCTATCCCTTCGGAGGAATCTTTGTCGCTGCTGGTCTTTTTGTCGTCTCTGTGACCCAAGTTGTGACTTGTAGTTTTGATAAAACCCTGGGTTGCATGGTCGTTAAACGAAAAGGTTTGTTTAAGACAGAATTGTTGGAGCACAGGCTCCGCGAAGTTCTAGATGTTCAGGTAGAAGATTCAACTGATAGCGACGGTGACCAGACCTACCGAGTCAGATTCCTACTGGCCTGCGGTGATCGCTTACCCCTGACATCCTATTACAGCAGTGGTCGGGAAAGTAAGCAGGAAGCGGTTAACTGCATCTGTAAATTCCTCAAGGGATGATTGAGCTGAATTCTCAGAGTCTAGCAGCTTAGAATAAATGCTGAAGCAGACTCTGAGTAAACAGAATTGACTAGCAGTTTAGAAGTAGACAATCAGTGGCAGCAAGGCCAATTGATTGAAGTTGCGATCGCCGATCTGAGCAATAACGGCGATGGTATTGGCCGCTGGGGGCAACGGGTAGTCTTCGTTCCTGATACTGTGCCCGGCGATCATGTGCAAGCACGGTTGGTGCGGGTTAAACCCCAGTATGCTCAGGGGAAATTACAGCGTATCCTCAACCCCTCACCCCAGCGGATCAGACCCGGTTGCATTGTGGCAGACAAGTGTGGGGGTTGCCAGTGGCAGGCCGTTGACTATGAATACCAACTGGCAGCCAAACGGAACCAGGTCGTAGAAGCCCTGGAGCGGATTGGGGGACTGACTCAACCTCCCGTCACTCCAGTGCTGCCTGCCCCTTCCCCTTTGGGCTATCGCAACAAAGCAACCTATCCCCTGGCCAGTTCCCGCCAGGGAGGGGTTATTCAAGCTGGCTACTACCAAAAAGGGACACACCGCCTGATCAACCTCAACCAGTGTCCCGTCCAAGATCCGAGATTGAATCCGCTACTCTCAGACATCAAGCAGGACATACAGCGGCGGGGCTGGCGAGCCTACAATGAACTTGATCACAAGGGTCAGGTCCGTCATCTATCTTTGCGGATTGGTCGCCGCACAGGGGAAATTTTACTAACCCTCGTGGTTCGGAATTGGAATCTGCCCGGTGTAGAAGCCCAGGCGCAGGCATGGCTGACTCGCTATCCAAATCTCGTAGGCGTCTCGCTTAACTACAACCCTGAACGGACCAATGCTATCTTTGGCCCTGAAACCTGCTGTATTGCTGGGCAACCCTACTTGCGGGAAGAATTTGCTGGACTCCAGTTTCAGATTCGACCTGACACGTTCTTTCAAATTCACACAGAGCAGGCAGAGGCACTGCTGGGCGTTATTCTAGACCAACTAAATCTTCAAGGGAATGAAACCGTTGTCGATGCCTACTGTGGCATTGGCACACTGACCTTACCGATGGCCCAACGGGCTCAGCATGTCTTTGGGTTAGAAATCCAGCCAGTAGCAGCAGATCAGGCCAGCCAGAACGCGGCGTTGAACCAGATTCAAAACGTTACCTTTCAGGTGGGAACTGTGGAAGCTCTGCTGCCGCTTCTGCCGATCACCCCGGACATTGTAGTACTGGACCCTCCGCGTAAGGGTTGTGATCGAGCGGTGATTGACTGTCTTAAGCAAATTTGCCCAGAGCAAATTGTCTACGTGAGCTGCAATCCAGCTACCCTGGCGCGGGACCTGAAACTGCTATGTCAGATGGGACATTATCACCTCACGCGCGTTCAACCTGCCGACTTCTTTCCTCAAACCGCTCACGTTGAGTCTGCCGCTTTTCTCGTTCGTCAAAATTCTCAGGGGCGGCTTTAAGAATCTACCCTGCCATGACTGAAAGCCTGCTACAAGCCTATACTCCGCTACTCCTCTGGACAGGGCTAGGACTGGTTCTGGTTCACTTTATGCCCCTGGCCTTTCCCCGGCTGCTAGGTCGCGGTTTGTACTGGGTCGGCGTGCCTGTCGAAATTTTTGCTTTAGCCCGCCAGACAGACTTTTCTGAATTGGCCTGGCTCTCGCCCCTTTTTACCGGGATGGCTTTACTCGTCGGGATGGGCTTGGCAGTTTTGGGCCTGTGGGGACAGAAGCGACTCGCCAGTCGCCCGGAGAAGCTGCTAGTCAACAGTTCCACTCCTGAGCCTGAGTCGTTTGATTTTGCTGCTGCCAGAAAGTACCGAGGAAGTTTCATTCTCTGCTCCATGCTTGGTAACACAGGCTTTGTTGGGCTGGCGATCGCCACTGCTTTGATTAGCAACGCTCATTTGAGCTGGGCCGTCTTCTATGCAGTCAGCCAAAACCTTTTGGGGGCCTACGGACTGGGTGTATTTCTGGCCAGCTATTTTGGTCGCTCATCCTTAGAAAACTACTGGTGGATTCCGCTAAGGGATGTCTTGAGTGTGCCGTCTCTGTGGGCCTTTGTAGCCGGATTGCTGAGTCGCTCTGTGGCCTTTCCACCCACGGTTGAGTCAGGACTTCAGACCTCAGTCTGGGTCGTGATCCCGCTAGCATTCTTGCCCACAGGCATGCGTCTGAGACAGCTCAAGGGACTCAAAAGTTTTCAAGTCGCTTTAGTTCCGGCTCTACTCAAAGTCTTGGTATTACCAGTAATCATGGGCCTGAGCACTACCGTGTTGGGACTATCTGGCGAACCTCGCTTGGCTTTAGTCCTAATGTCAGGAATGCCGACAGCCTTTGCCAGCCTGGTCCTGGCAGAAGAGTACGACTTAGACTGGGAGTTAACCTCCAGCAGTATTGCTTTAAGTACAATTGCCCTACTCCCCCTAATTCCCCTCTGGTTGATTGTGTTTGGTTAAGTTCACGGAATCAAATTGTCTAGATATATTAGACCTGATTTATGTCGCGAGTTGGATCTAATTTTAACGACAAAGACGAATGATAAGATCGGTCTGAATTGGCTTCGGTACTAAAATGTCTTCCATCCTATCAATAATGCCCTCCATGTTATCGATCGAGGCTCCTACTGCTAAGCCTAGCCAGCACAACATCCAGTTAGGGCGGATCTTGATTGTTGAAGATGAAGAATTAATTCGGGAAACGATCGCCTTTACCCTCAACGAAGAGGGTTATGAGGTGGTCACAGCAGCAGATGGTCGCAGTGCGCTGGAAATCGTTCATACCATGACTCAGTCACCTCATGCTGGCGAGGGCGTACGATTTGACATGGTTATTCTTGACCTGATGTTGCCCTACATCAATGGCTTGGATTTCTGCCGACTGATCCGTCGAGAGGGGCATGGAATGCCAATTTTAATGCTGAGTGCTAAGGGAAGCGAAATGGACCGGGTTGTCGGCCTAGAGGTTGGAGCAGATGACTACCTGACAAAGCCTTTTGGCATGCGAGAATTAGTCGCCCGTTGCCGCGCTTTATTGCGTCGTCATCGAGCCAGTGCTCCTAGCTCAGTCTCCGTGTTAAGGTTTCAAGACATCTCGCTGTTTCCTAACGAATGTCGCGTCATGGTCCGAGGCAAGGAGGTTAACCTTTCCCCCAAGGAGTTTCGAATTCTGGAGCTTTTTATCAGCTATCCCCGTCGTGTTTGGTCACGGGAGCAGCTATTGGAGAGAATTTGGGGACTGGACTTCGTGGGCGACACCAAGACCGTAGATGTCCACATTCGTTGGCTAAGAGAGAAGATAGAGCAAGACCCCAGTCATCCTGGTTACTTGTTAACAGTACGAGGGTTTGGCTATCGATTTGGTTAGGGCTACGATTCCTATGTCATGATTGGCTTAACAGAAGCAAAGCTGCTAGAGAAGATAATCCGCCGTGAAGTTCCTGTGGTTTTTAGCTGGTCTAGCGGTTGGGTTTGCCCTCTTGAGATGGGAGCAAATCCGGCTCAGGCTCAAGCTCAAATCAGTTCTGCAGGACTTGCAGGTTAGGCCAGTTTCCTCTCCCTCGGCTGCGATCGCTCGCCTAGCAATCTTAATTGATCATCGGCAGCAAGCCTACCAACGCCTGGCTCAGCAATTGGAAATCTGGCAGCAGATCCTCCAGGCTGCTCCAATTAGCTACTTGCAAGTCGATGAGCAAAATCAGTTGTACTGGTGTAATCTTCAGGCCTGTCAGCTCTTAAGCATTGACCAGGGAAAGCAAGGTCAAAGTCGTCGCCTCCTAGAGCTAGTGCGCTCCTATGAGCTAGACCAACTGATTAGCGAGGCTCGAACTGCTCAAAGACCCTGCCAGAAGGATTGGCGTTTTCACCCTAGCAGTGCTGATGCTGCGAACTTGTCTCAGGAATATCCCCTGCGGGGTCATGCCTTTCCGCTCCTAGCAGGTCATGTGGGAATTTTTTTAGAGAATCGGCAAGAAGCCGTTACCCTTACCCAAGAGCGCGATCGCTGGGCTTCAGATGTTGCCCATGAGCTCAAAACGCCTCTAACTTCAATTCGCTTAGTGGCAGAAATGCTGCACCCTCGCGTAGATTCCTCCCTGCGCACCTGGGTAGGTCGCCTGGTTAATGAAACAGTTCGCCTTGGCACCTTAGTACAAGACCTCTTGGATCTAGGTCGAATTGCCCTGAAACTTCCCCAAGAGTTAAGGCTGAAGCCCATAGACTTACCAGTATTGATTCAATCTGCCTGGCTCAGTTTGGAACCTCTTGCTAGCAAAAAACAGCTACGGTTAAGTTACGCTGGCCCTGATTCGCTGCTGATTCAAGCAGACGAAGCCCGGATCTACCGCGTCTTCCTCAACTTATTTGACAACAGCATCAAATACAGTCCAGCTAATCAAGCTGTCAGTGTGCGAGTCAGGGTTGAGCCAACCCCTCCCTTGCCACAAAACGCCAGCTCTTCAGCGCAGATAAAGCAAGTTCTTCAGATTGAAGTGATGGACGTAGGTCCTGGCTTCCCTGAACAGGCACTTCCCCATGTATTTGAGCGATTCTACCGTGCAGATCCGGCCCGCCCCCGCAGGGTCTCAGTTAGTCCTTCCCTAGATAGGCTGTCCAATCGAGGAAATGGGAGTCATGAAGAGCACTCAACTACGGACTGGTACAGTTGCTCCTGGAGCACGCCGCTTGATCAGGTTGATACAGTACCAGCTCTACAACCAAGTAGCGGCAGCGGCTTAGGTCTGGCAATTGTTCAACAAATCATTAAGGCCCACGGCGGTTCTGTCAAGGCTAGCAATCATCTTGAAACTCAAGGTGCTTGGTTGCAAATTTTTCTCCCCTGGCAACCTGCAAAACAACTTACTAACTACAATACTGCTGGCTAATCTGAATTTATTTAAAGTCAGTCCTGTAATTAGAGCCACAAGATACAAGTCATCTAGTGCTATGACTCCCCCTTGTTTCGATCAGTAGACAGATTGAGATAAGATCCAAAGTCTAAAATGCCTAAGCTTCAGATTGATAGTTCAGACTACTGCTAATTGCGACTTGATTGGTGTTCAAACTCGTTGTGGATTAATGGCGGAAAGGTTACAAAAAATTCTCTCTCAGTGGGGCATTGCCTCCCGTCGCGAAGCAGAACAGATGATTCTGGATGGACGGGTGGTGCTGAATGGGACCGTGGTTAACCTGGGTCAAAAAGCAGATCCCCAAATCGATTTAATTCAGGTGGATGGCTGCTCGATTCAATCTGCTGAGCGCCCTCAACCGCTTCACCTGCTGCTGCATAAACCAGCAGGTGTTCTTTCTACCTGTCGTGATCCCTGGCAGCGCCCTACAGTGCTTGATTTGTTGTCTGAGTCTTACCGACTGGCAGGGCTTCATCCGGTTGGCCGTCTAGACCTCGATACCACAGGTGCCCTGTTGCTGACCAATGATGGCGAAGTAACCTTTTGCCTGACCCATCCTCGATATCATGTTCCCAAAACCTATCAGGCTTGGGTCGAGGGCCATCCCCCTGAGTCAACACTTCAGGTATGGCGCGATGGGGTTGTACTCTCAGGCCAACGGACCTTGCCTGCCGAGGTGCGAGTCCTGGATCGCCGACTTGGCCCTGAGGTCGGCACTAAACTGGAAATTATTCTGAGAGAGGGGAGAAATCGTCAAATTCGTCGGGTTGCTCAACAGTTAGGCTATCCAGTCCTACAGCTTCACCGGACGGCCATTGGTCCGATAAAATTACAGCCTGAAGCGAGACCAGAACTACCGTGCGGAGGTCATCGCCCATTTATAGCTGCCGAACTTGAATTTTTGCGAGACTTAAGAGGCATAGTATTCGATAGTGGTAGAGATTAGCGACGGGGTAAGGAGTGTCAGGGATGAACACGCTTGACTATGAGCAAGATTTAATCGAAAAGCTAGGAGAGCTTGGTTCACAATTGCGTCAGGTTCGCGAACAAAAACAAATGTCCCTGGAGCAGGTTTCGGCGAAAACGATGATTCAACCACGCTTGCTAAAGGCAATTGAAGCAGGCAAGCTGGAGCAACTACCTGAGCCGATCTATACCCACGGATTTATTCGCCGCTTTGCTGAGGCCCTTGACCTCAATGGAGCAGAATTTGCCAGTGCTTTTCCAGCTAGAGCCAGGGTGCAGCCGCGATCGCATTCCTGGACTCAGCTACCGGCGCCGCAACTGCGAACCTTCCACCTCTATTTGCTGTACGTGGTGCTAATTATTGCCGCAGCAAGTGGCCTGTCCTACTTGCTCAACCGTTCTACGGTAGGAACCAGCACGACTCCAGTCCCATCCCTTCAGCCAGGAACTGCCAGTCGGCCAGCAGGTGCTGGATCTCAAGCTGCTAAACCTCCTAACAAGGCTGCCGCTGTTAATGGCCTCAACAATACTTCAGCCCCAGTCCAGACTGCTAAAAGCCCTGCGATCGCCCAGACTGTGCAGGTTGATGTCACTATCAAACAGGAATCCTGGCTGGAAATTGTTGCAGATGGTAAAACCGAGTTTGAGGGCATTCTACCCCCAGAAACACAGCGAACCTGGACAGCTAAACAGCAACTGGTTATCCGCGCCGGCAATGCTGGTGGTGTCTTTGTCACCGCTGACAAGACTCCGGCTCAACCCCTAGGACAACCTGGTGCAGTAGAAACAAAAACCTTTGAGTCGACCAGTAGCCCGACTGGCTCCCCTCAACCTGCTACCCCTGCTAGCCCTCAGGTTCCGGGCAATGCTGCCGGAGGATAACGACTGGCGTTTATCATAGGTCGGTTAATGTTTAGGGCAGTATTAAGAAAAGTAGAATACAGAAGTTTTTGCAGCCTACACTGTTGTTCATTCCACTAAACTCAAAGGGCTACAGTGATGTGGCAAGCCAGTAACTGCAAATTTTTGGACTCAAGATGAAGATTGCGATCACGGGAGCAACTGGGTTTGTGGGCAGCCGCTTAGTTGAGCGATCCCAAACCGAAGGACACCACGTCCTCGTACTGGTGCGCAACGTCGCTAAATTAGCCCAAGCTTTTCCCCCGGCCCGGTTTCCCAACGTCGAAGGAGTATTCTACACTCCAAAGGAATCTGGCTCCTGGCAAGCTGCGATCGCTGGGTGTGATGCGGTTGTGAACCTAGCTGGAGAACCCTTATTTGGAGCCCGCTGGACCCCGGAGCGCAAGCAGGAAATTCTTGCCAGTCGCCAGCTCGGTACACAAAAAATTGTTGAAGCAATTGGCGCAGCTGAGCCTAAACCTGCTGTGCTGGTGAATGCATCGGCGGTTGGCTACTACGGCACGAGTGAGACTGCCAGCTTTGATGAAACCAGTCCGGCTGGAGACGACTTTCTCGCTCATGTCTGCCAGACTTGGGAAGCTGAAGCCGAGCAGGTCAAGCAGAGCGGCACGCGACTGGTGATCCTGCGCCTTGGGATTGTGTTGGGCATGGGGGGTGCGATCGCCCAGATGATCACCCCGTTCAAGCTGTTTGCTGGAGGTCCGCTTGGCACTGGTCGCCAGTGGCTCTCTTGGGTGCATCGAGAAGATCTAGTCAACCTAATTCTCTACGCGCTTGCCCACCCGGAAGTAGCGGGTGGGCTCAATGCCACAGCGCCTGATCCGGTGCGAATGGCTGAGTTCTGCCAAGCCCTGGCTGATGTACTAAATCGTCCCTCCTGGTTGCCTGTCCCCGGCTTTGCCCTGGAACTTTTACTAGGAGATGCGGCCAAGGTAATTTTAGAAGGACAAAAGGTTTTACCCCAGCAAACCCAGGCCTATGGGTTCGAGTACCAATACCCCACGGTCAAAGCAGCGCTGGAGCAGATCCTCAAATCCCCAGACTAGCGGCAAGGGCTAGGGTTCTTGGTAACGGCAAGGGACAAAATTGCAGGGTTGGTCAGTTTATCGCTATACTTGGAAGACACGACGCGGGGTAGAGCAGTCTGGTAGCTCGTCGGGCTCATAACCCGAAGGTCCATGGTTCAAATCCATGCCCCGCCACCATCAAGTGTGAGTCCCGTAGGGTTTAAGCCTTGCGGGGCTTTGCTCTAGGGATTAAACTTAAGTGCGGCTAGCTTTTTCAACCTCTACAGACTGCTGGCCCCTACTACTTATGTTGACTAAACTACAACAACCAATCCTAGGTGGGGTGATTGGTTTGGCCTTGACCGTCTGGCTGCTAGATCTGCTCAGCCACTGGTGGCAACCCTTGAGAGCAGACCTTGGCATTTTAAGTATTGTGGCGATCGCCGTCGGAGCTCACTTTTGGTTGCGGCAAAAGCCCTTAGTTGACCTCTCCACCCAGCCCAAAGCTTCCACCGCAGCAGTAAACTGCCAACTCGCGGAGGCTGAAAAAATGATTGAGCAGCTAGAAGCGGAGACGGCGGGTAAAGTCCAAACCGAGCTGAGAGCCAAAGTTGCTCAAGTCACCGCAGAACTCACCCGTTCAGATATTCGCCTAGTCGTGATAGGCAGTAGTCGGGTGGGCAAAACTTCCCTGATTCAAGTTTTGGAGTCCAACTGGGTATCTCAGCAGGAGTCTTGCTCCCTGGTGGAGATGCCTAGCCTGTTTACCGGTGCAACAGGTCCAGATCAGGAGGAGGCTGCGCCAGCCGCGGCCCTGGCCTCCGATTTGGTTTTATTTCTAATCCAGGCGGACTTAATGCAGCCAGAGTATCAAACCCTAAAGGATTTGGTCGCTCAGCATCAGCGCACGCTCCTGGTTTTAAATAAAATTGATCAGTACTTGCCAACTCAACAATCTCTGGTCCAAAAACAGGTCCAGGAACAATCGCAGCACCTCTTGAGCGCAGCAGACATTATGGCGATCGCTGCCGCTCCTGGCCCTGTGAAAGTTCGCCAGTACCAGGCAGATGGCTCGGTCCAAGAACGGATGGAATATTCCCAGCCCCAGGTGAAACCGCTAACCGAACGGCTAAGCCAAGTCCTGACCCAAGAGCGGGAGCAGCTTGTTCTCCAAACTACTCTCTCCCAAGCTCTAGCTCTGAAAGCAGCCGCTCAGAGTCAATTAAATCTAGTGCGCCGCGATCGCGCCCTCCCTGTCGTAGAGAAATTCCAGTGGATTGCGGCGGCTACTGCTTTTACCAACCCCTTGCCTAGCCTGGACTTATTGGCGGCTGCGGCAATTACGGGCAAAATGGTGCTAGACCTAGGAGCGATATACCAGCAAAAACTCTCCTTGGACCAAGCTCAAGCCGTAGCAAAGACTCTAGCAAGTTTAATGCTAAAGCTAGGATTAGTCGAATTTTCCACCCAAACCTTAGGTTCACTGCTCAAGAGTAACTCGGTCACTTTTGTGGCTGGTGGTCTGGTTCAAGGAGCCAGTGCTGCCTATCTGACCCGCTTATCTGGCCTCAGCCTGATTGAGCACTTCCAGGTCCTTAGTGTTCAGCAGTCAAGCAATTCAGCCCTGCTATTGAGTCAAGCGGGTCTCAGCAAAACCTTAGAGGCTGTATTTCAGCAAAATCAGCGGCTAACCTTTCTTAAGTCTCTGGTCAGCCAAGCCATCCATCGCCTCTGCTCTACCCCTTCCCAGCAGTTTTCATCTCGCCTGGACCTGGAAGCGCTACAACTAGAGGAGAAGCTCCCTTGTATTTCTGCTACTAGTCTTGAGCCAACCCCAGCAACCTCAACCTAATAGTACATCCCGTGCTCAGCCGCAGCCTGCCGCTGTTCCTTCTAGCTGGCAGGAAATCCTCTTAAAATCTGCCCGTGCCAGCTTGCGTCAAGTGTTGACGCGGCACTCGCTCTATCACGCTCAACTCCAGCCAGAATTACAGGATGAACTGAATCTCCTGGCGGCTAGCCGAGACAAGCTTGATCAAGCTGTGATCCAGATAGCAGTGTTTGGCCTGGTAAGTCGGGGAAAATCAGCAGTTCTAAATGCCCTACTGGGTCAAAAAGTTTTCCTAACAGGCCCTCTAAATGGGGTAACTCGGTGGCCTCGTTCCGTCCGATGGTCCCCTGCTATAAGCTTACCTGTAGCCACTGAGGCTACTCACCCATTCCCTAGCAAGGTGCAGATTGAACTGATCGATACCCCTGGCCTTGATGAAGTAGAGGGTCAAGTTCATGCCCAGATGGCTAGGGAAGTTACGTACCAAGCCGACTTAATTTTGTTTGTGATTTCTGGAGATCTAACTCGGACCGAACTTCAAGCCTTGACTGAGCTAAGAGAGACACAGAAGCCACTGATTTTAGTCTTTAACAAGATCGATCTGTACCCCGGTTGCGATCGCCAAACTATTTACCAGCACATTCGGGACCAGCGTCTACGCCAACTGATTTCTCCCCGCGAAATTGTCATGACTGCGGCAGAACCTGCTCCTTTGCAGGTGCGTGTGGAATGGCCGGATGGACGATTCACCTACGAGTGGGAGTCTCCTCCTGCCCAGGTTGATCAACTTAAGCAGAAAATTCTAGAGATCCTCAACCGTGAGGGCAAACCCCTGTTAGCCCTCAATGCCTTATTTCAGGCCACTCAGGTAGAAACAGCCATCTCGACTAAAGTGTTTAGCCTTAAGAACACGCAAGCCCAAGCCCTAATTTGGCGATTCGTTCGCTTCAAAGCCCTAGCCGTCGCCCTAAATCCTGTGGCGCTGCTGGACTTATTAGGAGGAGCAATTAGCGATCTGCTGCTGATCCGGGCGCTAGCAAGACTATACGGCTTTCCAATCACATCCTTTGAGGCTGGAAAACTCTGGAGCAAGGTCTTTTTCAGTACAGGAGCCTTGGTGGCTGGCGAGTTAGGAAGCAGTTTTGCCCTTGGGCTTGGTAAAAGTGGAGTCGCCTTCACAGAAGGGGTTGGAGGAGTTCCAACTTATGTTGGAGCCGCGATCGCCCAAGCTGGATTTGCAGGCTACGGAACATACGTCGTGGGCCAAGCAGCACAGTACTACCTCATCCATGGTTGTACCTGGGGTAGCTTGGGACCCAGCACAGTTATTCAAGATATTTTGACTCGTGTAGAGCCTGACACGATTCTTTACCAAGTCCGGCAAGAGCTTCAAGACAAGCTAAGTCAAACTGAAAAGACTTTATCACAGTAAAGTTACAGAAAAGCTAAGTAACAAAGACCCCCCGCTAATGAGTCTTTTTACATGAGGCAATCTACTCTGTGTCCAACCGGCTATCCAGTAACTATACAGAACGCCGAGTCACTAAGCCCCAAATGAAGATTAGGATAATGGCACCAATGATGGCAAAGATAATACTGGGAATAGAAAGGGCACCTGCGGCAGCCCCTCCACTTGTTCCTAGAATTAAGCTGCCTAGCCAGCCTCCAACTAATGCACCTAAAATTCCAAGCAAGATGGTGGCAAAAATACCGCCCCCTTGATGACCTGGATAGATTGCCTTAGCGATCGCACCTGCAATTAAACCTAAAACAACCCAGGCAATTAAATTCCAAATACCCATATCAATGCGCTCCTTTTAATTAATGCTTTTGAGACAGAGGTTTTATCAAACCAATCCTACTAGTCTTATCAAACTCGGCACCTCTACCTAAGGAAATAATTCCTAGGATAAAGGATTTTCAGCCAAGGTTTTGACTCAACTTCCTTGGTTTGACATAATTGTATTTTTCCTACTTAAGGTGACGTTTAAGAATTGATTATGTTGCAGTTTTCACCTAAAAGCCTTAAGGATAAAAACTGAGCCGAGGTAGTCCTAAAGTCTCATCCCAACCCATCATTAAATTCAAGCATTGCACTGCTTGACCTGCTTGGCCCTTAAGTAAATTATCAATAGCAGATAGTACAATAACGCGTTCGGTTCGAACATCAACCTCAATCCCGATGTAACAAAGATTAGTACCGCAAGCCCACTTTGTTTGAGGATAGATACCGCTGGGCAAGATCTTCACCCAGGGAGATGCTCGATAAAAAGCTGTGAATATTGTGAGTAGATCCTCTCGCACCAGTCCCGGATCACGCATTGAGGCATAAACAGTAGCTAGAATTCCTCGTGGCATCGGAACAAGGTGGGGGGTAAACTGCACCACAACTTCGTGTCCGGTCAGGTCACTGCAAATTTGCTCAATCTCAGGGGTGTGACGGTGCCGAGCCACATTGTAAGCGCCCAAAGAGCCATCTGCTTCTGCTAGTAAGAGGGGGATTTTGCCTTGGCGACCACCGCCGGAAGTGCCAGACTTAGCATCAATGATCGTACTCTCTGGGGTAATTAAGCCCTGCTTTAGTAAAGGTGCTACAGCGAGCAAGCTAGCGGTCGGATAGCAGCCAGGACAACCGACTAACTGAGCCTCGCTAATCTGCTCTCGGTAAAGTTCTGGTAATCCATAGACAGCAGTTGGGGCGATCGCCTGATCATGACGCTCTCCCCCGTACCACACCTGATAGGTTTCTAGGTTAAAAAACCGATAGTCGGCAGACAAGTCTAGTACCCGGCAACCTTTACTCAGGAGAGTCGGAGCCATCTGAGCGGCTAGACCATTAGGGAGAGAGAGAAAGACAACTTGACAGCGCTCAGCAATGACTTCTAAGTCCACAGGCTCTACTGTCCAGCCTGACTGATGGGCTAGGTGAGGGTAAAGATCACCAAACGGTTGATTTGCACTACTCTGGCCCCCAAGGTAGACCAACTCTAAAGCTGGATGGTCGATTAGTAGCCGCACAAGTTGCACACCACCGTAGCCGGAGGCTCCAACAACCCCTACAGGAATACGGTCTGGCTGACCCATGCTACTTTGATCCTAAATAAAGTGAAGTAAAAAGATTTGACTTTTGCTGCATTGTAGTATCAAAGCCAAAACTTTGGGGGTAACAAATTCATTTCCAAGTTCCAGGAGCAGAGTGGTCTCAGCTCAGGCTGAAATAGATATTTAACAAACGGGCTAGAATCAAAAGAACTTGAGTGTTAAAAAACTTTACGGTGAGATCCTTTGAGTGTCTTCAGGGTTTCGAGTCAGACGTTTCAGCTTGACTCTATTGCTGCTGCCCTCGCTGAGTTAAAGGCCGGGCGGTCTGTGGTCGTTGTTGATGATGAGAGCCGAGAAAATGAGGGAGACTTAATCTGCGCGGCGCAGTTTGCCACCCCTGACATGATTAATTTTATGGCCGTGAATGCACGCGGTCTGATTTGCTTGGCCATGAGTGGCGATCGCTTAGATGAGCTGGAATTGCCGCTGATGGTGGGCAAAAATACTGATAGCAACCAAACCGCGTTCACAGTCAGTATTGACGCTGCTCCCCACTTGGGGGTCAAGACTGGCATCTCCGCCGAGGATCGAGCTCGGACAATTCAAGTTGCCATTAACTCTGCTGCCAAGTCGGGTGATTTACGTCGTCCCGGCCATATTTTTCCCCTCCGAGCTAGAGACGGTGGCGTTCTGAAGCGGGCAGGTCATACTGAAGCTGCGATTGACTTGGCTCGTCTGGCTGGACTATACCCAGCAGGGGTAATCTGTGAAATCCAGAATTCAGACGGTTCAATGGCTCGCTTGCCAGAGTTAGTGGCCTATGCTCATAGGCATCGGCTCCAGATTATTAGCATTGCTGATCTGATCAGCTACCGGCTACAGCATGAGCGGTTTGTTCGCCGGGAAACCGTTGCTAATCTGCCAACAGAATTTGGTCAGTTCCGAATCTATGCTTACCGCCATATTCTTGACAACTCAGAGCATACGGCAATTGTTAAAGGAGACCCAGCTCGGTTTAAAGATGCCCCTGTGATGGTGCGGATGCACTCGGAATGTCTAACTGGCGATGCTCTGGGTTCGCTGCGCTGTGATTGCCGCATGCAACTTCAAGCAGCCTTAAAGATGATCGAGAACGCTGGGCAGGGTGTGGTGGTCTACCTGCGACAGGAAGGCCGGGGCATTGGCCTGGTCAATAAGCTGAAGGCGTATTCCTTGCAGGATATGGGACTTGATACGGTGGAAGCTAACGAAAGACTGGGCTTTCCTGCCGACTTACGGAACTACGGCATGGGAGCCCAAATTCTGAATGACTTGGGGGTAAAGCAGATCCGTCTGATTACTAACAATCCCCGCAAGATTGCCGGATTAAAGGGGTACGGCCTGGAGGTCGTGGATCGTGTACCCCTCCTGATTGAGGCAACCTCTTACAACGCTGACTACCTGGCGACGAAGGCCCAAAAGCTTGGTCACATGCTGCTGCAAACCTATTTGCTGGTTGTGGCGATTCACTGGCGTGATCAGCCGCAATCGGTAACAGAGCGCTACGAGCGGCTGGAAAAACTACGGCACCTGGCAGCGATCCATGACTTGGTCCTGCAAGAAGAAGCACGGCCTGTGGCGATCGCCCTATTTAGCACCCCCTCCCTGATTTTCCACCTAGGGTTTGATCAGCCTAAAGTTGCCGACACGAACTGGTATCAACAATCTGGGCATCCCTACTTGCAGGCAGTTGGGCAAATTCTAGATAACGTAGTTACCTGGCCTTATGTAGACCAGCTAGAATTTTTGATTTCTTCCGGGACGGATCCCCTACTCAACCTACAAATTGGGCTTGATCGGCAGACCTTTCCACTCACACAACTGCCCTCCTCCGTTTGGAATCATTTAGAAACCCAGCAGATCTATAGCTTCTCCACCAGTTAGGACCGATGTTCTACCGTCGTCTGTTAAACTTCCAATCCTCTCCGCCTGCCAATTCAACTAAGGCGTTATTAACAACTGACGGCAATTCCCTAGAAGTATAAGCATAAGTTAGAGCTAATAGCTTGTGAGCTGTCGTTATGACCTGAGGTTGATTCACAATTCCCGAGAGCTGGAATGGACTGTAGGCTCCATCCATTACGTCTACGCTTGCATCACCAATGGCAAGTTCCATCACCTCTTCCAGCATTGGTTGCCACTCATCTAACTTGACGTAGTAAGTTACTCTATTGTCTTGTAGATTCAGCTTTTTAATTTCTACAATCGAACCTCGAATTGAAGCAGCCCAGGAATTGTTTAACCGTTGCTCAACCTGGTTTTTGACCAAGTGAACCAGTAATCTAACCAAGAAGGATTGAATATTACGCAAAATAGCCTGTTTACTCATGCCTTCTAGTTCATCAATGAGCATCAAAGCATCTGCGTAGCGCCCTTGGAGAATGCTAGCTTTTAGATCAGTCAGTTCCTGAGTCATGGTCACTTTTGCCCAGATTGACGTTGCTAAGTCGAACGTAGCACCTGGAAATGTTGGCTTTGGCGATGAGGTGCTCCTCATAGCTTAGCTTTTTAAGATAGCTGAACCTATAGCAATTTCCTTGAGGTGCTTTCAGTAATTGCCTTTTAGCCTCTGCGATAATTTGGGCATGACCGATAAAAATTGTCGTAAGCAGCCAGAAGGTCAGCATCACGCCCTTACTAACCCTTACTAAAGTGATCGATCAGTTTACTGAGGGTACGTCTGACTGAGATAGTCTTAATGGTGAATCAACAAAAACTAGCCCAGTTACATCGGGTGGCGATCGCCCCTGAACAGTTGCAAAACCAGCAAATTACCTTAAATGCTGAGCAACAACATTACCTAGGCCGGGTGCTTCGCTTGCGGGCTGGCGATCGCTTTATTGCCATGGATGGGGCAGGACACTGGTGGTTAGCCGAACTTGAAGCTGAAGCCCAAGCTCAAGTCTTAAACTCGATTCAAGCTCGAACTGAGCTACCCTTCCCGATGACGCTGATGGCAGCCCCCCCCAAGGGGAATGGCTTTGACGAAGTCGTACGTCAGGCGACAGAACTAGGGGTGAGCCGAATTGTGCCCGTTTTGAGCGATCGCACCCTTGCTGATCCTAGTCCTCAGAAGTTGCAGCGCTGGCGGCGAATTGCCCAAGAAGCTGCCGAGCAGTCAGAACGTCAGATTGTCCCTCAGCTACTAGATCCGGTTCCCTTTGGAGAATTAACGCAATTGGGTTTGAACGGTGATCAATCCTGGATTCGGTATTTCTGTGTCACCCGCCAAGATGCTCCCCACTTGCTCCAATGTCTACAGCAAGCTTCCCCATCGCCAATTTTAGTAGTAACCGGACCGGAAGGTGGCTGGACAATCACCGAGATTGAAGGGGCAATCACAGCAGGCTATCAGCCCGTTTCTCTAGGAGTCCGAATTCTCAGGGCGGTGACTGCGCCCCTGACAGCTTTGAGTTTGATTGCTGCCAGGCTAGAATTTGCCCAGGATGAGGCGAGGGGATACCGCAATGATTGAGCAAGTTGCTGCTGCATTTGATTGCCAAGACTATCAAGAAGTTGCTCGTTTACTCAAAGCCTTACCAGAGCAGGACCCGTGGGTGCAGTTATACCAGGGACGGCTTTACGAAGTCATGGGTCAGGTGACAGCAGCAGAGGCAGTGTATCGCCAACTTTTACGGATTGCCACTGGCCCCAAAATTACGGTTCAAGCTCGTCAGGGCCTACAGCGGATTGACACCTCGGCAAGAGAACAACAGCAGCTCAAGATTGCCCAAGCAACCACAAATCCTATTGACACCAAGCTGGGATTGCTTGTGCTTGAGCCTGTACCCGCAGAGGCTAAGTCACTGGCAGCCCAAAAATTTGCCCAGATTATGAAGGTTGACCCCTACTCTGCGCGACTGCAACTGCCTAGTCGGGGCTGGCGACTGTACCGGACAGGCCCAGTCGGTGAACTCAGAGTCTATGGTCAAGCTTTGCAAGGCGAGGGAATTCCCGTCTTTTGGTTTCCACTGGCAGATCTTCAGCCGATTCAAGTATTACAGGTTTGCTACTTTGAAGCCAATGGTTCTGAGGTAACTGCAGTCCAGACCGACACAGTAACTCAAGTCTCCTTTAGGTTCAAATGGTCAGAGGTGACCCAGCGGGTTGTAGGACTACTGCCCCTATTTGAACAAGTGGTTGACTTAGACGCCCGTGGCAAACTCCGGCGCAAGGAAAAAATTCAAGACCACGCTCAAATCTGTGACTTGCACCTGCCCAGCAAGAACTGTATCCTGCGCCTGCACGATAGCGGTTATCGATTTCAGCATGGAATTAATCTGACCGCAGGGCAGAGCCAGACAACTCAAATTGATCGAGATACCTCATGGGCTAACTGGCAGCATCTGACGGGATTCTTGAATCAACACCTACACCAAACTCCAGTCTGGTCAGAGTTTAAGTTCTTTGCTGAGACAACCCTAGAACACTTAGAACGACTGAACTTGGTTGAACCTCACATCAACCTGTTTAGAAGGGTAGAAAGTGCGTGGGATCAATCTTTCCATCTTTATAGTTGTCTTGTCTTCTTAAAGAGCAAAAAATAGCTCTGTTAAAAGACTTGAACTTTCTTTCTTAAGACGGAATGCCAGCTTTAGCCCCTTATGCGATATTAGGTATACAGAGTGCTAAAAATAACTAAGAGAAATAGATATGAACATACTTCGAATTATTGTCTCAATTCTCTTACCGCCACTAGGGGTGTTTTTGACGGTTGGTTTAGGTAGCGCATTTTGGATCAATATCCTGCTAACCCTACTAGGATACATTCCTGGAATAATCCATGCTATTTGGGTGATCTCCAAGCAAGAAGAAGCCTACAAGATTTAGTTAAGAACTGGTAGATTACAATCAGTCAGCTTTCTTCAATCATATTAAAGACTTGGATAGACAGTGCTAAGAAATTGAGTCTCTGGAGTAAACTTGGTCTAACTAGTGAGATTTTCTTATAGTTAGTACTAGAACCTCCGTGAACCTCTCCCCCCTGACTTGCCCAGTTCCTCTTGAACAGCAGCCAATCAACGAGTACCAAAGTCTAAAAGAATCCTGCTTTTTTGATTGGGCAGCTCTGGAATTGCCACGGTACTTAATAGGTATAGTCTGGCTGGTAGGTTTAAGTTTGGTGGTAACGGGCCCGATCGCAGCAAATAGTTTCTCTCCCACTGAATGCCCAGGTCAGTTCATACTTTCAGCCTTAGCTGGTGCCGGAATAGTCTTAATACTTAGCTTACTCCGGCTTTACCTAGGTTGGTCCTATGTTCGCGATCGCCTGCTTAGTGAGACTGTGTTTTACGAGGAAACGGGTTGGTACGATGGGCAGCTTTGGAACAAACCTCCTGAGGAGCAGGTTAAAGATCGCTTGGTGGTTACTTACCAAGTTCAACCAATTTTACAGCGCTTGAAATGGACTTTCGGTTCGTTGTGCCTACTCCTCTGCGGCGGTTGTATCCTATGGACTCTTCTCTAGCTTTGGACTGCTATCAACAGAGTGAGGATCAAACCCAGTCAATCAGGCCAATACTCAACACTGGGCAAGGTTTCCTCTACGCCAACTATCCAGCCGAGTCCTAGCCCGAGAGCAGTGGTGAGGGTGAGTGCCCAGAGTGTCTGATTTCTGCGAAAACCAGCAGCCTGCATGTCTACTCGAGCTAATAACTGAGTTGCGAAGACCATGACACTCAGAGCAAACAGCGTCGGTAGAATGGCGGCCAGACAAACAGTCCCACTAAACAGAAAGACTACAAGTAAGCTTTGAGGACCCAGCTGGATCCAGCGGCCAAGCATCTTACCACTCCAGAGTGAAGCAATTGTGAAAATAAAAACAACAACCAGAAGGAAAACCGACCAGCCAATGTGGTAGATCGACAGGTACCAGCCCAACATAATGTAGGTCAGCCAGAGAAGAATTAAAGACAGCCAGGGGATTTTACGCAAAAATACAACCATAAACTATCGGCGATCGCCTAGCCCAAAATACTTCACGACTTGTTAGATCAATCCCCATTCACGAAAGTAAAGACCTACTAAATTTCTTTCCACTCAAAGGTTTTTCTGCTTTTGAAAGCCCACGTACTTGAGGGCTAATTCTATTGCCCCATGATCTTAGCCTCCAAACTGCTGATCCTGTAACGACTCAGCCTAATATCTCCGGGAATAGTGTTGGCAACCCCGATAAACTTAGAGGGAAGTAACATACCTGTTCTAGGGAGCATCTTGTCATGGGTACTCAGCCAAACCCACGAGGAGCATCCGACCCAACTTCAAGCGGATCTAAGACAGAAGCTGCAATGGTTTCTGATAGTGCTGAAGCTACACCTGCTCCTAGCTCAGAACCTGCTGGTTCATATCAACACATGATGCAGCGATGTATTACCTTGGCTCGACGAGCTTTAGGCCAGACTGCCCCCAATCCCTTGGTCGGGTGCGTAATTGTGCAAGGTGGCCAAATTGTCGGGGAAGGGTTTCATCCCAAGGCAGGTCAGCCCCACGCAGAGATCTTTGCCCTCCAAGCTGCCGAAGAACAGGCCAGAGGGGCAACACTCTATGTCAACCTTGAACCCTGCAACCATCACGGGCGTACTCCCCCCTGTACAGAGGCGATCATCGCCGCAGGAATTATCCAAGTTGTCGTTGGCATGGTTGATCCAGACCCACGGGTTTCTGGGCGAGGAATTGCCCGGCTCCGCTTGGCTGGAATTGAGGTTTTAGTTGGTGTTGAGCCAGCCGCCTGTGAGGAGCTGAACGAGGCATTTGTTCATCGAGTCCGCTATCATCGCCCCTTTGGGATTTTGAAATATGCTATGACTCTAGACGGAAAAATCGCCGCAACGAGTGGGCATAGTACCTGGATTACGACTCAAGCAGCGCGGACTGAGGTCTACCATCTACGGGCGGCTTGTGATGCCGTGATTGTGGGGGGGAATACAGTCCGGCGCGATAATCCCCTCTTAACTACCCACCGTAGTTCATCGGACCAGCAGAGCAGTTGGGCCTCTCCAGCCACCTCGCTGGTCCACAATCCTTTGCGGGTCGTGATGAGTCGATCGCTACACCTACCAGCTCAAGCCTATCTCTGGCAAACAGAGCTGGCGCCGACCCTGGTATTAACTGAAGTCAGCGCTAATCTCGAGTTTCAGCAGTATCTCAGGCAACAAGGAGTTGAAGTGGTGACCTTTGCCGATCTAACCCCAGCCGTAGCGATGAGCTACCTGTATGAGCGGGGACTGCTCTCCGTCCTGTGGGAGTGTGGTGGCACTCTGGCAGCTCCGGCGATCACTAGTGGAGCCGTGCAAAAGGTGCTGGCCTTCATTGCGCCGAAAATTATTGGCGGCACTGCCGCCCCATCTCCAGTCGGTGAGCTAGGATTGACGACGATGACGAAAGCATTGAGCTTAGAGCGAGTCCAATGGCACGCAATCGGTTCAGATCGCCTGGTAGAAGGTTACCTCCCCCAGACGCTTTGGGACATCAGTTCTACCTAGGCAGGTAAGCAGACCAGAATGCTCCGCCATCGTGACAATTTGGTTGGTCAGTCAACCAGGTTGGAGGTTTAAAGTTCTGCAGGTCAGGTGGAACTTATTTGACTGCCTAGGTTCTTTACAGAGCGTGCCCAGAAAAGCGTATCCGAAACACCGACCCGAAGTAAAAGCACTAAGTCTCAACCCCCTAGCCAACGGGCTAGCATAATCTAGACAGTGGCAATACAAAGGCTATGATGAACCTGACAATTGGCAAGGTCTTGCAAAACGGCAAATACGTTCTGGATGCTGTTTTGAGCCAAGGTGGTTTTGGTATCACTTACCGGGCGACGCACACCTACCTGACTCAGACTGTGGTGATTAAGACTCTAAATGAGGAATTACGCCGCCAGTCAGACTTTGGGGAATTTCAACAGCGCTTTATGAATGAGGCGCGTCGCCTGGCCCGGTTTCAGCATCCCAACATTGTCCGGGTCAGCGACTTTTTTGAAGAAGCAGGTCTGCCCTGCATTGTTATGGATTATGTTCCCGGCCAAACCTTGGCAGAACTGAGCACCTACCAATCCTTGACTGAATTTGAGGCGATTCACTACACCCGCCAGATCGGAGCAGCCTTGAGTGTAATGCACGCCAGTGGTTTGCTGCACCGGGATGTCAAGCCGCAGAATGTGATCCGGCGGCAGGGGAGCAAATCTGTCGTGTTGATTGACTTCGGAATTGCGCGAGAATTTACAGCCGGGGTTACCCAGACGAACACCGGCTTACTGTCTGCTGGTTATGCCCCGATTGAACAGTACCTGCCGCAGCATCAGTGGACCCCTGCTACAGATATCTATGCCCTGGCGGCAACCCTCTATGCCCTATTGACAGGCCAGCCCCCGATCGCTTCAGTTCTGCGCGATCGCTTTCCCCTACCAGAGTTACGTAAACTCTGTCCCCATCTCAGCTTAGCTGTTGAGCAGGCAATTGCTGTCGGGATGGCGATCGAAGCCCACCAACGCCCACAAACCGTCACCGCCTGGCTGACCCTGCTCACGCCTGAAAATAACTCCGCCATCACCCGCACCAGTGCCACTTTACCCGTGCTGTGGCCCTATTCCCTCCCGGCGGACCCTCTAGATCGCGCCAACACAAAGCATACGGCAGGAGCGAGACCACGCCCAGAGGCGGGGTCATCTCAGAAGGAACCCCGTGCAGGTCGTCGCCTCCGACCATCGCCGCGCTCCACACAAACGCCTAGGGTTACAGGGCCACAAACGACTACCACAGCACCAGCAAGCCCGCCTAGTGCATCCTTACCTTTACCCGAACTAGCTCCCTCTGACCGTTCAGGCCAAAGTACCCAGGTCACTCGTCCTGCTGGAGTAGGTTCAGAACACCAAAGGGAGGGACCATCAGCCCGGCGGGCTCCAGAGAGGGATAGGAGAGCTGTAACTAGAGATTGGACAGGTCCTTTCCCAACCCCGCAGGCAGCTAGCCATGGTGATTCTGGCTCTACAGTTCTGCGGCGACCATTACTGCTACGCGCCTTACTCATAACAGCCATCCTTGGCGCGATCGCCGGGGTTGGTTTTGGCTTGCTGATTCGACTAGAGAGAGCAAACAGACCTGTTCCTACCTGGGTTAATCAGCCCATATCGCCGCAGCCCGACCAAGCCCCAAGATCGTCAAGCCCTGAATTGCCCTCACCTCAGCCATTAGAACCTGCCCCGATTGAAGATCAAACCCCTGCAATTCCTGAGTTCACCTCCCCTGGGAGCCAAGCCCCTGTCGAGGTTACGCCTGAGCCAACTCCTTTGCCAGACTCGATCCAAACACCATCCGATCAACCCTTACCTGAGACTCCCTCTCCCTCTGAAGCTTTACCAGATTCTGGCTCTGGCCTTGATAATGAAAATCCCCTGAGGCCGTCCCCAGATCGGACGATGCCAACCAGTCCCGATCCAGTTCCAACTTTTGAAGTCTCACCAAATCCTGAGACACCAGCTAATTCTGCTGCTCCCCCAGAGCCTGAACCTGCACCTTGATAGCATGTCGTCTACACGTCAGTCTGGGAAATGCTTTTTTCCACCGGATTAGGGTCAGGCAAGTTATAATCTTCGCAGGTAGCGCAGAGATTTTACGCTAATGAGTGACCCCCTAATCCATGCATTTTTTCTGGGTAGAGCCACTGCTGAGATGCTTTACGAAGAGCTAGAAAATAGCTTGACTGACGCTTTGAGTGAGCTAGGTAAGTTCGATGCTGAGCAACGGGAGCGCTTACGGCATTTTACAGAGCGCGTTATGGAGCAAGCTAACCGGGCTGAAGAGATGGCAGTTCAAGGACGGACTTCCTCGGCAATTGTTCCTGTAGGTAACCAGCCAACAGACTTGCAAGCTACTGTTGATGAATTGAGAGCAGAAATTGCCCAGCTTCGCTCTGAGTTGCAAAGCTACCGCAGTCGCTCGGCTTGAGTTCTTTGTGACTCACTGCAATCAAAACTTAAGCAATCATCTGCAAAACCCTGATCAAACATTGAATGTTAGGAACGCGAGTGTCTCTCCCTGCCAATGACTTAGTCAGATCACAGCAGACGAGTAAAGCTTACCGCTGGAGTCGTGAAAATTACTCTCATCGCCGCCGTTTTCTAGACATCTGGTCCTTTGTTTTAAAATTTTTAGGCTCTCACTGGCTCAATAAGCAGCGGTGGAGCTACCGGGGGGGCGAAACAGACGCTAAAAAATCTGCTCGGCGTCGTTCCCAGGCAATTTGGGTGCGTGAAACCTTGCTGAATCTTGGTCCCACCTTTATTAAGGTGGGACAGTTCTTTTCCAGCCGTGCCGACCTGTTTCCCACCGAGTATGTTGAAGAACTGTCTAAGCTGCAAGATAAAGTCCCTGCCTTTGGCTACGAGAAGATAGAAGCAATTGTTCAACAGGATTTTGGTCGCCCAATCCCCAAACTTTTCAGTAGCTTTGACCCCATTCCCTTAGCTGCCGCGAGTTTAGGACAGGTTCACAAAGCGCAACTCCACAGTGGCGAAGTTGTTGTGGTCAAGGTGCAGCGGCCTGCTCTGAAGAAACTGTTTGCGATCGATCTGGATATTCTTAAAGGGATTACCGGCTACTTTCAAAGCCATCCTGATTGGGGGCGTGGTCGAGATTGGATGGGAATCTATAAAGAGTGTTGCCGGACGCTGTATGAGGAGATTGACTACCTAAACGAAGGACGCAACGCGGACACCTTCCGGCGTAACTTTCGCAATCACGACTGGGTGTACACGCCCAGGGTCTACTGGCGCTATACCTCTCCGCGCGTCTTAACCCTGGAGTATGTTCCCGGCATTAAAATCAGCCACTATGAAGCCCTGGAGGCAGCGGGACTAGATCGCAAGGAGCTAGCACAGCTAGGGGCCAAAGCTTACCTGCATCAACTGCTCGACAACGGTTTTTTCCACGCCGATCCACACCCCGGTAACATTGCCGTGAGTCCAACTGGGGTTTTAATTTTCTATGACTTTGGCATGATGGGGCAGGTACAGCCCCTGACGCGGGAGAAGCTGCTTCAGACTTTTTTCGGCATTGCCCAGAAAGACGCTGATCAAGTGGTCAAGTCCCTGGTTGAACTGGGTGCCCTCGCCCCAACAGAGGATATGGGACCCGTTCGACGCTCGATTCAGTACATGCTGGATCACTTTATGGACCAGCCCTTTGAGAACCAGTCTGTGGCGCAGATCAGTGACGATCTCTACGAAATTAGCTACAATCAACCTTTTCGCTTCCCGGCAACCTTTACGTTCGTGATGCGAGCGTTTTCAACCCTAGAGGGGGTTGGCAAGGGCCTGGACCCAGACTTCAACTTTATGGAGGTCGCTAGACCTTTTGCCACTGAACTTATGACAAACGGAAACCGCTCGAATAACGACAGTAGCATCTTGAGTGAACTAGGGCGTCAAGCCGCACAGGTGGGAGGGAGTGCTTTAGGGTTACCCCGCCGGATTGAGCAAACCCTAGAAAAGCTGGAGCAGGGTGACATTCGCGTGCGGGCTCGCTCCATTGAAACTGAGCGAGTGCTGCGGCGGCTTAGCAATGTCAGTATGGGAACGAACTATGTGTTGCTTGCTGGCACCTTTACCCTGTCGGCGACAATTCTGCTAGTGAATCAGTACGTTTGGCTGGCTGTAGTTGCTCTGATACCCGCAATCATTTTAGCGATCGCCTTTGTGCGGTTGATGATCCGCCTGGATCGCTACGAGCGCATGTAATCCATTTCTGCCAGGGTATGAAATCTTTTTCAGGTTTATCTGATCCAGGGCTGGTCCGTTCTGCCAATCAAGACGCGTACTGGATTGACGCCGAGGGTCGGTTTTTTATTGTTGCAGACGGCATGGGTGGTCATGCCGGCGGGCAAGAGGCAAGTCATCTGGCTATTCAAACGCTGCAAACCTATTTTGTAGAGCACTGGAGCGCATCAGTTACTCCTGAGACCCTGCTAGAGGAGGCGTTTCTCCGGGCAAACCAGGCTATTTTGCAAGACCAGGAACAGCATGCTGAACGTGCAGACATGGGCACAACTGCGGTCGCAGTAGTTTTTCGAGCAGAACAGCCTTGGTGTGTGCATGTGGGAGACTCACGGCTTTACCGGCTCCGCGATCGCAAACTTGAGCAAATTACTGAAGATCATACCTGGGTTGCTCAAGCCGTTAAGGGAGGTCAGATTTCCACTACACAGTCGCAGGTCCATCCTTGGCGGCATATCTTGGCCCAGTGCCTCGGACGGGAGGACCTAAAAAAGATTGAAATTCAGCCTTTTACGGTTCAAGCAGGCGATCGCCTGCTCCTGTGTAGTGACGGCCTGACTGAAGAGCTGTCTGACTCTTTGATTTCTGCTTACCTGGAGTCCAGCCAAGCCTGCGAAAAGGTAGCAGCAGCGCTGGTCAAGGCAGCTAAAGACCAGGGTGGTCGAGATAATATCACCGTGGTAATTGTGACAATTGACGAAGCAAGCCCAAACACGTCCCAGGCTGCCAACTTAGCCACAGAATAGAGAGGCACAAGTGAAAATCAAAGCCTAAATGCCTTCAGAACCCCAAGAGCACTGTTAAGCACCAGAAAGGGCATCCCTACCAGTAAGTGATGCCCAAACTTCAGAACAGACTATTCTTACTTGCTTGCTGAGTGAGCTGGGCTCAAGTTCCCATTGCAGTGCCAGCGACTGGCTGAGCTGAGCGAAACTGGCCTGCATCCATCCGCAGCCGGTACAGGTCTGCGACCCGCCGCTCGTACTGGGCTAAATCTGCTTCGATCTGAGTAAAGAGCGCAGTTGCGGCTGGGTCAGTAAATTGCTTCCGCAAGTTATAGGAATCGACCACCCCCTTCTGGATATTCTCTAGGGTCTGCCGCAGCAAAAATGCATCATCGCTACCTTCCATCCGGCTCTTCAGCTTGGCCACAGCGTCTGCCGCTTTGGCTGTCAGGGATTCCCCTTCACCAAGGGAAGTTAAGTAGCGCTCTAACAATTGCATGTGCTGCTGCTTGTTTTGAATCATCTCCTGTAGAAGCGATCGCAACTCAGGATCGGAGGTCTTCTCAGCATACTTTTCAAAGGCTTCTCGGGAATACCGCTCACCCGTAAGGGCCTGGTTCAGACCGCCGACAATTTCGCTTTTGGTTGAACCACCCCAAGCATCAGCAAGTTTCCACCATTCAGCACCTGGATCATTCTCGTGGGGTAAAGCTGCTTCCGGGCCACCTAGGCCCAATCTGCTCAGGATGGCAGTTGTGAAAATTGCCAAGTCTCCTGGCTGACGTGAGGTAATTAGATTCCCGTCAACAACCAGAGGCTCATCTACGTAATTAGCTCCTGCGTTGATCATGTCTTGCCGCACAGCCACAAAGCCAGTGGCATTCTTACCTCTGAGCAGATCGCCATTGATCAGAACTTGCGGTCCGTGGCAGACAGCAGCTATCAGTTTTCCCTGAGCCATCGCCTCCTGGACAAAGCGGACTGTATTTGGGTTCGTTCGCATTGTGTCTGGGGCCATACCACCAGGAACAATTACGGCATCAAAAGCATCAGGGCGGGCCTCCGTCGTGCTGCCATCGGACTTAATCGAAACTTTTCCCTGCATGCCTTTGTACTCTTGGTTCCGCTGCGATCCCAGGACAACAACCTCGGCTCCCGTCGCTAGTTTCAGAGCTTTGTAGGGGATCTGAAACTCTGCATCCTCAAAACCGTTTTCGACGAGAATGGCGACTCGTTTTACGCCTGTTTGGTTTACAGCAACCATAGGATTGCCTCCTTATCTAAGCTACTATTCATTCCTAAAACTTATGGCTAAGAAAGACCTCGCCCGCTCGATAGATTCTGGCTTGTCAGCTTCGCTGCTGACTGAGTAGCTCAGGGTTGGGACCAAACGCTTATCCATTCCCGTTATTCGTTAATCTCCAAATTTCTAAAATAATTTTCATCTAAATGTGACACATACTTATCTACCATCTCAGGTGTGGCATTATTTTCTTGAAGCATTTTTACAGTCCTCTCAAACCACTGAGGTAAAGACTTAGCCCCAGGTGCTGCACTCATCCTGCCAAAGATACTTCCATCTCCAGCTAATTCAGCCTTAAGAGACTTGGCCAAAGCTTTTTGCTTCTCTTCTAAATTACGCATATCTAAGTTTCCTCTAATTCATCTTCATACACCTAGAAATTTTTAGGGGAGATTACCTTTGCTAGATAATCCTCAATAGCCTCCTGTTTTTTGTGTCTATTCGGGAGACACTGTGGAAGACTGGAAATTGATGCGAGAGAAAAATGCTATAGTCCCAAGAGTTATGAGACTAACCTGATCTTTCGATATCCTGCCCTGATAGCAACCTATCGAAGTCGGGCAGTGTAACAAAAGAAGCAGGCAAAGAGACTAAACAAGATTTGGAAAATGACTAATCAGCCTCGATCTGAAGAACCAACCTCTGAGATTTTGCTAGAGGAGGAGCTGTTTGCAGAAGAAGCAATGCGGAGTGACAACCTTGAAGTCCCAGCAGACAACGCAGACGACCCAGTGGACATTGGCGTAACTGAACCTGCATCCAGTTCATCAGCTCCTACTGGCGGCGATGTGGATGTTGATGCAGACCTGGCAAGTACAGTTGGTGAGGAAGCCGTTGGGGGAACAGCCCCTACCCCAGGCCAGACCAATGTTGATGAAATAGCAGCCTCGGCAGGGATAGAAATGTATGATCAGCAAGACCAGTACGCCAGTGAGATGTTGAATACCCGCGACGATCGCCGCTGGGAGCTAGAGCCAAAGTCTTCAGAGGATTACCAGGAGCGGCGGGAATGACTCGGCATTTTCAAGGATTTTCCTGTTTGTCAAATTCCCACTTTCTCTAAGCAAGGGCTTACTACCTAGCTGCTTGCTGCAGAGTCTATTTCAATCGCAATTAGAATTTCAAGCTTACTTCACAGTTGAAGCAATAGCACTGCGTTGGGCCGTCTCCAGGAAGGCTGCAACATCTTCTTCTCTGGTGTTAAAGGCAGTGACGAGTCGGATGGTGGTCTCGCCCCAGCGATAAAACTGGAACCCGCAGTTGAGCAGATCTTCTAAAAACTCTTGGGGAAGCGCCACAAAAACTTCATTCGCCTCAACGGGATGGCAGAGGGTCGTTCCCGGTAAGGCAGTCAGTCCCGCAGCCAGCTTTGCAGCCATAGCGTTGGCGTAAGCTGCATTTTTCAGCCACAGCTCCTCCATGATGTAAGCCTCAAGCTGTACCGACAAGAATCGCATTTTGGAACAAAGGTGCCCAGCCCGCTTGCAGCGGTAACGAAACGTCTGGGCCAAGCCAGGATCGAAAAATATCACGGCCTCGGCTGCCATCGCCCCGTTCTTAGTCGCACCGAATGAGAGCACATCAACGCCAGCACGCCAACTGACCTCAGCAGGTGTGCAGCCTAGAGTAGCGATCGCATTAGCAAACCGGGCTCCATCCATGTGCACCTTCAGGTTGTGGGCGCGAGCCAAGCGGCTGATCTCGGATATTTGATCAATGCTGTAGACCGTTCCGGCCTCGGTTGCCTGAGTCAGGCTAACTGCTGCTGGTTGAACATGGTGCACAACGCCAGCTCCAGCTTTCGCCAGGGCTACAGCCAGGTCAGTCACCCCAATCTTGCCCCCAGCTCCCGCTAGGGGGACGAGTTTGGCCCCGCCGGTGTAAAATTCTGGTGCTCCACACTCATCAGCATTAATGTGGGATTCAGCGTGGCAATAAACTGCCCCAAAGGGCGGTGTAATCACAGACAGGGCCAGAGCATTGGCGGCAGAGCCGGTAGCAACTGGGAAGACAGTAACAGCAGTCTCAAAGAGTTCGGAAAACTTGGCCTCTAGGCGCTGGCTGACAGGATCGTTACCATAGGGCATTGCAGCACTGCTGTTAGCAGCCAGTAGGGCGGCCATAATTTCTGGGGCTACGCCCGTCACATTGTCGCTGCAAAAGTTCATCGACTATCTCTGCACTCAATAGGTGATAAAAATTGTTCGGTCTAATTCCAGTCGTCTCGCTTGCTGCCGCGACCTTTATAAACCTGGCCAACAGTATGAATCTGGCGGGTTTTCTCATAGAGGCTAGTCTCTGTGAGCTGCCATCGTTCTAATGCTTTGGCAAGATTGGACTGAATATCCCAGGCCCCAGGAAATCCAGCGTAGCGAATCAACAGCCGCGCTAACTCTGCCAGATTGTAGTCATTGGGTTCCTCTTGCAGCAACCGGTTCACAACTTGGCGATCGCGATTCCAGAGGGGATGCTGCTGGTCTTTATGTTTGTCCTCCGGCTGACTGGATGTTGGGGCCATACCCTCGGCTCAAATAACTTTGCTCAAGTCTAGCACCGAGTACTAGCGAGGTCAGTCAGTTGGGCTGTTGCCAGCATTCCCTTAAATAGGGTCATCCCATCGGTGTTGCCAAGCAGCGGGTCAGCCGCCCGCTCCGGATGGGGCATCATGCCGAGGACGTTACCCTGACGATTACAAATTCCAGCAATCTGGTGGATGGAGCCATTAGGATTGTCTGCCTCACTCACCTCACCGCTGGGACTACAGTAGCGAAATAGGATTTGGTGGTGCTCTTCTAGATCTAAAAGGGTGTCAGCATCCGCGTAGTAGCAGCCTTCTCCGTGGGCAATCGGCAGCGTAATTACTTGGCCCACCTCATAGCCCTGAGTCCAAGGCAAGTCTGTTCGTTCCACCTTCAAAGGCAGGCGATCGCAGATAAAGTGTAAGTTTCGATTCCGGATCAGGACTCCCGGCAGCAATCCGGCTTCGGTCAAGATCTGAAAGCCATTACAAATCCCTAGGACCGATTTTCCCTCAGCCGCGTGGTGGATTACCGCCTGCATCACGGGCGAAAACCGGGCGATCGCGCCACAGCGTAAATAATCCCCGTAGCTGAAACCTCCCGGAATCACAACCACGTCTAAATCTGAGATATCAGTCTCTTGATGCCAGACCATCCGGGTGGGTTGACCCAGCAGATCGCGGCTGACCATCGCCACGTCGCGATCGCAGTTAGAGCCGGGAAACACGACAATCCCAAACTTCATGCCTCTACCTCCGCACGCTTTGGTGCAGGGATTGCAGTTATATCAAACCGATAGTTTTCAATCACAGGATTTGCCAGGAGCTGGGCACAGATGCGGTCAAGCTGCTCAGAGGCTGTGCTTTCATTGATCGCACTGATAGTTAGCTCAATGTACTTACCAATCCGCACCTGCTCGACGTTGTTATATCCCAGATGCTTTAATCCAGACTGTACCGCCGTCCCTGCCGGATCTAGTACAGAAGGACGGAGCGTCACATAGATTCGAGCTTGATAGGTTTGCGTCACAGCACTACCTGAACAGAAAATAAGACTTGCCAACCTCTCAATTCTATGACAGCTAAGCGCCAGACACTGCCTTCCCTAGTTCCTACACGACTAAGCAAACGCAACCCAGCTTCAGAAGAACCAACTAATTGCGGTACTTGTTAAATTTCGCCCTAATTCGGGTGGGACTCTAACAAGCTCTGAGCAAACGTGTAAAGGTCTACCTCTGGTCGGCCCTCCAACTGCATGTCTTTCAGGTTAATCAGACCTTGGGCAAGTTCCGACGCTCGTTTTTTGTACTTTGTGTTGGCCGCAAGTAGGTCAGTAAAGATCTCTTGTTCTATTTCTTGGTGGCTTGCCTCTTGAGACAAGGGGGAAGCATACTCCACAGAATTGACTTCGTATTTAAGCAAAAAGATCAAAGCACCACTGAGCTGCTGTAACTGCCGCTGCAACTGACGAACATTCAGTTCTAAGCGATCAAACCCGACCTGACCTTCAATTCGTAGCTCCACAACTGGAGCGCGGGTCTGGTCTAGTGTTCCAGCCTGAATGGCTTGCTGAACCTGGGTGATGGCTGCTTGCTCAAGTTCCTCTAAGCTCTCTTGACCCCGTGCGGCTAACTTTAGACGCAAGATAGGACGCTGGTAGTAATCAGACTTAAGTTCCGCGTAAACCCTAGTTTCAGCAATTTCAACCAGGTAAACCCCTCGCTCGTAGCGACTTTCTTCCACACTGTTTGCCTCAATCGACCCCGGATTAAAAATCCAGTTGTCAATGGCATAGTTTTTGTGAATGTGCCCCAAAGCCAGATAATCAACCCCTGCTTGCTTCAGGGGCAAAACTTCGCTGTAGCGGAGGGCACCAGCATACCGGCCAATCTGTCCTTCTAACCCGTGGTGAAATAGGGCAACGGTTTGACTTGGACCCGGCGGTAACTGCTGGATGGCCGCTGCCATACTTTGAATCGTTTGAGGCGCAGAAGCGCCATACCAACTGGAGCCTAGAACCCGCACATCACATAGATCAACATAACCACCCCGGCGATTTTCTGGGTTCCAGGGTTTGTAGACCAATCCCCCTTCATCCGTTGCTTCTGGCTCCAATAAAATCAGAAGGTTCCAGTCCGATAAATACCGCAGCCAGTTCGTTTTAGTACCGTAGGGCAAATTGTCATGGTTCCCTTCAATGGCAAGAACAGGAATTCCTGCCTCTTGCAGCATTTGGAGGCAAACCTGGGCCTGGTTTAGCGTTGCCGGTTGGATATTGCGGTGTTCAAACAAATCTCCGGCAATAACGACAAAATCGACTTGGGCCTGAATAGCATACTTTTCCAGGGCATTTTGAAAGGCCCGGAAAAAGTCGAGGGTCCGCTCTTTGCTGTCATAGCGATCAAAGCCAAGGTGAACATCAGCGACATGCAGGAAGCGGGGCATGATCTAAATCCTGAGCGAACTTGCAACAATTCTAATGTTAGGCTGCACACTTAACGCTGAGAGAAGTAGGTAACGCTCTTTAACTTAGGCTGCCACAGGTTGGAGCAGTTTCACATTGGAAAACTTGATCTCTGTCGTACTGGTTTGACCTTGCTCACGGGAGTGAACCACCTGATCGGTCATCACGTAGTAGTCACCAACCTGCTCGTAGGTGTCCTCGAATTCCATCTGTCGGATCACTTGATTCGTCTGAGGATTGCGGAAAACTGCTGTGTAGTTGGACGAGATATAACCTGCTCCGGTATCCAAACTTGCCTTGTGATGGATCACAAACGCCATCCGGCCCATCACCCGGCTCACCAAGGAGATCTGGTTGTTTCTCACCTCGTAGTTTGAGCCCATTGCATCGCCTTGAACCAAAATTTCAGTTGCACCCGTGCTCTTAGTTTCTCCCAGACTAAAGGTGTTCGCGCCGTGAGCTTTTTCAAAAGCGTTGCGCTTGCGGTGGGTAGCTACATCCCGGAGTTGAGTGTAGAGGGACTCTTGGACCTCTTCGTTATCGATCTCCCTGACTTCAACACTGAAATCCCGGTTGAGGCAAATTTTACCCCTGTAGACTTCGTCACCTTGCCGCAACTCGACGTCAGCCGTGTAGCCGGGAAAGTTAGCATCCCAGGTGTAGCGATTTTCGTAAGCAGCTCGGAATAGGTCACGGGCATTCATGGATTCAGTCATTCAAGATTCTCCTTGACACTTTTCCTAGTTTAGCCCAACTACAGCCGTGAACCTGAGCTCAAGATTGCCTAGAACCCGGCTCAACCTCGGCGATCCTACCCAGATCTTGGAGGAATTCCAGCGGCAGGCCATCGGGATCGGCAATAAAGGCAACCTGATAGCGGCGATCGCCAATCATCTGTTCTGTGGGTGACAACAAGATCTTCAAAGGAGCTAGCGACTGCTCAGCCAGACGCGTTTGCAGGTTTGTCAACCACCCCGTCAGATCCGCACCTTGGCCTAACTCCTGAGTCAGATCAAAGGACAGATGGTAATAGCCCACGTAGTGCTCGTCGCCAAAGGCATCGATCGCGGGGTGAGGTTGGGGAATTTCAATCAGCTCTAGACGACTGCCTGCACCCTCCAGCCAGCAGGCCAGGGTATAGCCCGTGGTGAACCGCTCCTGGATTTCAAACCCTAACTGGCGATAAAAGGCGATCGCCCGGTGAATATCAGCAGTGCGAATAGAGGTATGGTGCGTGCGCATGTCCTATTAGTCAAACATGCGAAAATAGGGCGGACGCACGGGCGTACCCGGTTCCTTTTCTAGGTCAAAATTAATCACATCCCAGCAGGGTTCTTCTAAGGAATCAGGGCTAAATTCCACAGGTAAGCCATAAAGCCGGGGGCGGCTCGAAAGCTCTGCCTGTCCTCGCCAAGGGATGTTGCGCTCTAAGTAGGTGCTGATTAGTTCCTGATAGCGCCGGGCAATGATCACCCGTGTTGCCCGGTAGCCTTGAGTATAAAGCCGATCTAGGGCTTCATGAATCTCAAACCGGATGCCATCAGGGTGGGTGTGCTGGCGATACCATTCGTTTTTCCAGCGGCGCCAATGACGCCCCGACTGGAGATGGAGCAGTTCTTCTGTTTTAGGATCTGCCTCAAAGGCGCCGTGACGCTGGCAGAGGTAGGTGTCGGTGAGCGTCAAGGCCGCAATAGTTTGGCGACAGTGGGGACACTGAATTTCCGGGCCAAAAATTGGATACTGCAAGCCTGTATGAATCATGAAGGGGGTATTTGCATGAATACTCCGCACGCCAATACCAGTAGCTCTATTATAGCTAGGGATGGGTTCACTACTACGACGTCTGCTATTCAGTAGTGGTTCCAAGGCTCTCAGACCTAACTCATCCCCTACTACCCTGGAATATTCATGATGAATCTGCCTAGTCAGTCCTTGCCCTCTTACTGGTCACCCCCTGATCTCGCTCTAGCAGCATTTATTGCCCCAAACGCGGTTGTGATCGGTTCGGTCACGGTAGCTAAAGGCGTCAGTATCTGGTACGGCGCTGTGGTGCGGGCAGACATTGAGCGGATTGAAATTGGCGAGCGCACAAATATCCAAGATGGCGCTATCCTGCATGGAGATCCAGGGTTGCCGACTATTTTGGCAGATCATGTGACCGTTGGTCACCGGGCCGTGATCCACTCTGCTCATATAGAACAGGGAAGCTTGATCGGGATTGGGGCCGTGATCCTGGACGGGGTGCGGGTGGGAGCAGGTAGTATTATTGGCGCTGGCTCAGTCGTAACTAAAGATGTACCGCCGCGATCGCTCTGGGTAGGGGTGCCCGCCAAGCCTCTACGAGAAGTCAACGAGGCTGAAGCAGCGGAACTGATTGAACATGCTCGTCACTATGAAAAGCTGGCTTTAGTACACAGCAACAAAGGCACAGATTTGGGATTTCCCCTACCTAACTAAATAGAGGCTGAATCTCTGCCTGAAACAGAACGGGAACCCGGTTCAGTGCAACACAAAAATGAGAAGATTTTAGAGGAACTTTAACAGTGGTGATTCAAAATGGATATTGATTTTCGCTTGGCCGTCGTTTTAATTCCCGTTGTGCTGGCCCTGAGCTGGGCAGTCTTTAACATCGCTCCGGCTGCGATTCGACAGCTCCAAGGATTTTTGAACCGATCTACTTAGGCAAAACTCAGCACATCTAGAAAACCGACGATTCCGAATCTCAGTGGAGCAGTCGGTTTTGTTCATAGTGACCAGTTACTCAAAGATGTTTGAGTCTTAGATGTGAAGATCAAGTAGCCGAGAGGATAAATCCCAATCCCAGCAGCAATCCGCTCCAAAAGTGTAGTGCCACGGCAATGAACTTACAATTGCTCACCTTTTCCGGCTGGTCGTGGTACTCGCGGACGTGCCGGGACAGCTTTAGCGCGTGGGGTAAGCTGGCAAAGACCAGTAAGCTCCAGAGTGGGAAAAATTGTAAGCCAATAAATAGACCTGTGAGGGCATAAATACTACCGCTGAGCCAGACTAGTAGTTGAGCTGCTTTTGCCGTGCCCAGGCGAACAATTGGAGAGCGCTTTCCCGCTGCTAAATCATCCTCCCCTTGGTGAAAATGGGAGCAAAATAGAATCAAGCTTGTGGCAATGCCCACAATTACTGAGGCAGCCAAGCTCGTTCTCGACCAAGCTGAAGTCTGACTGTAGTAAGCGGCAGCAACCGCCAAGGGACCAAAGCAAATGAAGCAAATAACTTCTCCCCAGCCCTGATACCCGAAGCGAAAGGGAGGCCCCTGGTAGCTATAGCCCAAGATGCAGCAAAGGAGGACAAGTTCAAGTACGGTTGGGTCTTGCTGCCACCAGGCGATCGCCAGTACCCCCAGAATGCCCAACGCCAGAAAAAGATTTCCTAACCAGAAAATTAGCGACTTGTTCCTGGTCAGGTTAACAAGGGAATGGGCCTTATTCCGGTCAATCCCAGTTTCAGCATCAAAGACATCGTTGCTGATATTGGTCCAGGCCAGAATCGAAATAGCAGCGATTAAGAAAGTAGAAAATATTGCCCCATGAACGATTCGGGTTTCAGCAAACGCGATCGCACTACCCACCCAAACTGGAATGATGGCAACGCTGTACATTGGCGGCTTGATCGCTGCCAACCAAAGCTGTCGATTGGATTGGGTAATAAACTTAGTCGTCATGGTACAGGAGTAATCTAGGTGCAAGCAGTTTCCCAATTTTACGATCCGGAGGTTACGCAGGATAAATTCTGTTACAAAGGCTTTATCTACGGCAGTCAGATGATGCCAGCCTTGAAGACCTAGGGGTGCCGGTCTAGAAGTATTTGTCGATTTTGACCAAATCTGCTGAGCATCCTGAGATAAGCTCTAGCTCAGGTGGGTTGAACCCTACCTTCACGAACTGAGCTAGCCTCTTCAGAATAGAATCACATCGGTTCGTTAGATAATAGATGATTAAGGGCGCTACCTGAGTTGCCAACTTTTTTGCTCAGGGCTTGAAGCCTCAAGTGCATGAAAACCTGCTATTTTTGCTCCATGCCAGCCACTACGCGTTATGCAAGTCTCTTTCAAAAACCTCAGGAGCTACACCAGTTTCTCTTAGCTTGTCAGCAAACAGCGATTGATAAAAATTGTCCTCAGGTTGTCAGTCTTTCTCTGGAAATTCCACCGATTAACCCGCTAGCTGTCCTGCAGGCAATTAACAAACCTAACCAACCCCACTTTTATTTTGAAAAAGGTTGTCAAACCAGCCCAATGGTGTTTGAGCGGCCTGTAGCGATCGCAGCTAGTCATGTCACGCTTGCTTTGCGGGTAGAAGGGCCACAGCGATTTAAGCAAGCAAAAGATTTTATTCAATCGTGCCTTGCCCGTACAATTACGGCTGGTGAGCTGAACCTCCCCTTTGCTGGACCCCATTTTTTCTGTAGCTTTACTTTCTTTGACCAAAGTTTGGCAGGGGATGCTGCTTTCCCAGCAGCAACCGTTTTTTTACCCCGCTGGCAGCTTGCTAGAAGCAAAAATTCCTCAGTTGCTGTTGTCAACTTACAGGTCAAGCCCAACTCGAACCTGGAAACTGCCTGTGAAGATTTATGGCAAGATTTGCAGGCTATCAGTAGCTTTCAGGAGAATGGTTTTGAGATTTCTGGTCCCAACAACACGAACTATACTCAGACGAACGTGGCAAACACGGATGAGTTTAAGACAGCAGTGCTATCTGCCTTGAAGTCCATCCAAGCTGGAAATTTGCATAAACTTGTTCTGGCCCATGCGGTTGATGTCCGTTCAACCATTCCTTTTAATTTATTTCGCTCCTTGAATAACCTCTGCCAGCGACACCCTGACTGTTACATCTTTTCGACCAGTAATGGTAAAGGACAAAATTTCATTGGGGCCAGTCCAGAACGTTTACTCAGCATGCGTGATTACCAACTCGCAACCGATGCCTTGGCGGGTTCAGCGCCGCGCGGGAGAACTGCCGCAGAGGATGCCTATTTTGCCCACAGCCTCCTCTGTAGTGAAAAGGAAATGCGCGAACACCGGGCTGTAACTGATTTCATTACACAGTGCCTATCTCGCTTTGGTTTAACTCCCCAGCTACCACCCCTACCCTACTTGCTCCAACTTTCGAACATCCAGCACCTACAGACCCCTATCCAGGCGCGAGTTCCGGCGAGTCTACACCTGTTAGAGCTTTTGGCCGCGCTGCACCCGACCCCAGCAGTTGCCGGGACACCCAGAGATCTTGCTGAGGCCCAAATTCGCAGCTATGAAACCTTTGAGCGATCGCTTTATGCCGGACCGATAGGCTGGGTGGACCACCGGGGCAATGGTGAATTCGCCGTTGGGATTCGCTCTGCTCTGCTCGATGGCTGTCATGCCAGACTCTATGCCGGGGCTGGAATTGTTGCTGGTTCTGATCCTGATCGGGAACTGGCAGAAATTAAGCTAAAACTTCAGACCTTGCTAGAAGCATTAGTTTGACTGATGCCCTGGGAAGTAAGTTCTTCTCCTGGCTCTAGGATATGAAGCTGACGAGAGGCTTCCAGCATAGAGGCAACTCTCTCAAAGTGCTTGAGAGTGTATGAGGCGGTTTCGTGAGCAATGAAGGCATCAAGGTTTGTCCACCGCTCATAAAGTACAAATCGGGTCGGGTTGCTAGCATCGAGGTTGAAATCGTAGGCGATATTGCCTCGCTGACCGCGTGAGAGCCTTACTTGTTCTGCATAAGAAGCAGCAACCTGCTCTATGAACTGCGGCTTGGCCTGGAGCTGCACCATCAGAGCAAAGGGGGCGTCAGGCTGCTTGAGCTGGGATCTAACTTTATTGATAATTGACTGAACAACTGCTTTAGGCTCTGGTTGAGTAACAGCTTGAGCACGCTCAGGAGATGGAAGACGCCGGTACCAGTCGGAGATCGCTCGACCAATAGCTTCGGGGTTATCCTCTTGGAGGAAGTGGGTGCTGTAGCCAATAAAGGCTGTTTCAACATTCTTGAGGTTTTCTACCGCCCATTGAGCAAGCTTTGGCGGTGTGAGCCTACCAGGAGAAGCATAGATCACAAGCTTAGGGATCTCAGCCCCTCGCCACCATGCAGCCATTTCTTCAAAGACCTTCCAGGTATCATTTGGCTGCCCCTCAATCGGAATTGTTTGAATCAAATCATAGATGGGTTGCCTGCTCTGCCGTGTGGCGAAAGGTTTGCGGTAAGCCTCCATCTCCGTTGGGCTAAGGTCACGCAGGACTGAGGATGGGATGATCCGCTCGACAAAGAAGTTCTGATCAATCAGCAACTTTGGACCCTTTTGAGGGTCACGAAAGCTGCGAAAAGTCTCCTCAATTGGTCCAAAGCTGGCATAACTCTCACGAGGATAAACGGGTGGGAGCGCTGCCTCCATATAGGCGATCGCCTTGACATTCTCTAAGTGACGCCAGGCATAGTACTGACCAAGCCCTGCGCCCCAATCGTGTACTACTAGCGTGACGTTTTTGAGGTCGAGCGCTGCAATAAAGGCTTCTAGATAGCGGGCCTGATTGAAGAAGCCATAATTGATATCGGGTTTGTCCGACTTACCAAAGCCGATCAGATCAACCGCGATCACCCGGCGGCCATCGCCTTCAACCCAAGGGATAACATTCCGCCAGAGGTAAGACGACGTTGGAATCCCATGCAGAAAGAGAATCGGATCACCATTGCCGCGCTCAACGTAGTGCAGGCGTGAACCAAGCACCTTAACAAACTTCGACTCGTAGGGAAACTCACTAGAGATTTTGGACAACTGCGGCTTGCTCGGAACCTGCGCTAAAACTTGATTTGAGTCCCAGGCAGAAAACATCAAGATTGAAACGACGAAGAGTGACGTTATTAAGATTGCTGCTCTAGTAAAAGCAAGTTTGAACCTTCTCTGGGACAGCCGGGCTCGCTGATTGATGAAGTTGCTCTGCGGCATACCTAAAAGCTCCTATTGACATTTGCATAATACGAAGCACAGCTACCTACACAAAATGGGCTGCCAGCCTACAGCGTACAAATTTTTCTACTGAATGGTAGTTATTTTTGAGTTAGGAGTCAACTTGAATCCAAGAGGCTGTTTGAGAAGTATTAGATGCCCCTATTTACCTCTTCTGGAGGACTTTGACTCAGTTCTCCCTAGATTTGGGGGGGTAGGGGGGCGAGTTCGGGAAGGAATTCCACTTTTCAGACATCCTCTAAACTAAATCCAAACCAAGGAAAAGTAGGTCTATTTTTCTACTGAACGGTATAATTTATTATGCCTATAAGACTTCTGTACGCTGGCTAAGACACAGCTTCAAAGGCTTGATCCAGCTTGAGCCTATACTCCAGCTGACGTATTGCAATGTAAGAAGTACTCTGAGCAGCAGCAAGAGGATAAGCATTGTTAGAGATTCAATTTGGGAGATGGCAGATGGCAAGGGGCCGACCTCGTGAATTCGATCCAGAAAAGGCACTAGATCGAGCAGTCGAAACCTTTTGGCAGCGTGGTTATTGTGCAACCTCAGTTAATGATGTGGCTAAGGCGATAAGTATTACGAAGCCCAGCCTTTACGGTGCCTTTGGAAACAAAGAGCAGCTTTTCTTGAGTGCCCTTGATCGCTACATAGCAAAATTTGGTGGATGTGTCCTGAGAGCAATGGCGGGTAAAGCCGATGTACATGCTGCTATCAGAGCCTATCTCGATGCAGTGGTTGAGCAACTCTCAGACCCAACATTGCCTGCCGGATGTCTCAGGGTAAATAGCACCCTTGAGTGTCGAGGTTTTAGTGATGTAATAGACCGCAAGCTAATTGAGTATCAAGCAGGATTCGAGCAGGCGCTTTACGAACGGCTGAGGCAGGGCCTCATTCAGGGACAACTTCCGGTTGAATCGGATCTCCTGGCACTTGCAAGATTTTTCGTTGGCATCGTCAATGCCATGGCAGTGCGCGCTCGCATCAATCCTGATCCCAGCGTACTTCATCAACTAGTAGACATGAGTATGCGAGTTTGGCCGAACCAGGAATCAGCATCCACCTGGTAAAGCAACTCAGTCAATTGATCTGAGGCAGTATATACTGCTCAACAACCAACCGCCTGCTTGCCACCTGCTCACTCAAGCAAGCTCGCAACTTGTGTGCCTATCTGGATAAGCATCGTCACCGAATCATCAACTACACACTGGTAGGCAGCAGTTAGCAATGCTGATTGATTTTAAGAATACAAATACTGTCTGGGCTTCAATCTTGACAGAAACCTTAAAGCGATCGGGTTTAACGACCGCAGTGATCTGTCCGGGGTCACGGTCGGCTCCATTGGCGATCACCTTTGCCCAGCAAGCAGGAATAGAAGCCATTCCGGTTCTGGATGAACGGGCCGCTGCCTTTTTTGCTTTGGGTATTTCTCGCCAGTTTGGGTTACCTGTGGCCCTGGTCTGCACGTCGGGTACGGCAGGGGCCAACTTCTACCCGGCAGTGATTGAAGCCAGCCAGAGCCAGGTGCCGCTGCTAATTCTTACCGCTGATCGTCCTCCAGAACTGCGAGACTGTCGGGCAGGACAGACAATTGATCAACTCAAACTATTTGGCAATTTTCCCAACTGGCAAGCAGAGTTAGCCCTCCCTGATCTGGACCTAGGCATGTTGGCTTATCTGCGACAAACGATCATTCACGCCACGGAGCGATCGCGGTGGCCTGTGCCCGGTCCGGTGCATCTAAACATTCCGTTCCGGGAACCGTTGGCCCCCATCCCTCAAGCAGAAGCAGAGGGCTTGGCGTTGCACTTTCAGCCAGAAGATTTTTTTGCTGCGGTTGAACCGCTCTCTCTTCAGTTCGATCACCAGATCAAGCTTAACTTGCCCATTCCAATCCAGAAATGGCAGCAGTGTCACCGGGGCGTGATTATTGCCGGTCCGGCTCAACCTCAATCTCCTGAAGACTATTGTGCTGCGATCGCTCAACTTTCTCAGGCTCTAGGATGGCCGGTCCTGGCTGAGGGACTTTCCCCCTTGAGAAATTATGCTGAAATTAACCCCTATTTAATTTCCACCTACGACCTGATCCTGCGAAATCAGGCCCTGGCAACACAACTTGCCCCAGAACTGGCTATTCGCATTGGTGAACTGCCGACTAGTAAGGAACTGCGAACTTGGCTGGATGGTGTACAGCCAAAACAGTGGATTGTTGATCCAGGTGGGCAAAACCTTGATCCGCTTCATGGGAGAACAGTTCACTTACGGCTACCTGTAGAACAGCTTGTACAGGTGCTTCCAGATAAAAAAGTATCCAGTGAGTATCTAGAGCTTTGGTGTACCACTGAAGCCAAAGTCCGGCAAGCGCTAGATCAAACAATGGCTAAAATCAGCATTCCCTTTGAAGGCAAAGTAGCCTGGTTGCTCTCCCAGACTCTACCCCTAAACACGCCTTTGTTCATTGCCAACAGTATGCCGATACGAGATGTGGAGTCTTTTTGGCAGCCGGGAAACTCTAAAATTAGACCCTTGTTTAACCGAGGTGCGAATGGCATCGATGGCAACCTGTCCACCGCCTTAGGCATAGCTTACCGTCATCAAAGCAGTGTGATGCTGACAGGTGATCTAGCCTTATTGCACGACACCAACGGCTTCCTGCTGCAACACAAATTTGTTGGACATCTAACAATTGTGTTAATCAACAACAACGGCGGCGGCATCTTTGAAATGCTGCCCGTTGCCAAATTTGAGCCCCCTTTTGAAGACTTTTTTGCCACCCCGCAGGGTATCGAGTTCTCTAAACTCTGTGCGACCTATGACGTGGAGCACGAACTGATTCAGTCCTGGGAAGAATTGACTCAATGGCTAAACCCGCTGCCAACTAAAGGTATTCGAGTTTTGGAGCTGCGGAGCGATCGCAAGGCCGACGCAAAATGGCGACAAGAGAATTTAGCAAAATTTGTAATTGACAACTAACGTTATTGATTTGAAAAGGTAACAATCGCCTTCAAGGGTGCAATTCTTCTCTAGAGACGTAAGGCGTCGCTGCACTCGCAATAATCGTTGTTAATGAACATCAGCTTCTAACTGAGCATTGATTTCAGCAAGCTGTAGATCAAACTCTTCCAACCCCAAGCAAGTGCGGCGCAGACCAGCCAAAAGGCGTTTAGAGGTCTCTACAGTATGGCCCTTCACTGGTAGGGAGGCAAGGCGATCACTAACTGCTCCAAGCTCATTCTGCACCTGATAAGTTGTGATAGTTGCTTGTTATGCGGCTTTGGTTACAGGTGCTGGCAGTGTTTCGACGCTTCTCGTGGAGTGTTCAAAGTTATGGTGTATGAAAGACACTGATACAGCAAAGAATTCACCACTCTATGTAGATCTTGAAAAAAAGATGAAAGTAGCAAACGTTCCAGAAGATTTATTCAAGCCTGTGTACTTTCGTGCCAAGGAAACGCAGCGACTTGATGGAATCATCAAAGACCCTTTAGCGGTCGAAGTCGTGGAGCGGATGTCGCCTAATTGCTCGATCGTAGATGATTGGACAATTCAATTTGGCATTGCAATTCATACGCTGATTGTTGATAACGTTGTCGAACAATTTCTACAACAATATCCCAATGCAGTCGTCATCATACTTGGAGGTGGACTTGCTACCCGGCCACTCTTAATGGATAACAGTCAGGCTGAGTGGTTCTGCGTTGATGCTCCCTACATTGAACCATTTTGGAATCAATTGATTGGCGAATCTCAGCGTAATCACTTCATTTCTGCGGCTGTCGCAAATTTGGATTGGATGAATCAAATCCCTGAGGCAGGGCGAGCAGTATTGTTTGTTGCTGAGGGAGTCTTCCTATATTTGACAGAATCTGAAGTTAAGCGAGTCACTTTGTCACTTCAACAGAGATTTTTAGATTCAGAGATTGTGATGGAAGTTATTGGTAAGTTCATCTTAAACAGCACTCAAATTTTTCGTTCTAAAGCAGTTCCCGGTGGCCGATTTCAGTGGGGGACCAATGATTGTAGCGAGATAGAAACCTGGAGTTCAGGAATTACGCTCATCAAAGAGTATTTCTGCTACGACTATTACAAGGAGCGTCAGGGAATCATGAAGTTTCTTCCATATCTAGTCGGTGGGAAACAGAAACTGCTGAAGGTTGCTCATTTGCATCTCTCCCAATAATCAGTTTGTTCTAAAACGAGTTAATGATAAAGCCCTATGAGAGGATAGAGTTATGCTGCGAACCTATAAAGCTATTCTGCGGGGAAGTCGCTTGGAGTGGAGCGAAGAAGCTCCCGAACACCCTGAGAGGCAGGCTGTTGAGGTCCATGTCACTATCCTGAAAGACACTGCCACTTCATCGAGCGCAGCTACTCAGGGAAAAAAAATGGCTGAGGTTTTAGAAAAACTAGCTTCCACTCATGCTCTTTCAAAAATCTCTGATCCATCTGCCTGGCAGCGTGAGCAACGTCAAGATCGTCCGCTGCCCACCAGAGACGTGTAATGCTGATAGTCCTGAGTTATGATGAGCTTATCAAATCCGGGCCTAAACACCATTTTGAGTGATTTGATCGCTGGGTCTCTACTGAAGGGGGAACAGCAACGGCAGCTTGAAAGCTGGGTACTTCAAGATCAATTGAGAGCTAGGGCTTTTGGGGTAAGTTCTGAGAATGTTGAAGCGGTAATCCAAGCGCGATCGCAACTCCTGCCGTCGATCTATCCAGCCGTCAAGACGCTTTGCCAACAGCGCTTGCAACTCCCCACAGCATCCCTGCTGGAACTCCTGTGGAATCTCTGGCTACCCCTAGCCCTCAAGCTTGTCGCAGACCGTCAAAAACTAGAGCGGCCTCTGATCCAGGGAATTGTTGGCACCCAGGGAACGGGAAAGAGCACTCTCAGCGATATCTTGGCCTCAATCCTGAATCACTTGGGCTGCCCTACCCTCAGCTTTTCCCTGGATGATCTCTACAAAACCTATGCAGAACGACAACGTTTACGGCAACACGACCCCCGCTTGATCTGGCGAGGACCTCCTGGTACTCATGACATTCAACTGGGCACTCAGGTGGTGGATCAGTTGCGGAGCCCAAATCGCTCCAGCTCGATTTCAATTCCTCGCTTTGACAAATCTGCTTGGCAGGGAGCGGGCGATCGCACCACGCCTGAGGTGGTCGAAGCGATTGAAATTGTCTTGTTTGAAGGGTGGTTTGTTGGAGTCCAACCGATTGATCAGACCCTGTTTGCCACAGCCCCGCCACCAATTCTAACTACCGCAGACCAGGCTTTTGCCGTCGATATGAACGCCCGGCTTCAGGATTACTTACCCCTTTGGCAGCGCCTAGATCACCTAATCTTGCTAGACCTGCTCGATTATCGCCTCAGCCAGCAATGGCGACGCCAGGCCGAACACCAAGCGATCGCCGCTGGGAAGTCAGGCATGAGTGACACTGACCTTAACCAGTTTGTTCAGTACTTTTGGCGAACCCTGCATCCAGATTTATTCCTCAAGCCTGGGGCAAAAAGTTCCGAGCGGGTTGACTTGGTAATCGAGATCAATCCTGATCATGCTCCGGGGCTAGTTTATCGACCCAGCGATCGCCTCAATCCAGATACTGGTGCAGCGCTGTGATCATCGCCGCCAAACCTTAATTCTTCTATCTTTGCTGCTACTCACAAGAATCCGACCATCTGGACTAAAGCTGACTGATAAAAGCCAGTTTGAATGTCCAGCCAGCGTATTGATCAGCGATTTAGTCTGCAGGTTCCAGAGCTTAATGGTTCTATCCTTACTGGCACTCGCTAAGGTCTGACTATCTGGGCTAAAGGCAACCGAAATAACTGAGTCTGAATGTCCAGCCAGGGTGTTAATCAGTGACCCAGTCCTCAGGCTCCAGAGCTTAATGGTCTTGTCCCAACCACCACTCGCCAGGGTCTGACCGTCTGGACTAAAGGCAACAGTTCTAGCCGGATCTGTATGCCCAGACAAAGTTTGAAGCAGCCTTCCAGTGCGTAGGTTCCAGAGCTTGACGGTTCCATCCTTACTGGCACTTGCCAAGGTCCGACCGTCTGGGCCAAAGGCAACCGAAAAAATCCAATCTGAATGCCCAGAGAGCGTTTGCAGCAGTTTCCCGGTTCGTAGACTCCACAACTTAACGGTCTTATCACTGCTGCCACTCGCTAGCGTCTGGCCGTCAGGACTAATCGCAACAGACCAGACTGAATCTGAATGCCCAGCCAGGGTCCGCACCAATTTTCCTGTGTTCGGGTTCCACAGCTTGATTGTCCTGTCTGCACTACCACTGGTCAGAGTTTGCCCATCTGGGCTGATAGCAGCAGAATAAACGTAGCCTGAATGTCCAGAAAGGGTACGAAGCTGTTTCCCAGTCTGCAGGTTCCACAGCTTAATGGTCTGGTCAGCACTGCCGCTAGCAAAGGTCTGTCCATCTGGACTCAAGGCAACAGACCAAGCTGTGTCTGAATGGGCCGGAAGCGTTTGAACTTGAACGTTTTGCCAGTTCGCTCCCGCCTGACAGAGCTGCAGAAGTGCCTGAGCCTCAGTATAAAGGTCTGAACTTTCAGGAATATCTGGCGCTTGATTGATGCAGTCCTGATAGTTTCTTGCCTCTGCCAGTAGTTTGATCGGCTGCAACTGTTGGGAAGCTTGCCAGTCTTGCCGCTGCCAAAGAGCATGAACTGCACCGATAACAGCCAGAAAAATAGCGATACCGCCGCCAAATTGTAACCAGGGATTGCTTTGAATCGGGTGGCTGGGAGTGCTCTGCTTGAAATCGACCGTGCCAACGGATAGAGTTCTGACTTTACTGACTGCTACCGCTTCTTTTGGCTGGTCTGGTGTTATCTCTTGCCGGTGAAATGTCTTTTGAGCCTGAGGGAACTTAGTCTGTTTTGTAGATCGGACGGCTTCTCTGCGTCGGGGTGTTCGAGCTGCTAATGCTGTGATATCTTCTTTGAGTCTTAATAACTTTTTAAGTTGAAACCTACCGGGAGTGCTAACTCTAGCGGTAGCGGGTTGAAGCGCTTTAACGGTCGCCTGCTCGCACTGCTGTCGTTTTCCCGTGGGTGCTGGCTCAGGCTTTAGCACCTCAACCTCAATTGCAGCAGCCTGCTCAGGTAGGAGTCCCAGCCTGTCTCGCAGCCTATCTAACCGACTGCGCTCGGTCGCTATGACCTCAACGCAACTGGCACAACGCTCGACCTCTTTGCGGTACTTTAACTTTGGGTCATGGATCGGTGCTTTAGCCAGGACAATCTTATTTTTGTCTTCCCGGAGCCAATAAATTTCAGGTTTTACTACTGGCGTCAGCTTTTGAACTTTTCTGCTGGTGTACTCATGCAATTCCTCAATCGAAATCACACCATCGTTATCGAGATCTGCTGCTCCAGTTTTAAGGCCTTCAATCAGGTAGCGGGTGTAAGCTGGGCACTCTGCTTGGTTTGGCTCGGAGGAACTCTGGGTAGAAGACGTGAGAATAACCCGTCCGTATCCGCCAAGTTGGTGCGCGATATCCTCAGAATTTTCAGCTTGAGCAGACTGGGTCTTCGCAAAAGCTGGGCTGAAGCAACAGTCGAGAATCATCACCTGTTGTTTGGAGCGGCTCCTGTTCATGCTGTCTTGGACAAGACTAGCTGGAACTGCTGACTGGACAGTTCCTGGGGAACTTTTGTCAGTTGTCTGGGCCGCTGCCTGGGCCGCTAAGTAAAGCTCGCCTTGCTCATTCTTAAATCCTTGACCGCAGAAATAAAGGAGGACAAGGTCATAGGGTTCACAAGCGGCGAACAAAGTCGCGATCGCTGCCTCCAGGGTTTTTCGCTCAGGATCTATGAGTGTTTTGACCTCGGTGAAGCGGCCCATCTCTGGGTGCTGCAAAACTTCCTGCAACGCCTTAACACGGTTTTGTGGCCTAGGCGGAGGTCGTGAGTTTAAACCGGGCTCAGCGTCGCCCATCCAAACCAGCAGCGCTACCCTAGCCATTAATAACCTTTTACCTTACTGCTTCAAGTTGCTGTCCTACCTGAATAGTGACTCATCAGTCTTGCTACCCGCTGGTTTCAGCAGTATACAGCATTCACTACTCCCGGCTGGCTAGAAAAGGTGCGAACCTGCTCAGCAATCTTCAAATTCCACAGATTGACAAGATTAGCTCCACCAGCACTTGCAAAGATCGACCAAGCTCTCGCTAGTAAGAGGGGCTAAGAACCCCGCTGGAAGCCTGTTGCAGTTTTCTTTTTACCCTTGTTCTTAGACTTGGATTTGCTAACTTCTGTTAGAGCTGCTTGAAAGAGGTTGTGCAAATGCAGCGGCACACTGGCAATCTCCGGTAGCTCTGGTTCTAGCGGTTTGTTAAATTCTTGCAGAAGTGAATCTAGATCTGGCTCAATCTTGAGGTCTGGACGCGCTAGTAGGGTTTGCAGCACCTGTTCTAGCTGGGTTGGGTACTGCTGAGCCAGTCGATGCCAGATAAACATATTTATTGCTGGATCTTCTAAGTAGTAGCGCACTAGTTTCTCAGCCCCTTTAATGCTCTGCCAGTTCTCGGCCTCCAGGATTGCTTTGAACTGGCTGTAGGTGGGCAGAAACATCTGACCCCAGCGGGGATGGGCTAGAACCGTAACCTGTTCTGCTTTCTTCAGTTCAGCAGGCAGCTCAACTTGAGGCATCACCATTTTAGTCGCACTCTTGTTACTTAAAACTTGGGATACAACTTTGGCATCAACCCCAGCTTCTGCCGCTGCCGCTTCCACCTCTGTCGATTCAACCCCAGCCTCCGCTGCGATTTCTGCCAGAGATTTTGAGCTGTCGATTCCGGCTGCGGCTAAGCATCGTTGGGTTGTTAATTCCTGAAGTTCGGCAATCTTCTTGCTGAGCTGGTAACCGGAGAGCGTGACTTCGTCACTGCCAAAAAACTCTAGAAACTCCTGGTGGTATTGCTCTACCGACTGCCAGGCTTGCTCTAGTAGCTCTGGGGCATCGCTGTAGAGAGAGTCCTGATGATCCCGCTTAAAGTTGCCAATTGCCACGGCCAGCTTCGGTCTACCCAGGTTTCCCATTGGGTTAAACGGGCCAGCAAACATCCAGTCTGTATCTGTGATCGGGGCAAGCCGGGCTAGCAAGATTTCTCCTGGCTTAAACCGAGCCATTGCTTCTAGCTCACTGGTGTTAGTCGGCTTGACCCTATAGTGCTTGGCAGTGAGCCAGTTCATCAACTCCAAAGCCTCTGGGAAAAGTTGGACCACAGCAAACAAGCCCAGGAAGCTGCGCTGCCAACGACTGACTAGGTGGCGATCGCGCTCTGACAGTCCTGATTGATCTAAAAACAAGTCCAGAGGTGAGTGTTCCCCAACTCTTCCCTCGGTCAGAAACGTGTCAATCAGCAAGTCTCGTTGGGTAATATCAAAGCGCTGTACGCCTGACTGAGCAGCAGTATAAGCCTCTAACGACTCCGCCAAGGCTCCTTCTGCTTCCAGGACAAATTCAATCAACGCTTGCTTGAGTTCCCCAGCCCGCTCTAATTCAGCATCCACAAATTGGTCTCCTGATTGACAACTTTAGGTTAATCTACATCGGCTCGAACGTGCTGAAGCGTTAGACGGGCAAATAGCTCGTCTCAGCAAATTGGTCCCATCTACCCATCTAGAGGATGCCCTCCCCCTTCCCTCAGAGGAACGTTGAAGTTGTCTGTTAAGTAGATCAACTTAGTTAAACCCAAAATGTACAAACTATGAAAGCCACTCTACACAACGACTTCTGTTGATTAGTATCTTGAGTTTGTTTAGGTGTACCTACTTAGTGGTTTAGGATCAAGACACGAATGGGACAAGAATTAGGATGGCTGTCGAACGCCTTGATAACATCGATGATCGTCTGGAAAGACTGGTCACCACGGCTGAGGAGTCGAGGACCAAATCGGGCGGATGACGGAAGGATTAACCGAGTTCAGGGCGGACATGGCTGAACTCAGGGCGATAACCGAGCGAGTAGCTCAGACTACCGAGCGTCAGGAGCATAACATTGAGCGGCTGGCTCAAACAGCAGAACGTCAGGAGCGCAACATTGAGCGACTGGCTGCTACTGTAGAACGTCAGGCTCAGATTGTAGAGCGCTTGCTCAGTCAGCCAAGGCAGTCATAAGTTGAAACTGTAGCAATAGTAGGCAACTTCAGCTCAAGGGCGCTTAGGAGTTGTTCTAATCCATTCGGTCACCCCATCTGCCAGGGTTATGGCCAATTTTCTTTGCTCCTGAGGGTTCACAATCCATTCAAATTCGGTCGGATTGATCATAAAACCCAGCTCCAGCAAAACTGCCGGAGCAGTAGCCGGACGGGTTAATGCCAGGTTGTTCCAAAATACGCCGTAGGAAGGGCGATTCAGTTTTTTGACTAAGTAATCGTGTAAAAAAACTGCCAGGTGATGGCTTTGAGTGTGATACCAAAAGGCTCCGATCCCCTGAGTATTGAGGGCATCGCCATTGTCTGGCAAGGCATTGTAGTGGAGACTAAGGGCGATCGCAGGCTCAACTTCTCCAATCATTGCCACCCGCTCAGTCAGCTCTAAATCCCGGTCTGTTGCCCGAGTCAGGTAAACCGTTGCCCCCCGCTGGACCAGTTCATCTCGTAAGAGCTTACTGACAATTAAGGTGACATCTTTTTCGGGATAGCCTGTCGGTCCCTTTGAGCCTAGCTCCTCACCCCCGTGGCCCGGATCGAGCAGAATCTTGACACCAGCCAGGGGAGCTTGGCCAGCCAACTTGGGAGGATGGCGCAACGACAGAACCAGGCTGGTTCCCCGGTACGCTAGTTGATACCCCCACTGCCGATTAGACTTCAGATTAAAGATGTACTGCACCTGGTTCGGTGCCACCTGTTGCCAGTCCAGCCGCGCAATCAGGGGGTCATTATCGACAAAAATGGTGTCGGTCTGGGCCGTGGTGTTGTACAGCGTCAGGCTAAACGTCTGCTCAGTTTGATTTACCCTAATCGGGACTGGCACCTGGAGCGGAAACACCACCTCTGTCTGCCCTGGTAACTGGCGCGAGTGAATTCCCCGAACCAGCGATCGCGGCGGCACGGTTCCTGGGAGAGTTCGAGTCTCTTTTTGGTTGATCCAACCGCCATAATCCAGTCGCAACCAGTCTCCTTCCTGACCTGTGACTAGGGCTTGTGTGCCCTTGGGTAATGGTGTCAGGCGAGAATAGTCGGTACTGGGTCCTGTCCGGGCCACTCCCTGCTCAGCCGTAACCCGTGCTATGGCCAGGGCAGCAGGGGATAAAATTTCTATACTCCCTGCCCCCGCCTGCCTGACAGTCTTGCCAGCTTGGCGCACCTGGAATAGGGGTTTACCCAGCTTGGCAGGCTTGGCGGCAAGAGTACATCCTTGGTAGCGACCTGCGACAGCACTGGTAAGAGACTGGTTGGTTTGGGTTAAAACTGCGGAATTAGGGGCAAGTTCCACACTCTGAGCTTGAGCAACGAGGGGAATGGTGAGATTGCCCAGCTTGACGGAGACTTCGGCCTTGGGAGTCGCAATGGCTCCAAAACAGATTTGCTCCCCCGGTAGTCTAGCAAGGTTCATAGCTGGCGTCAGTGAGTCTGGGGCAAAGGCCAATGCTGAAGGTGGATTCACTGCTGTTGAGGTTCTGGTTACTTGAATCGTCACCGTCTGATTTTGATGATGCAGGGTAAAGCTGTTAACTCCCAGCTTGAGCGGAAAACTCGGCCCAAAGTGCCCGGCCGGACTGCGACTGATCACCCGACCATTCACGCTCACCTCTCCCTGAGCCGGGGCAGTGCCAATCAAAAAAATCCGCTCAGCCGTCGTTTGGTGCTCAGCCGGTGGATAGACCAACCGCAGCGGTTCATCTGCTTGAGCCGGAAACGCCATGACAGAGGCTAGCAATGCCAATCCTAAAACTTGCTTCATTATTTCTAGGACTGCTTTTCTGCCTGGGCAAGGTGTTTCCGCAAGAGCGCCATTACAGCCGCCTCCTCAGAGCGCAACTCGTGCAAGGAGTCAGCCATCTCCTGTTCAACTCGCTGCTTCAGCGTGTGGACCAGCGAACCTTCCATGTAGGTGTTAATCACAGCCGGATGGACATAGCACTTGCGACAGATAGAAGGGGTGTTGCCAAGCTGTTCTGCTACAGTTTCAATCGCTCGGACTACGTTTTTCTTTGCCTGGGTTTGGGAGTCAAACGCCTCAAACTCTCGGAGGGCAACGGCAGCCAGCACTGTACCCGCCCAGGTACGAAAGTCCTTGGCAGTAAAGTCCTTAGCTGTGATCTCCTGGAGATACTCATTCACATCGGCAGAATCAATCGTCTCACGTTGGCCATCCTGATTAAGGTACTGGAATAGCTCGTAGCCTGGAATGTCGCGGCAGCGTCTAACGATTTTGGCAAGGCGGCGATCGCTAATGTCAATGGTATGTTCTTTGCCACTCTTACCCCGAAATTCAAACTGGACTTTGGAGCCAGAGATATCAACATGCTGATCCCGCATCGTGGTTAAGCCAAAGGAGCGATTCTCCTTGGCATACTCTTCATTGCCCACCCGGATCAGAGTTGTTTCCAGCAGTTGCACAACCGTGGCAAGCACCTTCTCCCGTGGCAAACCGCGAAGTCCAAGGTCTTGTCCAGTCCGGTGACGAATTTGTGGTAACGCCTCGCCAAAAGCAACCATCCGGGCGTACTTGGTTTCGTCTCGCACTTCTCGCCAGCGAGCATGGTAGCGGTACTGTTTGCGCCCCTTGGCATCCCGCCCGGTCGCCTGAAGGTGACCGTTGGTAATCGGGCAGATCCAGACATTGGTGTAGGCGGGCGGCACACCAATGGATTTGATCCGCTTTAGCTCGTCGGCAGCCCGGATTGGTTTGCCATCCAGGCCAATGTAGCTAAAACCCTTTCCAGCCCGTTTACGCCGGATACCGGGTCCGCTGTCCGACACATAGCGTAGACCTGCGGCCTCGGCTGATTCCACCGGGTCGGTAACCGGTACAGGTTGTACCTTTGGCAGTTTTGTTTTTGTCTGTGGCATACCTATAGGAGCTTGTCAGCAGCAGACCATCTCTTATCGCTGCACAGTTACGTAGAAGTAACGTACTCGTGATTGAACTTATTTCCTTCAGAAAACTAGCTCTACCTGTCGTCAGCCTAACTGTTTGACGACACCATCCACCGCCTCTGTTCTAGGTTCCGGTTGCTGTTCGGATACCTCACGTCTCTTTAATTCCTTCTTCAAGTCCTTCTTTGAGTCTTTGGTAAAGATGCTAATCCGGCCATCCCCTTCTATGTATGCTCTATCCACCTCGTTCAGACTATGAACTCCCTGCTGGCGCAACTGGCTCATCAATTCCCGCTTGCTGATCAGGCCCCGCTCCATGTTCTGCTCGAATACTTGACCATCTTTAACGAGTAGCTGGGGAGACGGGTTGAGAAAACGTTGAAAGTGCGGAAATTTGTAGCTGAACCAGTTGAGCAGGTAGCTCCAGCCAATAATTGTGGCGACAAGAACCAACCCACCGGTAATTGAGGAATCATCAGTTGCCATTGCATCCTGAGCCGCAGTCGCCACGAGCACGACCACAAGCAGATCGGAAATTCCTACCCCGCCTACTTGACGACTTGGCATGAAGCGCAGGATCACCACAACTACTAAGTAAACCAGCGACCCCCGTAGGACCAATTCGAGAACGGAAACCTGGGGCAAGAAGAGTTGTTGCCAATCAACCTGGAACAGTGTATTCATAGATGACTTTGATTGACCTGAATGGTTTGCTCAACTGCTTAGCTGCGCTTAAACCTGGCTTACTCCCTTACCTGTCTAGTGGGAGGCATGTTCCGCTCACCACTTTGTAAGCTTCTGTAAAGAAACTAACACAAGGATGCAATGCACCTGCAGCTATCTGCCATAGAACTTGGTTTTATCCCTAGTAGGCACTGCTTCACTGAGTCCTAGACTACCGCAACCAAATAGGCTCGGTCTGTACTATTCCTATTGTTCCTAGACTAGAGGCTATGCTGTCAGACGGGATCTGTAGCTAACAAAGGCCCTGATGTTATAAACAAAATCTAGTTGGCATCTTTATCTAGCTAAATCTTTGACAGCCGGTCCGTGGATAACCTGGCCGTCGTAGTTGAACCGAGAGCCGTGGCAGGCACAATCCCAGCTCTTCTCAGCACTATTCCAGCTCACAAGACAAGCCAACTGAGTACAGACTGGCGAAACAGCGTGAACAACTCCCTGCTGATTTCAGTAAGCTGCTAGCTGCTCACCATTAACGGTAACCAGTTTTCCTTCACCACTCGCCACCTCAGTCAGGGAAGTGAATTGAAGCCCCTTGAAGCGATCGCCAACCCAACGGGTAGCGACATCATTATTTTCCCTCAGAGACTCCTGAGTCAGAAACGGGGTGGCGCGGGTCGCGTCATAAAGGTCTGCCCAAGGATTGTTAATACCCAGTACCAAGTCTGAAAGCAGCATTCCCGACATTGTGCCCTTACTCATGCCCCAGAGGCTAAAGCCCGTCGCTACATAGATGTGGTGATTGAAGGGCGTCAGTCTGCCAATGTGAAGTAGCTTGTCAGCGGATAAACCCACCTCAGCTTGTACGGCTGGAGGAATCATCACAGGCGAAAAGACTTGTGGGAGAAGATTAAGCTGTTGAATTCGTTCTAGTCCGATCAGATAGGTGCTGCTACTAACGGCTAGTTCGCGCACAGGTTAATCTCTTGCTCCAGCTCCTCTGCCGGATAGTGAATGACTGGGATGCCTATTTTGCTGAGGAGTTCAATGAATGTGCTTTTGGAGTAGCCTGCTAACTTCGCAGCTTTGCCGAGGGAGAGTTTGCCCACCTCGAAGAACTTAGCAGAAAGCAGTAGCCGAGCCTCATCAGTCGATACGCTTGGGGTAGTTCTATCGTTAGTTGGTTCATGAAAAGTTCTCCCAGCGCTCCTAGAGTAAAAGACACTACTATCTCTTCATTGAAACACTATGAGATGTCTGGTATTGACCTAACTGGCGGGGGCATAAATTACTGCAAAGTACTTAAGGCTGTAATTCTCTTCAAGAAACACCAGATAGCTCTACCCGCGCCTCAAGTTTAGAAGCTCTTTGGGCGAGGCCAGCAAGTCGATCGCCACGAAGAAGATTTTGCCTTGAGGATCAAGCAAGAAGCGCCAGGCAATGTTCATGCCGACATTGCCACCGAACCAAGGCGTTTCAACTGTGCCGGTGACCTTGTGCTGCGTATAGCCGTCTTCTGCAGGCTCGGAGATTCCCTGCTTTGGCTTCATTGTCAGCCCCTGTCCTTCATCACGTAAGTACGTAGCGATCGCCTCGCGACCGACAAGGGGCTTCTGGAAAGGCGGCTGCAGAGCTCCGTCTTCGGCGAATAGCGCTACGGCAGTCTCAACATCGTCTGTGTTCATTGCCTCAATGTACTTCAGCACGGTAGGCTGAGTAACGCCTTCAATGGTGAGCTTAGTTCTGGTAGAGGTCGGTTCGTTGCGCGAGAAGGTGAAGTTTGTGTCTTCTGTGCCGCGATTAGTAGAAGGCTCAAATCCCATGTCTACAACAATATTGCGTAGTACAGTGATCTGCTGACCCGGATCGAGTTCCTTGATTGCCTCTAACACCACTTCGACATTACTAGACATTTGATAGCCAGCCGGGAGGGGATCGATCAGGTCCTGTTTTGTCCACTCCCCTAACTGATACCAGAAACCCAGCTTGGCATTGATACTGAGGTTTCCATAGGCACGGCTGATAGACGTGTCAACGTGGTTAGCCAGATCCTGCATGACTTGCGTTTGTTCTTCAGGGGGCATTCGTCCAATCCGATTGAGCAAACCTTCCATGAGCTGTAGATTTGCTGCTCCTGGGGCTGCGGGAGTAATCGAACGACCCAGTTCAGTGTAGGCGTACCAGAGGCAGGCCAGTTGATCGTCAACACTGAGGCGATGGAACCGATCAGTAGTCACTGGAACCGCATCAGCAACTTGGGTGTTAGGGAAAATGGCTTGTGCCGATTTGAGAGTTACAGGCATATCTACGCGGTCAGATTCGTGAGCCGGGTTGTTTTAAGAGCTGGTCTACGAATCTCCACCTCCTGGTTTAAGGATATTATGGAGCTTTACAAAAAAGGAACAAAACTTGGCAGCAAAGTGCCCAAAATAACTAGCAGGCCGGTCTCAAAAGTCTTCAAGTGAGTGCAATGACTCTATGTAGCCATCACTGCTCAGTTCGACTCGAATAGCGCTGATGCCAATAACTCTCCACAGGGGCTACTTCGCTCGAGTCATAGGCCATGTACTCAGTAAGTGCGCCAACATAGGGTCCCCACTCTCGACGCAAAGAGAGATACAGCTTTACCCCAGCCTCTAGGTCTGGTGTCGTTGTGATTCTATCAGCTTTGAGCCGTTTCACTGCCTGGAGATATCGTTCTCGCCATACCTGTTCCTGCTGCTCTTGAGTACCAAGCGTACTGAGGTACTGGTTGGGCAGAAATGAGCCAATCAACTCTACCAACAGTTGCAGACCACCCCCCCATAGCTCCGCTACCGCTGCGGAGCCGACAAGCGAACGGTATTTGTCTTGATCTAATGCACTTTTGACCAGGGTGACTGTGTCCATCGCCAGAAGCAATATACGTGGCAGGGCGTAGTAAGCCTCTTGGAGGCGGAAGTAATGAAGGATCGGGTAAGTGTGATTTGACTCCAAGAGATTGAGTAAATCCTTAGCAATGTCGGCAATATCCTGATGAGCACCCTCAAAGTCTTTAATAGATCCCAGCCGGACGAGTAACTCTGCGGCGTCCCCTGTGCCTGCGGTCCGGTGGTATAGGCTTAAGGCAAAAGTATTACGCCGGATCAGGGCGCTATACACTGACTGGAAGTAAGTCAGGACCAGCGTGAGAGAGGACAGACCGATCACCGTCTCCAACACCATCAGCAGTCGGTAGGTGTCTGTCTTGGGCAGAATGTCACCAGTGCCAAGGGTTGTTAAGGCATAACCGCTGTAGTAAAGCGCAGTTGCAAAACTCGTTGGGGTTGGTCCCTGGCTGGCCTGAATCGCAGAGCCTAACTCAGGCCAAACAATCAGGGCGAATCCACTCATCAGCAAGGCTATCCAGACTACTACAGTCGTAACCAGTAGCGTCGGTCCACTGTAGGCAAGGAGGTGATTACTGATTCCCTGTGACCTACCTCCGGCATACACCTTGGCAGGAGAGGTTCGACGATTGCCGCTACTAAAGCCTGAGCTTCCCGTCAGTCGGCGAAGGATACCTCGCCACAGGGGACCAGTATCTGTTCTTCGAGGTCGAGGGCCATCGCGGCTAACACGGTTAAAGAGAGGAGTGCGTGAAATCAGCCGGAAGAGTCGCCACAGATTTCTACTGAGCGGCGTGCTCAGGACCCCCCAGGGACCGCGAGGGAACAGCACGGTAGAAAAAATATCTGTCAGGGCTAGAATGACCAGCCCAGCGCCCGCTATTTTGACGAACCAGCTCATAGGTTGACCTCCCGCCTTGTCTTGAAAGAGCTGAAATGACAGACTTACTTGACATCAGCGTCAGGTTTTTGCATTCCAGCTTCGATATCTTCTAAAGTTCGAATCACAAGGCGTTTGGCCTGAAGTCGCCAGCCCCACTTTTGAATCTTCAAGGCAATTGGGAATGCGATCGCCAGAGCCAGAAAGTCTAAAGGCTGCTGAAAGGAGATTCCTAGCAGCAATCCCAGTCCAGCAATTCCCCAAAAAGGCAAGGCAGCGGCCTGACGTTGATTTTCCACTAGCTGACTGAGAAAATCAGTCGGCATCTCAGCCAGTAAGTCTTCTTTCACCTGTTTTTGCTCTGCCGCAGAAACAGACAAACCAAATTTTTGACGGAGTTTTTCTACCTTACGGGCATCGGTGCTGTACTGGGTTAGTTCGTCCTCTGCCATAAGGACGAGTCGTTCAAGTTGTCCCATGATTGTATTTGTATTGTGATTGATACCAATTTGCGACCCGACAGATAATCCTCAATAATGGAGTATCAACTCTAACAGAAAGACTTCATGAGCCGAGTTAGTCGAGCACTTCCTCACCTATCAGCAGAATTAGTCAAGCAGAAATTCAGAACCGCTAAGAA
>JBGTDT010000169.1:0-5065 GCA_041748155.1 Thermosynechococcaceae cyanobacterium | reverse complement strand
GGGAGTAGAGGTGCCAGGCATTGCCACTGGGAATTTGTCAAGTCACCTCGACGCTGAGGAGGAAGAATCATAGGAGCTTTTCAATACCTTAGCTTTAGGATTCCCATCTCGTTCAAGAAGTTTTAAAACACTCCCTAGTTTGCTAGGCGCACCCGTACCTAACTACCGCGTGACAGGGATGCTCATCATGAATTTGTGAGAAGAATAACGAACTAGCTTTTAACAGGGACACCCGTTCTACAACTCCTCCCCTAGCTGCCGCAGTCGTGCCGCTAGCTGTTCTGCCCGCTGCCGTTCTGCTTCGGCCTCACTCAAACAGCGATCGCCGCTGGCATTGTACCAACTGAGAACTTCTCGCTCTAAGGGATCGTCTGGCAACCCACAGCGCCCAACTCCCAACTCAATCTCCGGTATCCAAAACGGTTCACCTACCTGAAGCTCGTATACACCCTCCGCTAACTTATAGATCTCAAACGGTAGATGTTCATCCCGCTTCCAAAACTGCGGATTATAAACCACGTAGTAGAGCACTCCCAACTGAGCATAAATCGTTGGTTTTTCATCATACTCACCGCCCGGTGTTTGGGACACAACTTCCAAGGTCAAAATGGGTGGTACTCCATTTTCTTCCCACAGCACATAACTCTTACGCGACTTACCTCCCTTACGGCGCTCAACCCCCAAGCTCAAGAAGCCATCAGGGACTACAGGTACTCTAGGATTTAAGCCTGTGGTGTGATAAATTCCCATATCGACACCCCAAAACCAGTCACCCCGGTGTTTCCAGACATATTCCAATAGAAACAATAGGACGTTGGGGACAAAGTTTTGGTCTTCATTATCCACAGGCAAGTCGTCCGAATCGAGTAACTCGTCACTGGTGGGTAAGGCTTTCAGGTCAAATGGCAGCATACTCCCACTCTTGCACTTTGTTTAGTTGTTTTCATTCTAGGTAGCTTTTGGCGGTGATCGCACTTTTACTTAATGACTAGACTGCGATCGCTTCAGCTAGAGCGCTGAGTAACTAAAGCGGTTGTGGAGTAGATCAAGAGTGCTAACCAGATTAAGCCAAAAGTTACAGCATGGGTGCGGGTAAAGGGTTCATGGTAGAGAGACACCCCTAGGATCAACTGTAAACTCGGAGCGATGTACTGGAAAAAACCTAGGGTGGAAAGTCGTAGCCGCTTAGCCGCGTTGTTAAACCAGAGGAGTGGCAGTGAAGTGACTACGCCAGACCCAATGAACAAAAGGGTTATAGGCCAAGCTACGCCTAAATGCCCTATTCCCGTCCCAGCCCAGTATCCAACGAGTATTAAAGCTACAGGTGCGATCAGCAGGGTTTCCACCGCCAGTCCTACCATGGGGGCAACTGCTGCTATCTTACGCAGCAAACCGTAGAAGGCAAAGGAAAAGGCTAACCCCAAAGCAATCCAGGGCACCTGGCCCAACTGCCAGACAAAGTTAGCAACTCCCAGACTGGCACAAAGGACCGCCAGTTTTTGACCCTGATTCAACCGCTCCTTGAGGAACACAAAGCCCAGCATGACGTTTACGAGCGGGTTGATGAAGTAACCTAAGCTTGTTTCGACAACTCGAGCCGTATTGACTCCATAGATGTAAAGTCCCCAGTTGAAGGTGAGTAGCAGGGCAGTTGCCAGTAGAATTACCAAGCGCATCCGAGACCGAAAGAGCTGCTTGAATTCTGAGCTTCGCTGCTGAAGATAGAGTACTCCTATTAAGAAGACCACCGACCAGATGATGCGATGGCTGAGTATTTCAATCGCTGGGATCTGTCCAAAAAACTTCCAGTAGATCGGCAGCAGACCCCAAGCCGTATAAGCTAGAACTGCGTAAAAGGCACCAGCCTCAGTAGTTGTCTTTGAGGATAAGTCTTGCTGACGGTTGCTATTCAAAGGGAGCTGTCCGATAGAAGCGTGCATTGACTATCGTAGCGATCGCCAGCACATCTTCTAGTTCGGAGAAAGCATGAGGGATAGACTCATTAGCAAAATCCAGATAAAACAAGCTGTGATCAATTCAATTAATCCTACAACTCCCGGATGGCCTTAAATCCCAGCTTCGCTACTTCAGGGCCTGTTTTCAAGGCCGTTTTCTGTTCGCTGCTGTCTAATCTGATCTTGATCCTGCAGGATCTTGTCTTTTAGTTCTTTTAAGCCGATGCGAACCCTCTCAAGTTCCTCAGGTTGCTTTGCCTTGGCAGTATAGCCATTGGTGTGACGTTTATCCCAAGCTAAAACTCTGTCAATTGTTGCAGCGAGCTTCCAGATGTCGCCAAACGCATACTCGTTTATAGTAGTGCCCAGTAGAGACGAAAGAGATGCGAAGAGAGCCGGATCTCCAGTCGGATCAATATTTGGATTGGCTGCAAGGTGATATCGATAGCGTAGCTGTCCAAGGTAATACCAGAAAACAGCCTCCTCCTTATCCTGCTCGAAAAGCTTCACCGCAACAAAGTAGTAAGCTATGGGATGTTTTGATTCAATGTTCTGCTTGAGTTGTTCAACGGTTTGAGTATCAAACGTCTGCTGCAACAAGCTTGTGGCGTCGGTATCTTTGTCTGGCTCCTCAGAATCACTAGTAGAGGATTGAGAGCTGACGGCTTGAGCATTGAACAGTTCCGGTGCTGTAGCAGTAATTCCCATAACCTCAGGAGTAGCACCTGGTAGTGTGAAGGGGAACGGCTGATTAGAAATGCTCCCTGCTGTAACAATCGGCAGGACTAGGGAGACGAGATAGAAAGGGGCTGACGACATGGGAGTATGAACTGCTGTTGTGGCGATCGCTAGTGTGCCCTCGTTTACCCGCTCACTCCCAGCTTAGTTAGCTCTGGAGCCAATATTTCTGCGAGTTAGTACTACCATACTTACAAAGTGTTGAGGCGTCTGTCAGTTTGAATTAAGCGGTCAATGTCAACTTCGACCTGCGATATAGGATAGTTCTGGAAGACTTCAATTAAGCTGAATTTGTTGTCCTTTGTGATTGAAAGGGCGATCGCTGAGCGGAGTGCCTGCTTACTAGCCTGTCCTGAACCAGGTCGGATAATTTGACTCACCTCGTCTAGGGTGAGTTTCCCAATCCAGCTATTCAAAAGCTGATTCAGCGCGACCGGACTAATGCTTACCTGATTGGCTAGGTCTTGCCGAATCATCTTTGGGTCAGCCTGCGACAGTTTCAGATAGACTTCTAGCTTAGGAGAAGCTTTACCTGTTGCTACGAACGTCGTCAGTTCCGTTACAGAAAGTGACTCGTGCAGACGTTGGTACTTGAAATTAACCTGTTCAGCCGCGAACGCATTGCTAGTAGAACAGATCCCGGCGAGGCAAAGATTGATACTAATCGCTAGACCTAAAGTGCGGTGGAAGGACGGAAGCTGCAGGCGCATGAAAAAGTTGAAGAACGCTATGCAAGACTCTGACGATAGCTTTGGAGGATTAGTTGCCTTAGCAGTCCTAAATCAAAGGAGCTAGGGACGTCGTAGCATCTTCTTGACAACTTACAAAACCCCATCTAGGGCCGGACCCTGACTAGCTAGACCTGGTCGATAGATTGCTAAATGAGTAGGCTTGAAGAACAGACATTATTAATAGGGCTGTGAGAAACGATCTAACAAGAGACAAATCATCTAAGACCCAATATCCGATTGAAGAGTTGCTGCGTCAGCGCTGGAGCCCTCTGGCTTTCTCAGGCCAGCGGGTTGAACCAGAAAAATTATGCAGCGTTTGAGAAGCGGCACGGTGGGCCGCGTCTTCTTTCAACGAGCAGCCGTGGAGCTTTATTGTTGCCAGCAAGGACAATCCGGATGACTTTAATCGGCTGTTGAGCTGTTTGGCAGAAGGGAATCAAGAGTGGGCAAAGCGTGCACCGGTCCTGATGCTCTCTGTTGCAAAGCTTTACTTTGAGCGAAACAGTCAGGAAAACCGGCATGCGTTTCATGATGTCGGGGCTGCTGCTGCCAGCTTGGCACTCCAAGCAACCTCAATGGGGCTATTTATCCATCAGATGGCGGGATTTGACGTCTCTAAAGCAAAAGAAGTCTACAGCATTCCTGAAAGCTATGAGCCAGTCGCCGCGATCGCGCTGGGATATCTTGGCGATCCCCAAACCCTCTCAGAAAGATTGCAACAACGAGAGTCAGCTCCCCGCACTCGCAAGCCTTTAGAACAGTTTGTCTTCTCTGCCAGTTGGAACCAGGTTTCACCCCTAGTCCAGCGCTGAGACAGGGCAGTGACGTGCAAATGCTTTGAGCAAAATCTAATCGTGGTAGTGTTCTAAATATGTTATTTTTAATCATGAGAAGTAGCTATAGTGAATTTCTCCAATTAAGTAGCAACATTTCTGAAACACTAGCAGCGCTTCTGGTGATGGGCAATTACTAGAGAACGTTACGCGATTCCCTACAGGACGCTGCGCGATCGCCCTTGAATGTATTGCCCGCAAACTTGAAGTTGATCGATGATAGAAACACTGTCGATCAGGACATTTCTATTGCAACGCCACCCATTCAGATTGCATCCCGATCCATTGCTTGAGGATTGGCAGCGGGAGAGATTGCGATCGCGACTCCTCACAAAGCTTTTGTTTCATCATGCAAAGCGATCGCTCGTGTAAGCTTTGATCGGTCTGGGCTTAACGGTTTGCCAGGGATAGCGAGGCTGAAGCTTGTTAAGCGGAAAACTGGCAAGACGAGTTTCGATGTGGGTTTTCTTGTCATCAGTCAGTTCAAACATTTCGTAGACTGTTTCATCAATTTGTGCCAAAGCTGCAAAGAAGTCAGACTCGACCTGCTGAAAGCTGGCAAATCTCTGTCGATAGGTTTGCATCAGGGCAGCATAATCTTGGGGAACGAGTAATTTCTGAATGATGGCTCTGGAAATGGTCGTCTCTTCATCGGCATTGAGCGTCAGGTAATGCCATAAGGAAATGTGGGATTGATAAACTCAAAGAGAACTGAGTTTATCATGCAGTTATGGAATGTCCGTTCTGTGATTACCCCAAACCTGAGCGTCATGGGAAGACCAGCAAAGGCAGCCAACGCTATTGCTGT
>JBGTDT010000168.1:0-5285 GCA_041748155.1 Thermosynechococcaceae cyanobacterium | reverse complement strand
ATTGAGGAATTCTTTGCAGGCGCTGATATCTTATGGTCCTGTCAGCTCAACTACCTTGTAGCTCGTGACTTTAACCTCAAAACGGAAGATGCAATGGCTTTCCGTTTGGCTGATGCCTACAGTGTCCACGACTGGCTCCAGGAAGCCACTGCTCAACAAGTACTTGCAGGTGCTGCTCATGGGAGATGAGAGGATGAGGGACTTCAAGTTTCGAGTCCAGAATGTCCAGTCTAATTCCACCGATGAGGCAGTGCTTGATTTTGCTCGTTCCGGCAAACTGATGCCCATGAACCAGATCCTGGTCTGGTCACTGAGGATGTGTTGGCTGCCGTTTGCCTGCCGTTGGCAGAGTAGGGAAAGGGAGGTGGAGCTACAGTCTGCCAGGGATGCTATCTATCAGCTTGAGAAGCAGATTGAATACATTCGCGACAGCTTCAATCTAGAGCGTCCTGGGTGTTACGAGGTCACAGCTACCCAGAAGGGCCAGACTATCAGTGCAGCTGAACCTAAGCTCCAGCCAATAGCTCAGGCGGAACTTCCCGTGGAGTTGCCCGGAGCATATGATCTAAATGCGCTGGGGTTTGATGATCTTTGACTAGGCCAGGCACGTCACAACATCGCCCTACCCTTGCCAGGGCCTAAATCTGATCTGGCTCGAATCCGTCAGAAATACTTCTACTACGCTCGATAGGCTGATCGGCTCCTTAGACTATGCACAGGGAGCAACGCGATTTTGCGGGGCAAGATTAATTCTTGTCTATCCTTCCAGCAGTATAAGGTCTGGAACCCGGAACAGAGACTGATAGACAAGACCAACTCCGCCCACGCCGAGAAATCTTCACCAAACTCAGAGATTTCAATTTCGGCACATAGGGATGTGGCATCAGGCGGTCGCTCTTGCTAACACTGACTTTAGAGGTGATCGCTCCTGTCAGAGGATCAAGCAGTCTATTCGCCATAGTGTGTTCTTGCTCGAATCACAAAGACAACTTTGTCTTCTGAGAAGATTTCGTAGACAATGCGATCGGTGCGATTCAGTCGATAGGAGTACAGACCCTTTAAATCTCCTTTAAGAGCTTTCCCCACATAGGGATTTATTGCTATTACTTGCTGAAGAATTTCCTGAAGTTTTTCTTTCTGCTTTGAGGTTAGCAACGCAATATCTTTTTGAGCTTGCTTTGAGAAGAGAATTTTAAAAGGTTTCATGCCTTCAGCCAAACACTTGATCCATCGTCAATACATCCCCCTGGAGGTACTCTTGACGGGCTTTCTCAATATCAGCTAAAAGGGTAGGATCTTTGAGGAGTTCGGTGGTTTCAATTAAAGCTTCTAGTTCATCCTGAGCGATCAGCACAAAGCTTTTGTTTTCTTGAATGATCATGACTCCCTCAGAATCCTGGCTGACGCGATCAAGAATTTCGCTGAAATGGGTTTGGGCATAGTCGCTGGTGACTTTATACATTGGCTTAGCCTTGATGGTGGAGATTTATTGACAATTTTATTGTATTGAACTGCTGAAGAGAATCATGGAAAGTGATCACCTAGGCGAAAGAGAGCACAATTGACAAATGCAGAGTCTACAACTGAATCGCATTTTGTTCGCTGTCGGGGAATGTTTATAATCGGGCGATCGCGTGTTGCACCAAGTCAGTCATTAGGAGGTGGATGCACTGAAGAATCTAGCCAAAATTGCGACGCATTCCCAGAGCGATCGCCTCTTTCTGCTTCAGGGCATTTTGGGAAATCGCCTCGCTTCAGCTGTGGCGATCGCCGCAGGACTAAGAACCGGGCTGTCAAACTCCGAAAACCAGCCGTTGATTCTCCCGAATTAAACCTTGCTTCGTAGGGTTGCCATTCGTCAGGTGGCTGGAAGTTCACAGCTTCAGCATTCTCTGCTGTGATGAAAAATCCTGAGCGATTAGAGTCTTGGTCATTAAGCACCTGCATGTAAGGTAATGCCTGTAGGTCTGAGGCGTACTCTGGGGAAGCAAACTCGTCTATCTTAGTGATGTTCGTCATGGAAACCATTGATAGTTCTCCTTGATGTTCTCTTTAGTAATGCTTGTGACGAAGTTTTAGTAGTGCTGTGATTAGCACAGGCACGGGAAGCTGCGGTTGTGGGGTCTGCAAACAATCAAGACTAGATATTACTCAATGCCCAGTCCGGCATGGCTTTCCATTCGGTAATTAGCCCCACTCTCGACTGAACCCCGCAACAGCCGATTACTGTAATCCCCACTCATTTGACAGTTGAGGCTGATAGAGTCTCCTGCTACTTTGCCAGTCTGGTAGCCGCTACGACTAGTTCTGGCCTGACTCCTGACTTTGCTACCTAACTTGATGCTACGCTCTCTCATCCACTGGGCGATCGCCTCTGACTCCCGCTGGTATGCCTCAACACAGGTGAGCAGACTCACGCTAGCTTCCGGTAGACCCTCCGTTTGCATACGCTGCTTCTGCTCCCGCAAACGATCGCAGAGACGATGGGCACAGCCCAACCGGAAGCTGTTAGCCCAGGCCCGGTGTTTGAAGAGGTACAGAGTGTCCTGCTGGTGATGTCTTTCTACCGCTAGAGCCGCTTTCGTGACTCGTTCTACAGCCTCAACCAGGTAGTCGTAGAGATGATGGGCAATCTGGACGTTGTGCTCTTTACCTACGAGTTTGATATCAGAGCCTAGCCACCACATGCGGCAGAAGTTGGCCTCGGCGATCGCGTGAGCCAGATTGCCTTTCCAGATCTGCTTGCGGCTCATTGTCTCTAGCAACCATTCACAGACTTGTTCATCGACCTCTGATCCCGCATCAATCTGGCTCAGGTCGATGTTGTGCTGCATCAGCAAGGTCTGCGCTTTGGCAGCGGCGATTGCTGCTTCATGCTCAGTCCCTCGCTCCGCCATTGTCAGCAGTTTCTTTACTTTTTCAATGATGTTGTCCATCGCTCTTACTTTATAGATAGCAAGGGCTAGACCTGTACGCCTATCCCTTGTGGTTTACTGCGCTAGTGGTCAGAACGGTGCATCGATCTCCAGTACTTCAAATACTCCCCACGCATGATCAAAATGGCAGTTGAGAATGGTACGAATCGTGGTAAACCCGTAGGCATCTGTCAGCAGATCTACCAGCTTCTCTTCTCGCGTCTCCCGGTGAATCAGGGTTATCAGGAAGTGACTCCGTTCTGCGGTGTGATCCTGTATCTCAGTAATGTAGTGTGCACCAGGAGCTTTGTAGCCTCTGAGGTACTCAGCACTTGTAGGAAAGCACGGTGGTACCCGGTTTAGCTTGTCCTGCTCACCTTGATGGACAAGCTTCATGTTCGGGGCGTAGCGCCCTTCTAAGTCCGTGAGATGCTCTGGCTGGTAAAGGTACTCGCTAGCAGGTACCCCATGAGCGTCTAGTGTTTGAACTTCGTATACCATATGTTTGGCTCCTATTTGGGGCTATTGGGAGAGCGGTTCCTAGATTGCCGTCCTGGATCGCTCTCTTTGGATTGGAAAGTTTCGAACGAGTTAACAGTTTTCAGCCTTGTTGAGGGCATACAGGATTACCCTGGCGACTGCACCTTCTAGCAGTTTTAGGATTGCCGCTGCTTGTCCGGCTGGCTCTTTACTCGTATGTATATTATATTTCACTGTGTACAGTGAATACAGTGCTTAGACAATAAATTGATATTAGAATGTCTTATATTATTTCACTGTACACAGTGATTAGTTGACCTATACTTATGGTCAAGGTAAAGAAGATCGTCCCATGGCAAATGAGCAAAATTTAAGGCACTTCCCTAGAGGAGATGACACCAGCGATCCTCTGGCAGATAATCCGATTCAGGTGAGGCTATCAAAGAGCGTTGATGCTGCTGTGCGATCGCTACCTAATCGCTCCGAGTGGTTACGACGGGTGATCACTGAGGCTGCAAAAAAGGAACGCCTATCAGAGCAGGAAGCATCCTGAGCTCCTTGCTTTCCTACATCCCCCTTACACTGCTTTGTTTGCTATGCCCAAGAAAATCAGGGAGTTGAAAGCGATGCTATTGAAGGCAGGATGTTTTCGTGAGTCAGGCAAGGGAAGCCATACTAAATGGAGTCATGCCAAACTTGCCCACAAGCTCACACTTTCCGGTAAGGATGGGGCAGATGCAAAACGCTACCAAGAAAAAGATGTATTAGACTTTTTGAAGGAACTGAAGGGCACCGAATGAACTACCAATACAGCATTGTGATTCAGTGGTCTGAGGAAGATAGCTGCTATGTTGTCTCTCTGCCAGAGTTTGGCCCTTATGCCCACACTCACGGCGATACCTATGAAGAGGCACTCCAGAACGCTCAAGAGGTCTTGCAGATGCTGATAGAGGACACGCCCAAAGAGTCGTTACCGCACCCCCAAACCTATCAAGTGGCTTAGGCACAACTGAAGGGAGATACCTGATGCGATACGCGATTGTGGTTGAAAAACCCAACGGAAACTATTCCGTCTATGCTCCCGATGTACCTGACTATGCAGCAACAGGAGCGACCCTAGAGCAAGTGAAGCAGGAAATCCAAGAGGGGCTGACGTTTCACTTCGTGGGACTACAGGATCGTTTACAAGCTGGAAGATCAGAGCTTGATGATTGTGGTGATATAAAGTTGGGTATCGCAGGGACATCGTAGATAACCTGAGTTCGGGTTAAGCCGAGACCTGCATTTCTACGTTTATGTCTTGGACACTCTTCCAAGGTACTTGTGTTCTCTCAGCCGTTCGGGGATGCTCAATTGCTCTTATCCTGAACTGACATTAGATAGCAAATTCCTTCCCTGTTCCTTTTTCCATACGGTTTGAAAATGCAAAGGCTAACTTCTCTTGCTATGTGCAGTGTTCTTATTCCAATGAAGGGAGTTTTGGAACCTTGTGGCAACCAAGCTAAGATGACAACCTGCAGATTTGGCGAAATTGAAGGGGCTGAGTTTGCGACCAACCTAGGAGATCTCGGCGCAGAACGCGGCGAAGGTGAGATGGCCTGTGGAACTGGTAGATGATTCCTGGAAGTCAGTTCTGAATAAAGCCAAGCCTTGAGCCTGGGGGATACCAAAACAACGAGGCGAACCTGGATCAGATCACGCGCCGATCACTGCACCCTTTGAGCTTGGACGTACAGCCCAGTTTATTGAGTGCTAACTTGCCCTGAACCGAGGACCAATAGGCCTAGCAAAAGCAAGTAGGTCAGATAGAGCTACAACTTATCGAGAATTGCTGCCCACTATCTAAAAAAGACAGCATTTAAGGGCCCATCGGTAGGATGGGAAGTCTTC
>JBGTDT010000167.1:0-2900 GCA_041748155.1 Thermosynechococcaceae cyanobacterium | reverse complement strand
GGGGGGAGTAGAGGTGCCAGGCATTGCCACTGGGAATTTGTCAAGTCACCTCGACGCTGAGGAGGAAGAATCATAGGAGCTTTTCAATACGTCAGCTTTAGGATTCCCATCTCGTTCAAGAAGTTTTAAAACACTCCCTAGTGCAGCGGAGCTGGGAGCCTGGTTGCAGGACCATTCGCAGCCCTAGCGCTGTGATGCCTAAGCCAAGTACCTACACGTCCCGTTGGCGAACCCTTTCTTTTTCCAAGTAGCCATGCGCTTAGGGCTAGGGCCTCAATCCTAAGTGGTTAACTGTGGGACTTCTCAAGCGCGATCGCGTATTCTGCCAATCAAAACCTCAGCCCGCTGACCTTCTCAGCTCTAAACCCCTTCCCTTTCCAGGCCGCGATCGCAGCTTCGCATCTTGCTGCAGCAGGTTCAGCGCAGAACCAGCGGCACTGTAGTTCGTGAGCCACCAGTAACAGACTCGGTTCAGGCAAAAACGAGAAGATCACCGCATCGCCCCCCTCTGTGTATAGCAGCAGCGATCGCTCTATCATTTCCCGAAAGAGTTGGAAGTCCTGGTCTTCCTGGTAGCGGGTAAACAGAGTCAGAGAGGAACGCAGATCAGAAGAAAGAGAACTTAACTGCCAGGCGGGAGTTGGAGGAAAGGCTAAGGAGAGGGCAATCTTATCCGGTAAACGCTCCCGGAATCGCGGGGAGGCAGGATCTCCACAGTACAGCAAGTGCTGCTCTCCAAACTGCCACCAGGTTCCCGGCTGGACAAACCTGGGCATACTCCTCTGCAGAGAGGCAACTGTCTCAACCTCGTCTTCTACAGAAACCACTGGATCAGCCTCTTTAGGGCGGATTGCCATGATCTCAAGCCGGGGCTGCACTGGGTCTGTTGCTCTTTGCCAGGGAAAAGTAGGGGCAGAAAGGGATGAAACTTGTGCCTTAACGACATTCAAAGGAGTCTGCTGCTCCGGCAAGGCGTAGGAACTCGGCGCTGAAGGTGCTGCACTAGGGGACTTGGTTAGAGTTGGTTCTGCAGGAGAGGTGAAAGTGGCTTGGGAAGAAGTTATGGAAGTAGGAGTTGTAGCAGCCTGCGGAGTAGATACTGTTTCCGTTGGTGGGTTTGATGCTGAAGTTCCCTCTGGTTCAGGGCTAGGCTGCTTTACTTGCGATAGCTGAGACTCCCTTGCGGGTTGCGCTACAGGCGGCTTAGCTTCTTGGGAAGAGGTCTGCTGGAGGGAAGGCTGAGGGTTTTCTGGCTGGTGCTTAGGAGGACTATATTTTTGCTTCAGGTTTTTTGCTGCTGTGTAGGTAATGGATTGCCCAGACTGGGCACGGGCAATCGCCTCTTCCCGCGCCTCTGCCGGGGTCGAGGGTGCTGCTAGAATATACAGAGCTGAGGGAGCCAGGTCAAAAATCGACAAACTGTCGAATTTACTTTGAAAGCTTTCTGCTACGTTCATGAAACGTTCGGCGGTCTTTTGATTCCAACCAAACTCAGCGGTGAGCCACGTTCCAAAGCGTCCATGCTTCAGTCTTTTCTTGACCTCAATCAGCCGCTGACCGATATCAACGATGTCCTCAGCAGTGCGCTTCATCAATCCTCGAATTTCACTTGTTTGTTGCTGGACAAACACAGCATCAGCAGAATCAAGGCTATCGTAGTCAAACCGCTTGCTGATTGGTGAACTGGCAGACTTGGGCATTCGTGATTCAAGGCAGGTAAAGATAGCGAATTTGATTTTAACTGATGGTGGCTTTATGTTGCTATAGCTACAAGGCATTGAAGAGTATCCCGCAAAAGTGTACATACTTCGGTAGCTGCCTCATGTCTGAGTTCACCTTTCCGGTGAATTCAAAAGTATAAATTTGAGACATTTGCCTCGTTGGATACAATACTTCTAACTCAGCGATGGTCTCCGACCGGCCTTCGGCCATCGCGGCTCATCTATTAAAATGATTTACGTCACCAATAAACACCGCGATCCGAATAAGAAAGGTGAGTACGTCGGTCCCCCAAGTGTGCTCGGAAGCCCATTCGTAGTTGGCAGAGATGGCGATCGCTTGGAAGTCATCACCAAGTACCGCCGATGGCTCTGGCAAGAGATGCAGCATCAAGGCCCAGTTTACCGAAAGCTGATTGACCTAAAACGGCAAGCAGTGAACGGAGACCTCAACCTAAGTTGCTTTTGCCATCCCAAGCCCTGTCATGCAGAAGTTATCAAAAATTGCCTTGCGTGGTTGATCCGGGAAGACAAATAAATGGCAAACCCTGGATGGCCTGGCCCCGTCCGACAAACTTACTGCAATTCTTTTTGACAAGTTTACGGGGAGTCCCTAGGTCTCTACGCAAGGCCAGGGATAACAGGCCGCCGCAGGAAAGCTACTTGGAAAAAGAAAGGGTGATAAGTTAATTGACGAGGTAATGTGTACCAGGACTTACGCAAGAGACATCTGAACGGACGGGTGCTTGAGTTGCTCAATCAAGTAGTCTGACAGCATCCCATACTTAATCTGATAAACAGTTTTGCCCGTCTGGTAGGCGATCGTCTTGAGGCGACTCCAAACTAGCAAGGCACAGGCAATGTGATTGCGTTAAATCCGCGCTTTGCGGCACTGACAGGCTTCGACTCCGGTCAACTGCTTCAACTCTCGGTGAAACTCCTCAATCTTCCAACGGATATCGCACACATCTTGTACGGCATCAGTGGAAGCTTGAGCTAGGTCGTTGGTGGCGCGACCCGCAAGCGGGTGCCCCGCCGTTCGGGTATGTCAAGAATTTTGTGTAAGCGAACAGTTGTTCAATGAGGGAAGCGATCTGGGAACTCAATCGCAAAACGATTAAGGGCAGCCTTCCACTCTTTGATGGGCATCGTCCATTTCTTAGCAATATTCCGTAGAGCCAG
>JBGTDT010000166.1:0-8635 GCA_041748155.1 Thermosynechococcaceae cyanobacterium | reverse complement strand
GCACCCCCTGCACCCCTCGGATTAAGTCCTTGATCGCAGCAACGCTAGGGCATGAGTGGCAGCTACTTGACTGGTGGATGCCTGAGCCCGGTAAGGACTATACAGAGTTCTGAGGGCAACCCGTAAACAGGTCCCTCAGTCCCTGCTAGAGTCCCATCCCAATCAGCAACAAACTATCACTAAGTACGAACATGACTACAACAACAAGGCTACGAGTTAGGGTTCAACCTCTAGGCTATGAGGACCTAACCTTCAACCATCTCTCGCCCAGGGTAGCAACTGTCTTCAGCTCCACCAATCCCTACAGGTGGGAACACGGCTTTGTCACCTACTTAGGCTTTTCTAGAAAAGCCAACGCTGAAGCTTGTATGAAATATCTGCTCAGAGCACAGCTTGCCTCCGACCTGGACTTAAGACCAGCCAAACGGCTAAAAGGCAGCCGATGGGAGCTGAAGGTCCGAGGATTGCATCCCAATACGGTCCTGAACCTAGCTCTGCGTGACTTGAACAGCTAATCAATGGGAACCGGGGGGCTACCACCCCTTCCAGTTTTCGCTTTGCCACAACAAAGCAGACCACCAAGCAGATTTTAGCCATGATTGATCTACCCCTAAGTGACAACCTCGACTACCTTGAGGAGTCACATCTCGCATTCTTGACAGGTGTTGCCGAAGAATACTACTGGCAAGGGGTTGAGGATGCCCTGAAAGCAAACCCACCGCTGCTCCCTGAGGTTGAGGACTACATGGAAGGCTACAACAGCCTGACTGAGTGTGATCCAGATACCAACGATAAGTTCTAAAGTGCCTAGGGCTGGGGTAACTCCCAGCCTTTCCCTATTACAGTACTCGGAGAATCTATCTGTGCAACCTCAAACGCCACACCTATCAGTTATTGATTCTGACTCCGAGCCCCAGCACAAGGGATATGCTCGACCCTTTGCTGAAATCCTCTCAGACTTGTCCAGGCCCTTACCTCAGCGGTTCTTAAGTCAGCGCAAACAGGGAGGGCAACTGCATTGTTTCAGACTAACGATAGGTAGCCTGACCAACTTCACCATCAATAGCTTGAGCGAAGGCCGCTGCTTTTTCATAACTACTGAAGCTGGCAACCTGAACAGCTGGGACCCCTGTATCTTCGCGGGTTGTGGGGCGGGCATCATTGCAGTAATAGGAGCGAATTTCATCTAAATCACCGTTGTCAATGAAAACTGGAAACCAGGTACTTCCCGCTCCTAAAGCATCCCCGCAGGAAGGCATAGGCAGGTTAAAGGTATAGGCCGCAGTGACTGTAGCTTCGGGCTGGCTAATAGGAGCTTCATAGGAGTCAGTTTCCTCGTAGGAATCAGCCTCATGGGAGTCAGCCGCAGTACTCTCTTGGGATGTAGAGCCTGACGCAGCACCTGCATACTGGATACGGTTGATGATTTCATCTCCAATGTCTCCCAGCTTGGCAGTCTCACGAATTCTCCGGCTTTCCCCTGACTCCATTGAAAAGCCTCCCAAGACTTTGAACTCGCCAATCACCTGGTTTTGCATATTGAAAACCTTGAAGTGCAAGGGGTCGATGCTAACAGCTTCAGAACTCTTGTTTACTAGCTGACCCGTAATTTTGACGACGTTCTTTCCGGTCTTGACCATCTTCACATTATCGATCTCAACACCCGTAGGGAAATCATCCAAAGCTCTGACTTGACCATCTCGCATGTCCACTGTGAGTTCGTTGTTAACTACGGCAGCGGGGGTGGGAGAGGGCATAGGCTGAGCAACAGCTGGTTTGGGCTCTTGGCTCTGAGCCATCTTCGCTTCTGCAAGCTTGAAGCCAATGAAGGTGAAGCCAGCAAGGGCCGCAGAACCAACCATTCCCATAACTAGGGCATTTCGAAGAGTGACAGGTTGTTTGGTGCTTTGATTATCGAGTGTCATTTTTCCCCCGGTTTTTCTCTACAGATTGACTTGTTGACAAATCTACTTTTCTGCTTAGGGTACTTAAAACAGTGGGGGTACGGATTCTTCAAGGTCCAGAGCAGTCAGAGCCAGCATAAGTACTGACAGGGGTTACGCTGAGATGACCTCGAAATAGTGCAATCAAGCTTGAAAATCTTTTTTCACAAGAACGTGAGCACTGAAACGAAGTAACCATAGGGCTAAATTCGGAATTTTCTAAGTTGCGAGTCAAAGCGATCGCCAAGAAGCAGATCTGCTGGGGCAGAACGGGCTGTTTCTCTTCGTTTAAACGGTGGGCAAACTAATGATGTCCCTCTTCAAGCTGAGATGCAGACATGGAGATTGAAGGCAACCTCTATCAAGGCTGGTTGGTCATTGCAGTCCCTTCAGTCTGTGGCTGGACATTCAAGTGCCATGACCCAAAGGGGAAAACATGCACCTACGAGAAGACTTATCAGACTCCTACAGCAGCAATCAAGGCTGCCAGAGAATTCGGAGATCTTGACATTACAAAATCGCTCTTGTCCCAGATTTTCGAAGAGTGGGTTCAAGTTAGCAAGGTTGAACCAGAAGAACACTGAAAGTTACTGCAGTCAGTTTGCGTTGGTATCCAACCGGCGCGCCACTGGAACTAGCTCCACAAGCGTTGCTCCCATCTCAAGCAGCAGTTTGTGGAGATTTTCTACCTGCTTGCTTGCGGCTGTCGAAACGACGCTCATCTTAGTTATGGTTTTCACTAGCACTTGTACTGACATTCAGCGAGAACCCGCTGCTATAGCTGAATTGGCCATTGTCAAAAAATTGACATCATCTTCATCAGTATCTCGACCCGACTGAAACACTATCCTGTACAGAACTCCTCTGTACTGCCACTCAAGCTAAGCGGTCGAACAGGAGCCGCAAAGCTTGATATAGCCATGGACCCGACAGGGGGGACTCAACTATGGGCGCTTAAATATTTAGCTAGTCCTGGACGTCTATTCTCAAAATTAAAAAGGTCTAAAACTTTCTAAGGAAGTGCCCCATTCGGTTCCGCATGTGGGGTTCTGTGGGGGCGGGGGGAGTGAAACCCCCTCCTACCTGACTTGGTAAGACATTCGATTAGAGAAGCACCCTGATTTAAAAGGCTTCCGTTTTCTCAATTTCAAATAGAACTTCAGTAGCTTCAGCGAGAACGGCTTTCATTATTCCTTGCTGAGTTTCTTGATCTTGATACTCAGATTGATACCGGAGCACTGCATCAGCAAGACGCCCGTAGAACTGATATTTATTCTGATACTCAACAACCCAACTGAAGCTGTCTCTCAATTTTGGTAATAGCCAGCCTAAAGCTTTTGCTTGTTTTGTCACTACTACCGTTTTTGAAGTCTCACAGTTAGTAGGCGTAGAGGTGATAATTACATCAGCACCGCCCCACTCAGAAGATTTTTGAACTTCATGTGTAAGGTCTTCAGTCTCAATTTGGTGCTTCAACGATTCCAAGGCTCTACGAGTGTTTTCAATTTCTGGTTTCATATTTCCTCCCACTTAATTTTCTGCATGTTTTACCCCTTTAGACCGAGCGTCAATACCTAGATCTTTCCCAAAAGAACTACAGGATAAACCGCTAAACGAGATTTCTTACGGTCGCGAGGCGATCGCAGCAGTTCTGGTCCAGATTCCAGTCACCAGTAGGAAAAATTCCTTAAACCCTGCAACTTTATGGCACCAGTTCTAGACTATTTGCCAAATATTAATAACCTAAAGTAGTTATGGGCAAGAGACTTCTAATCGTCGAGTCTCCCGGTAAAACCAGAAAGCTGAGTCAGATCCTCGGTTCTGAGTGGATTGTCAAAGCCAGTATGGGACACGTCCGAGAGCTAGCCAGCGATGGCATTGACTCCCTGGGCTTTGACCTGGAAGGCAACTCAGTTCATTGCCGGTATGTGGCGCGGGGCGATCGCGGCAAGGAAACCATTCACCAGCTACAGTCTGCTGTCAAGCAAGTTGATACCGTGGTCCTCGCCACTGATCCAGACCGTGAGGGGGAAACCATTGCCTGGCACTTACAACAAGCGCTCAAGCTAAAGAAAGCTCAGCGAGTCGTTTATACAGAGATTACCCCTGCTGCTGTCCAAGCAGCGATCGCTCGGCCTCGGATGCTGGACCAAAACCTGGTCAATTCTGGTCTGTGTCGAGCTGTCTTAGACAAGTTGGTGGGATTCAAGGGTTCGCCACTACTCTGGTCCCTTAACAACGGGGCGAAAAGCATGGGCCGCGTCCAGTCTGCGGCACTGCACATCGTCTGCCAACGAGAGCGACAAATCCAAGCCTTTGTCCCTCAAGACTATTGGAGTGTTTACGTTGACTACGAGGAAGGCTTTCGGGCCTATTACCAGGGCACCCTTAACGCTGCTGAGGCTGCTGAACCCCAGCATGATGATGCAGCCAGTACTGCTGAAGGACACGTCCCAGAATCCGAGCGGGTATTGAGTGAGGCTGAAGCAAATCGACTGGTACAGCAAGCACAGCAACATCCCCACAAGTTGGTGAAGGTCGAGGGGAAAACGACGACTCGGACTCCCCCAGCCCCCTTCACCACCTCCACGTTGCAGCAGGCCGCTGGCTCCAAGTTGCGCTTCAGCCCAGAGCACACCATGCAGATCGCTCAAAAGCTTTACGAAGCTGGCTTGATCACCTACATGCGGACAGACAGTGTAGCCCTGAGCCCAGACTTCTGTACTGCAGCTCGACACTGGCTGGAAGCCCATGATCCTGACAATGTGCCCAAGAAAGTCGCTCAGCATCGCAGCTCCAAAGCTGCTCAGGAAGCCCATGAAGCGGTTCGACCCACCGACCTCACTCGACCCTCAGCACAACTGAAGGCTGAACTTTCTACAGATGAATTTAGCCTCTACTTGCTGATCTGGAAGCGAGCGGTCGCCTCTCAATGCCAAGCTGCTCGGCTCCGCAAAACCCGCCTGCTTAGCCAATCCGGTTCGGTGTTCTGGCAAGCACAAGGGCAGGTGGTAGAATTCCCAGGCTACAGCCGCTACTGGAATAACCTGAGTGCAGACTCGGAGTTACCTGCGCTCCAGCAGGGGCAGCTTCTTAGGCTAGAGCAAGCGGCTCATGAGCAGAAGCAGACCTCACCACCACCGCGCTACAGCGAACCGAAACTGGTGCAGGTGATGGAGCGCCGGGGAATCGGTAGACCAAGTACCTACGCTCCAACCATTCAAACCCTAAAGCAGCGGCAGTACGTCGAGACTGCTAAGGGACACTTGCATCCAACACCTCTAGGTTTAGAAGTAGATCAGTTTCTTGGGCAAGCGCTGCCAGACCTACTGGAAGCTGATTTCACAGCCCAGATGGAGCGAGCATTAGACCAGATTGCTGCGGGCCAGGAAGATTGGCAGAAATATCTAACTACCTGGAATTATGACTACTTTATTCCTGCCCTAGAACGGGCTAAGAAGCTGGCGGTGAGGCAGTCTACGGGCAATACAATAACCCCGAAAGGGAAAGAGCTGGCGCTATCGAGAACCCGGTGCCCACGCTGTCGAAATCACCTGGCGAAGATTCCGAATAAGAGGGTAAAAAAGAAGTTCTTTCTCAAGTGCATCAGTGGTTGTGAAGACGTTGTTCTCTTTTGGTCTGATCGGGAGAAGGAATGGGAACAACCTCGGGCTAAAACTCCTCACGGAAGAAGCACAGGCAGACCTGCAGTAACAATCACGACTCTTGCTTGCCCAGTCTGTCCCAAGCCTTTAGAAGAGTATCGCTACGAAAAAGAAGGGGAGAAGAAAAGCTTACTGCGCTGCTCAGACCCTAGCTCCCGCAATGACAAGCAGCATAAAGAAGTGGTTTACTTCAAGACCCACAGTGGCTGGTGGAGCCCAAAATACGGTGAACTCACATAAAAGCATTTTTTTCTCAAAGACCTAAACCGGATTACCTAATGCAGCAAATTTTCGACCCCGCTAAGCACAAAAACGTAAAATCTAGAGTAAGAGAGGCTATCAAATCTGAGTTCAATCATCACTGTGCCTACTGTGGTTCCATGTCTAAACGACTCACCCTAGACCATGTGCTAGCCGAATCAAAAGGAGGTACAGATTCAAGGATTAACCTTGTTCCAGCCTGTGCAAAATGTAATGGTAGCAAAGGCTCTAAGAATTTGGCTGACTGGTACACAGTCTCGCTGCCTTGTTACTCTAAAGAGCGGTTGAAGCGGATTGTAAACAGACATTGCGTAAATTTGGGGGCGTTTCCGTCCAATCGGTCAAAAGGATTTGCTTCGCTTCTGTGAGAGTCTCGGGGCAGCAGCCTGAGCAATGCCTACTCTCTTAGAAGCGCTCGGTGGCAATAGGATGCAAGCAGAAGTTCTAACTTTGTTATTGACAAATTCAGCTAGAACTTCTGAGTTCATTGATTGTTATTACAGCCCTCCCTACGCCCTCTCTATAAGCTGCAACTGAGTCTTGAGTTGGGTCAACTGACTGGGTAGCCCGCGTTTGCTGTAACTTTAGTCAATGGGGCTTTGGCAACTGCCAATAGCAGTCTGACAGAGTATTACAAATTCTAAGCTGATGACGTTAAGGCAGTATTATTCAGATTTAATCTCCATGAGAGCTAAGGTGTTGTCTGATGCTGAAGCGGACATTGTTTCTGGTTGTGGCTTTGATCTTCCTATTGCTCCTGCCCAGTCCAGCTTGGGCTTGGAACAAACCAGGCCATATGGTCACAGCAGCGATCGCCTATAGCGAACTGCAACAAAACGACCCTCAAACAACAGCACGAGTTGTTGGCATCCTCAAGCAGCATCCTGACTTTGATAGAAGTTGGTCTTCGCAACTGGGTAAGATTTCCGATTCTGAGATCGACCCTGACCAGGTTTTGTTCATGCTTGCTGCCCGCTGGCCGGATGACATTCGCGGAACTAGCGGTCTGGACCACCCAAAATGGCATTACATCAACTTCCCTTATAAACCAGCAGACCAACCAGCCTCTGTCACGGTTAAAGAGCCAGACTTAGTAGACAATATTCTTAAGGGCTTTCAGGAGAACCTTAATACCATTCGTAGCAGCACTGCTAATGACAGGGAAAAAGCTATTGCTCTGTGCTGGCTGTTTCATCTGGTCGGAGACGTACACCAACCACTACACACCGTTGCACTATTTACAACTGAGTACCCTGATGGAGATCGTGGTGGGACTCGCTTTTACGTCCGAGCGCGGCAAGGGGCAGGGGCAATTAGTTTGCACGAGTTCTGGGACGGTCTGATCCTTGGGTCTGATAGAGTTCGTTCAGTTCGCAATCAAGCAACAGAGTTGCGCTTGAATCCTAGTTACAGACGCAGCGTAATGTCTGAGCTATCAGAAACGCAATTTGATGCCTGGGCTAAACCAGAAAGCTTTGAGATTGCGAAAGAGGTTGCGTACCGCAACGGTACTCTTAAAGGCAGTCCCGATGAGGAGAATGCTCAAGTTTTGCCAGCAGACTACGCTAGTAGTGTCAAGAAAGTTGGAGAGCGGCGTGGTGTGCTAGCTGGATATCGCATGGCTGACCTGCTCCAGCAGAACTTTTAAAGTAGCCAATTATGTAGCATTCACCCTTGCTGCTTCATCTGGGTAAAGCTTTATGCTTCAAAATACTTAAATATATGGAAGACACTCTATTCAATCAAACTTTTCGAGACAGTCAGGGCAAGATTGTTCTGGATCAGATGCCCAGTCTGCAGATTCTGGTCTGGCTGGCAGCGACTTTACTTAACCTGATTCCCACAACTGGCAACGTTCACACCGGGCAAGATGCACTTGCATTTGGCTCCTTGTTCACCTGGGCGTGGCTGGAACTGTTCCAGGGCGTTAACTACTTCCGGCGGGCGCTAGAGGGTGTTATGCACTTTGAGTGAGATTGGCTCCTAGAAGGAGTTTGAGACTTATCCCAGCGTCGCTGTCACGACTCCAATTCCGCTCTCAGACTGGGTTCCATAAAAGTCAATAACACCCTCTAGCACACGGCCCCAATGTGCAGGAGTTAGTTAAGCGCGATCGCTCCTACGTTCAGAGCTATTCCCAATTCTGTCAGTCTCAAGCTACAGCTAATCAACCGACATGGCAGGCCGAGCTGAACCAGTACCGCAGGGTTGTGGAGGCAGAACGCTAGTGTCAAGAGCAGCGCCGGATTGCCCTGGAACGACAGCAACGACAGCAGCAAGAGCGACAACATAACTTGAAGCTGTTGGGGCAATGGAAGCAGGCAGCGATCACTTTAGGCAGACCTGCATCTTACGTAGAATGAATTCAACAAATCACGGCAGGCTACCAGCGGGGTCTACCGCTATCAGAGAAGACCATTGCAACAAGGCAGCAGGACTTAGCTGCTTCCCAGCAGAAGCACCAGAGGCAACAGCAAAGGGGGTTTAGTTTATGAGGAATTGCAGCGATCGCAGCAGCAGGCATACCAACAACTACTGAGAACGATTACACAGAAGCGACAGCCATAAGTCGTATTTTTAGGCTTCAACTGCCCCTAATGCTTTCAGCGTGGCTTGCTGTGCGGTTGTTAATCCCTGAGTGCCCCGAATGTTCATGCCCTCATAGAGGCGATCGGCTCTCAGCGTTTTGAGACACTCGCCTGTAGTAGGATTCCACAGCTTAATGGTTTCATCCTGACTACCACTGACCAAAATCGGACCTGTACC
>JBGTDT010000165.1:0-69924 GCA_041748155.1 Thermosynechococcaceae cyanobacterium | reverse complement strand
CTGGTTGAGAGGGAGTGATTTAGCTCCGTTTCACGGGTCTCCAGGTCCTGAATCTGAGTCTGTAGATCGGACAGTTGTGCCCCTAGCTGGTGTCGCTGTCCTGTTAGTGTCCCTAGCTCCTGGGCTAGCGCTTCCTTCTGGCTCTGCCGTTCTACAATCTGGGTTTGCAGTTGGGTAGACTCGGTTTGTAAAGTACTATGACTGGCTGCCGCAACTGACAAAGATTGACTCAGCTCAGTTTTACGGTCTTCCAAACTCTGAACTTGAGTTCTCAAGGGAGCTAGCGTCCTATCTGCCTGTTTTCTTTGCAGACGGTCTACAACCGCAGCGGCTAGCAAAGTTGCGGGTACAGAAATTGAGCCAGTGACTAGGGAATTCCTGATGTCTCGGCTTCCCAGAAAGCTCAAGCTAAAGCCTACTCCAAAGGCAATTGTACTCAAAAAGAACCAGTTTTTAGCCATAGTCACCGATCAGAGATAGCTAAGAAGACGAACTTGGTCGCACAACTTAAACTTTAACCGGAACTTAGGGGACATCAAGCTCAGGTTACTGCCTACACAGCTACCCCTGAGCTGGTGGTTCGCCTGCTTCAATTTGCTCGAAGGGCACAAAGCATTCATGAAATAAAAGAACTGGCTTATCCTTAAAGACAAGTTGTCCTCGCTGGGTACCCCGACCGATAACAACTCCGACAGGACGCCGAGGACTCTCGGTGTGGGTTTTGCAGTAGCTGCTATAAAGTTTGCGGGCAGTCATTAATAGAGAGGGTTCAAGTGAAGCAGTATCCTGGGTGTTGCTGACCCGATTATCTATAGGTTGCTGTGTAGCGTATGACACGTTCCCATACCTGATGATTGAGCTGGATCTAGTATAGTTGCCTATTTACGACAAACGAAGAATTTGCTAGGACTCGCTGGGTATTTTCTCTAGTACCCGTGTCAGAGCCTCTCCCATAGCTCGGCAACCCAATAGGTTCATCCCTGGGGACATAATATCAGCAGTGCGATCGCCGTGGTCTAGTACGCTCAGTACAGCCTGCTCAATTCGATCTGCTGCAACAGGTTGATTCAGGCCGTACCGCAGCAGCATCGCCGCACTCAGAACCTGGGCCAGGGGATTGGCCTTATCCTGTCCAGCAATATCTGGGGCTGAGCCGTGGACAGGTTCAAAAACGCCTACGGATCCTACCGGACCCAAACTGGCAGAGGGTAACATGCCAATACTCCCCGTCAGCATTGCTGCTGCATCCGAGAGAATGTCCCCAAACAGATTGCCGGTCACAATCGTGTCAAATTGCTTGGGCCATCGCAACAGTTGCATAGCGGCGTTATCCACGTATAGGTGCGACAGCTCAACATCGGGATATTCCGCTGCCAAATGAGTCATGCGATCGCGCCACAGTTGGGAAACTTCTAGCACGTTTGCCTTATCAACAGAGCAAAGCTTACCGCACCGCTTGCGAGCTGTCTCAAAGGCCACCCGCCCCACCCGCTCAATTTCTACTTCGGTGTAGGCCATCGTATTCACGCCCCGCTTTTTACCCAATTCCGTCACAAAAATGCCCTTGGGCTGACCAAAATAAATCCCGCCGGTTAGCTCTCGTACCACCAGGATATCGACGCCTTCGACGATTTCTCGCTTGAGGCTAGAGGCATCAATCAGTTGGGGCAAAATCTTTGCTGGACGCAGGTTAGCAAACAAGTCCAAGCCGGCTCGCAGCCCCAGCAATCCCTGTTCCGGGCGCAGGTGACCGGGTAGCGTGTCCCACTGGGGACCTCCGATCGCCGCTAACAAAACGGCTTCACTGTTGCGGCATAACTCCAACGTGTCAGCCGGGAGGGGAACTCCTGTCGCATCAATGGCTGCCCCGCCGATGGGGGCTTGTTTGAATTCAAAACTCAGGCCCAGTTGCCGTCCAACAACTTCCAGCACGTCTACAGCGATCGCTATGATTTCTGGGCCAATGCCATCGCCGGGTAAAAGCGTAATCCGGTAGTGTTGGGTCATGATCGGTTTGACAAGATAGGGTGAGTGAGTGAGGCCCCAGAATCAAAACTGATACAAGGGCTTTCAGGCTACCTATGATAACCCGGAAGATCACCCCGGAAACTTAAGCAAAAGTAAACTTGCCTAGAGCCCACACAAATGCTCTTGCACCTTACCCCTGAAAAAAGTGGCAGGTGTGAACACACCTACCACCTTTAGGTTTATTTAAGCCTTCCCTGCTACCTAAGCGGCTGCTTGCTCAAACCGCTTATTAATCTCACTCCAGTTCAGGACATTGAACCAAGCGTCAAAGTACTCAGCCTTGCGGTTCTGGTACTTGAGATAGTAAGCATGCTCCCAAAGGTCGTTGCCCATGATCGGATAGTGACCATCTATCATCGGATTGTCTTGGTTCAGGGTATCGATGATTTGGAGTTGACCACTGCTTGAGCGGACTAGCCAGGCCCAGCCGCTGCCAAAGTGGCCAAAAGCCTTTTTGTTGAATTGCTCTTTAAAGGCATCAAAGCTGCCAAAAGTCTCTTTAATTGCGTCAGCGATGGAACCAGTCGGTTCACCACCACCGTTTGGACCCATAATCTGCCAGAACATCGTGTGGTTTACATGACCACCGCCGTTGTTGCGGACTGTCATTCGAATGTCTTCTGGCACACTGCTCAGATCGCGAAGTAGTTCTTCGGGACTCTTACTTTGGAGCTCGGAGTGCTTTTCCACCGCTCCATTCAGATTTTTCACATACGTTGCATGGTGGTTATCATGATGAAACTGCATCGTTTGAGCATCGATGTAGGGCTCTAGAGCGCCGTAATCGTATGATAGGGGTGGTACTTCGTATGCCATAATGCCTCACTTTAAAACTACATAATCAAGTCTGTCTGTATTGCGTATCAGACACCGTTGTATGCCAGACACCTAGTACATCACCACCCCATTGTGTCGAGGTGACTGGATAAGAATGCCCCTCAAAGCTTTCCAGCTTTACTCACAACGAGGTCAACGAATGTACGACTTGATGAGAGGATACTACATTGAAAACTCAGGAAGGTCTATATACCAAAAGTCAGAAAGTAAGCTAGGCTTGGATTTAAGACCATTACTCAAGTTGGCAAAGACTGTTAAAGCAACTCTTCAGATCAAGAGGTCTATCGGTCAGGGTGCTCAGCATCGTTTGTCTAGTTATGGATGTGCTCAGCAACCTTACCCTTCGCTTGAGAGATGCTGGCAAGCGCTAGGCTAGAAATAGCTTGAATCAGTATTGTGAGGTGCCAAAATGGCTCATCTCAACCAACGCCGCTCCCAAAATGTGAGTGGCGATTTCTACGTTGATCAAACTTGTATTGACTGTGACACTTGCCGCTGGATGACACCAGAGGTGTTCAATCGAGCTGGCGGGCTGTCTGCTGTTTATCACCAACCCGATAGCGATGTCGAACGATTGCGAGCGATGCAGGCGCTCCTGGCTTGCCCAACCGCTTCGATTGGGACCGTCGAGAAACCAAGAGATATTAAAGATGCTCAGCAGAGATTTCCCCTCTTAGTCGCTGAGAATGTTTATCACTGCGGCTATCACTCTGAGAAATCCTATGGTGCGGCCAGCTATTTGATCCAGCGCCCTGAGGGAAATGTTCTGGTAGATTCTCCCCGCTTTGCTCTCCCGCTCGTCAAGCGTTTGGAAGCAATGGGAGGTATTCGCTATCTCTACCTGACCCATCGAGATGACGTGGCCGATCACCACAAGTTTCATGAGCATTTTGGCTGCGATCGCGTCCTGCACGTTGATGATATTGACTCCGGTACTGCGGATGTCGAGATTCAACTCTCTGGCAGCGAGCCAATGCAGCTTGCGGATGACCTGCTGATCATTCCTGTACCAGGGCACACGAAAGGTCACACCGTCTTGCTGTATCGCAACCAATTTTTATTTACTGGCGACCACCTGGCCTGGTCTACTCAGATGAACCAACTCATTGCTTTCCGGGGGGTTTGCTGGTACTCCTGGTCGGAACTCTTGCATTCCATGCAAAAGTTAGCAGACTACTCCTTTGAGTGGGTACTGCCCGGTCATGGTCGGCGTCATCACGCTGACCGGAAGACAATGCACGAACAAATGAAACAGTGCATTGCCTGGATGGAGACTAGCTAGCCAAGGTCTTTTGCAGCAACTGCTCTTCAGACCATAGGGCAGACTTTAAATGAAGTTTTCCGTCTAATTCACCGAAATGAAGCTCCCCGCTGCAAACAGCGGGGAGCTTCATTCAATAGTTAGACTGCTCAAAAAAGTTGCATGAGCGTTTGGAGACAACTATCATCCATAAGCAAAACGCGAGGCAGACTCTGATGATTGATGTTGGACTAACTCACATAGCACTCCCCGTTACAGAGACTGAGCAAAGTATTCAATTTTACTCTGCCTACGCTCAAATGCAGGTTATTCATCGTCGCATTGATACAGAAACAGGTGTTGAGGTTGTATGGCTTTCTGACCGCACTCGTCCTTTTGTCATTGTTCTCATTCAGACAAGTTCAGTGCAGTCCGTTCTGTCTCCCCTCGCACATCTTGGAGTCGGGTGTCAAAGTCGGGAATTTATCGATGCCCTTTGTGAAAAGGCAAAACAGGAAGGTGTCCTGCTTCAGGAACCAAAAGATTCTGGATATCCTGGATACTGGGCTTTTTTGCGAGATCCAGATGGTCATACGCTTGAACTATCCTATGGACAAGAAATAGGATTAACCGTAGAACAGACTCTATAAAATACGCTGCACCAGAGACCAACCCAATGTCTAGTGCAAATTTAATTCGATTAGGCGGACTCGCAGCAATAGTTGCAGGAATCCTACGCGGAGTAAATTCGTTTATACCCAGCAGTACTTCTAGTACTGTAGAGATCGCAATCCTTTACCTCCTGACCGATATCTTCATCCTATTTGGAATAATTGGCATTTATGGTTTTCAGCATCAGGAATCTCGACTGTGGGGGGTCTTCGGATTTCTACTCACAATCAGTGGCATTGCATTAATACGGACTGGAGCCATATCTGGAGTTAGTCTGTATCCGATCGGAGCATCAACATTTACAGCAGGTCTGAGCTTGTTTGCACTTGGCTCTTGGATAGCCAGAAAGCTCCCCCGCTGGGTATCTGTCTTTTGGGTGCTTTCAACGATCATAGGATTCATTGGCTATTTCATACCAGGTCTTAACCTATTGTTTGTCACGTCTGGGGTAATCTACAGCATTGGTTTTGCCGGAGCAGGTATCAAGGTATGGTCAGCAACAAGCAAGTAACTATCAAGAAACCCTTAACTTAGAGAAAATGGATTGAGAGTAATGCAATTTAAGTGATAGCAACAGCACTGTCTAACAACCCGACTGGAGCGGACTAAAGAGGTTTTTGGGAAGATGCAAAAGGTTACTCACAGCCGCTCAGAGAGAACGTTAGGTGGCTTGAGTCTTCGATGTTGACGGTACTGGAAGGTTGTGGGTTAAGGTTCAGTATCAAATTGCGGCGAGGTTATTGGTAGGGCAGTTCTTCAAAGTTGGTAGTGGGGCAAGCAGTGTTTTATCAGGGTTATCAGTAGGTAATCAGCTTTTGTACTCAGGTAAGGATGAACGTTGATAAGCTAGATGCAGGTCATTTCATAGCGACAAGAGCCATGACTGTTGCGAAACCTTTATCTCTAGCTCTGGAGGAGTTTCTGAAGTTACCAGAAACAGAACCTGCCAGTGAGTATATTGATGGGGAAATTATCCAAAAGCCAGTGCCAAAGACCCGTCATTCAAGGCTTCAGGGTAAGTTAATTGATGCGATTAATGAAGTCACGGAGGCGAAGCAAGTTGCTTATGCTTTTCCAGAGTTGCGTTGTACTTTTGGCGATCGCTCAATTATTCCAGACGTAGCAGTGTTTCGTTGGCAACGTATTGAGCTTGATGAGAGTGGAGAACCTTTAGATGATGTTCTAGTTGCTCCTAACTGGACGATTAAAATTCTCTCCCCAGATCAAAGCTCCAATCGGTTTACAGGCAATGTTTTGCACTGCCTGAAACATGGCTGTCAGCTTGGATGGTTGATTGATCCCGATGATCGCTCAGTGATTGTCTTTCAACCGCAACAACAACCAGACCTTTTTCATCAAGGAGATGACCTGATAGCTTTGGAGGGCATTGAGTTAAAGTTAACGGCAGAACAGGTATTTAGCTGGTTAAGGATGAAAGCAAAATGAGTAATTCATAAACTTGTATACAACTCATCACCTCTCATTTCCTTTGTAAATTCAGAACTGGCTTATGCACGAAGCGAATAACGTGCCTTCCTTCAAACCCTGATCTGTAAAATCAGCTAACTGATCGGGCTTTGAAGCTGAAGCTGTAAGGGTTGATCAGACTGGATGACGATACCCGGCTCACTTCGATTCAGCAGGTCCTGCGAATCTGACTGTTGTCCAGGCCACAGAAGCCAGCGACTCCCGGCAGGAAGATAACTGAGACTAGTTAAATTCTGACTCAGCCAAACCAAAGGCTGCTGAGGTGAGTTGCCTGCTAGGGGAGTTTCACCGGAAGAAACTTGGGCTAGGGTTTCCAATACCATTTGATGCCCCTGCACAGATCCGGTGCCCGCTGTCCAAAGTTGCACGTTTTGGTTATGGCGCTGGGCATAGAAGTAGAGGGAAGCTGCTGCAATTACCGCCTGCTCAAACTCATCACTCGGCCAGGATGTCGCACTATCTAGGCAGATTATTACTTTCTGTCCTTTGGTAAGGACTTCCAACTCGCGCACTCTCAGGTCACCAAAGCGGGCACTGCTGCGCCAGTGCACTAGCCGGGTTGGATCTCCCCAACGGTAGGGCCGTAAAGTTCGGGTTAACCCTGCAGTTGCCATTTGTGATCGCTGGCTGGAACTTTGCACCTGAGCACTCAACTCCCGGCCAGCCGCGTCAATCAAAGGGCAGTGTGTTAAGGGTAAAACAGTCGGGTAAACAATTGCAGTTGCCGGAACCTCCCACGTGCGCCGACACCAGAACAGACCCAGGGAGGCTGCGGTCCGAAGCTGTACCGTCCTCCAGCGGAAGATTCCTCGCTGTTCTACCACTTGCGCGTAAGTCCAGCGGTAAACGCCCTGAGTGGGAATCGTTTCGAGTACTTCTGTGAAAGGTTTCCCTAGACCAGCGGAAACTAGGTCTTGAATTTGCAGCAGTGCTTTGGGCTGAGACGTCTGGTTGGCGATCGCTAACTTCACGACCAAGCGATCCCCAACACTAACGGGAGCAATCGGTTGGCGCGTTACCTCAATGCCCTTGAGCGATCGCGGGGGAGAAACTGCTGCCACGACCAATAGGGCAAAGCTAACCCCGCTAATCACGTACAACCAACCAGCCATTGTATTGGTCGCGGCCATGAAGAAAAAGATAGCCAGACCTGCAATCAGCCAACCAGCGTAGGCTGGAGTTACCCAGTGAGACTCCAGCCAGTCAGAAATGCGCTTGCGTAGTTTCATGATTTAGGCCGTTGGAGACGCGCTTCTCTTTAGCATGCCCACTTTAGTTTTGAGACAGCGCAATTCCCTGGATCGTGTAGTCTAATAACTCCATCAGATGCACTACGGGCACTATCTTTCCAGGTCCTAAAGGCTTAACTCGCCCTAGCTTAAGCACAATGGATACTTTTAGCACCCTCAGAAAACCCTCGATCCTTGGGAAGAAATGGAAATGCTACACAATGTGCTAACTTCCACTCCTAGTCATAGGCAGTTTATATACTTGATCTCATGGAAAACTCTTGATGGTTTCAAGAAGGATGAAACTGTTTTTGATATTCAAAGCCCAGCCACGATCGCACATTATGGTCAAATTGAGGATACTGGATGACTGAAATTATATTTCTAGTTGAAGACGACCCCGATGGTGGCTACACAGCCAGGGCATTGGACGAGTCAATTTTCACTCAAGCTAATGACATGGCAACCTTGCGAGAGATGGTCCGTGATGCAGTTCACTGTCATTTCCCTGACGAACAAAGCCGTCCAAAGGTAATTCAAGTTTTTGAAAGTGAAACGCCTCGGATCGAGTAATCTAATAACTCCATCGGGTGCAGGACAGGCAGTACTTTCTCCCCCAGCTTCAGATGCTTATTGATTTGCAGCGAGCAACCTGGGTTGGCGGAAACAATTAGCTCAGCACCGGTCTTCAGTAAGTTCCCGACCTTTTGTTGGCCCAACTCATCAGCCACCTCTGGCTGAAGAATGTTGTACACTCCGGCACTGCCACAACAAACCGCTGCATCTAAAGGTTCCCGTAACTCGATCCCTGGAATTTGCTTTAACAGTTGCCGAGGTTGGACACTAATCTTTTGTCCGTGCAGCATATGGCAAGCATCTTGGTAAACCACAGTCAGGGGCTGGGCTTGCAGCGGCGATAGGGTTGCAGTTAAGCCGACTTGGTAGAGGAATTCTTGCACATCTTTGACCTTGGCAGCAAATTCTTCTGCCTTCTCCCGGTACAGGGGATCGTCCCGGAGAATCTCGCCATAGTTTTTCAGGGTATGACCACAGCCAGAGGCATTAATGATCACAGCATCGACCTCAGCACTCTCAAAGCTATCGATCATCTGCCTCGCCAGCACTTTCGTTTGGTCTTCTTGCCCCTGATGATGGGGAAGAGCGGCACAGCAGCCTTGGTATTGGGGAACGACAACTTCACAACCATTGGCAGTTAGAACCCGAATGGTTGCCTGATTCACCTCAGCAAAGAGCAGGCGTTGAACGCAGCCTAAAATCATGCCAACCCGGTAGCGCTTTGTCCCTTGGGCCGGAACCAACCTAGGAATTGGAGCGTGAAAAGCACTGGCAGGAACGGCAGGAAGAATAGATTCCATCCCAGCTAGCCGGGGGAATAGTTTCAGTAGCCCCATTGAGCGGACTAGAGTCTGTAGCCCTAACTTCTGATAAATCAGTAAGGGTGCTAGCAAGGCCCGCAAGCGTCGCGGATAAGGAACCAGATTAAAGAGCAGGGTACGAAAAAATCGTTCCGCCAAGGGTCGGGGGTAATTACGCTCAACTTGAGGGCGAGTGGCTTCAATTAACTTGTCGTACTGCACTCCTGATGGGCATGTAGTCACACAGGCTAGACAGCCTAGGCAAGAATCGAAGTGCTGAACTGCGCTGGATGAGAGTGGGATCTCACCCGCGTTGATCGCGTCCATTAGATAAATTCGACCTCTAGGGGAATCAGCTTCCTTGCCGAGTACCCGGTAGCTGGGGCAGGTGGAAAGGCAGAAGCCACAGTGAACACAGGCATCAATTAGGTGGGGATCAGGGGGATGGTTAGGATCAAATCCACCGGGATTAGGTTGCTTTGATTCCGTTAATTTTGAAGCTGTCATCAAATTCCGCCAATAAACCGATGGGGACTTAAAAGATTTTGGGGGTCAAACTGCTGTTTGATTTTGTGCATCAGGTCTAGGGCATTTCCCGTGTAACCCCAAACATCAAGTTGCCGCTTGAGCTTCAAGGGTGCTTCTAAAACTGTCAGAAATTCCCCTTGTCTAGGAGCATTGCCTGCGGACTCGACACCAGACCGTTCACAGAGCGCACGTAATTCCAACACAGCCCGATAGATATTCATTTCTGCACCTTCTAGAGAGATTAGGCCAAGGCCACTGCCCAGGTGAATCAAACTTCGGCAGAACACTTGGTATTGGTGGCAAGCAGTTTCTGTAGCAATCAGTGTGGCAACAGTTCTAGCCGGAAGCACACCAAACGCACAGACTGACTGGCTGTTTTCCGCTGCTTTTCGCCAGAGCAAATCCTGGGTCTGCTGCCAGAAGCGAGTTTCCTCAGCCGCAACGAGCGTTTCTGCTTTCAAGCCTAGCGCATCGGCTATTTTTAGAACCTTAGCTGCCTGATACTCCACACTGGTCTGGAGGCTTTGAAACCGGACAACCAATCCTAGGGACCGCGATCGCCCCAATACTCCCAGATCTGCTTCCAAATCTGCAACAAGCTGAGTCGATAGCAAGTCAAGAGCAGTTGGCGTCAAGACAGACGTGGCAAGCATTGTTGCTCCCTCAGCGACCGCTTCTGCGCTGCCGGTGAGGAGAGTCGTTTGAGATGCCTCAGGTAAAGGATAGAGCCGGAAGGTAATTTCAGAGAGCATCCCCAAAGTGCCAAAGGAGCCGCAGAACAGTTTCGTTAAATCGTAGCCAGCCACATTCTTGACAACCCGACCTCCAGCCTTAACCCGCTGGCCGTCTGCACGGATCAAAGAAATACCCAAAACCATGTCTCGCACCCCCCCGTACCGCTGACGCAGGGAGCCGGCGTCTCTAGTCGCCACAATTCCGCCCAGCGTGGCTAGGGTAGTGTGAGCCGGATCTAGAGCTAAAAATTGGCCTGCTCTAGCAAGCGTCGTTTGCAAGTCAGAAAACTTCATCCCGGCTTCTACAGTGACGGTTAAATCTCCAGCGGCATGTTCAATCAGTCGGTTTAATCGCTGGGTAGAGACGATCAAATCAACATTTTGGACAACGCCGCCCCAGCTTAACTTAGTTCCATTCCCACAGGGTAAGACCCGCCACTGATTCCGGCAGGCAGAGGCCATAACTTCTGACAGCTCTGCTTGGGTTTGAGGATAGATAACAGCCTGAAGTTTTGTCTCCAGCCCAACGGCCTGAGATATCTCTGCCTGTAGGCGAGTGTCTAAGGCTGGGTAGGGAACAACTCCTGCTTCCCCAACAATTTCTCCCAGAGCTTGAGCGATCGCTTTGCACGAGGTAGCCACAACAGTTTAACTCCCCAAGGTAAACTCAATCTCCGTAGGTGGCTCCGTAGGCGGATGGAGCTGCTTTTCAACCCGATCTTTAGTCTCCCATAGTTCTGTGAGGCTCTTTAGGGAAAATACGGATGTAGGTGTTTAATCAGGTATGCTAGAACCATTGCAGACAAGAAGAGTAGAGCTTGTGATTCTATCGCAGGCTGCTTTCACTAGTCAGCAATACTAGTTTAAACCATTTGGTATTTGCTGCTGAGTCTTAACAGGTAAAAATCAGGGGGTTCCATTCACGTAACCCAATTGTGGGTGTCCTTGGATGGGTAATGTTTTCCAGGACAGAGTCAGAACCCTCTTTTTGTTAGGTTAAGTGCCTTGCCACACTGAGCCGAATAACAGTACTGGTTTATACTGACCCAGCTACTGTAGCAATGTGCTTTTTAGCGGCTTGAGCTTTAACGAGTAGCAAGCCCGTTAGGTATAGCATCTTTATTCCCGCAGCTCCCAGGCAGACGTAGGATTGAAAAGGGCCAGAATAGGCCGCTTTCAGAACTGTCATACAACACCTCAAGGTTATCTCTCAACCCCGGTATCTTAGATTCAGGAGTTGTGGATAAGTTGAAGCCATCACTAACAACAGGCTTCACTGCGATTAGATTGGTTCCTACTAATTTTTTTAACTTGGTTGACTGATATGAATCGACCTTTCAGACAAGCTTATCCACTCCAATTAGCTTTTTTTGGCGGCATGGTTGTTACTAGCACAACCCTAGCATTGCTGAGTCCTGGCCTGAGTGGTTCTGGTCGGGCTGCCCTGCAAGATAACCACAAAACTGTTGTTGACGAAGCCTGGCAAATTGTCAATCGTGAGTACGTTGATACCACGTTTAACCGAGTTGATTGGCAAGGCATTCGGCAAACTCTACTGAGTAAGAACTACACCTCTCGCCAGCAAGCCTACAAGGCCATTCAGGACGCCCTCAAGCAACTCAACGATCCTTACACCCGGTTTATGGATGCAGAACAATACCGGGAGCTGACAACTCAGACTGCTGGAGAACTGTCCGGGATTGGAATTCGATTGGAGGTTAACGAGCAAACGCAGCTCCTGACTGTGGTTGAGCCAATTGAAAATTCTCCAGCCCTCAGAGCAGGAATCAGGAAAGGGGATCAAATTCTAGCAATTGACGGTAAACCGACGACCAACATGAGTGTGGAGGCAGCCTCTAATCTGATTCGGGGCCAGACAGGTACACCAATTAGCTTAAAAGTTAGCCGGAGTCAGGGCAGCTTTGACCTCAAGCTGACTCGGGCACTGATTGAGCTGCCTACAGTCCGCTACGCAGTTCGGCAGGAGGGAAAAGACCGGATTGGCTACCTGCGCTTAAATGAATTTAACGCTCATGCTGCGTCGCAGACGCGTCAGGCTATTCAAAAGCTCAAATCTCAGCAGGTCGATGCTTTTGTTTTAGACCTGCGGGGCAACCCTGGGGGGCTACTACAGTCAAGCATTGAGATTGCTCGGATGTGGCTGAACAAAGGTTCCATTGTGCGTACGGTAGACCGTAGTGGCAAAGCGAATGAGGCCACTGCAGCTCGGACTGCTTTAACTCAGTTGCCGCTGGTCGTAGTGGTGGATGGTAACTCTGCCAGTGCAAGTGAGATATTGGCCGGTGCCTTGAAGGATAATCAGCGGGCAACTGTTGTTGGCAACCCGACCTTTGGTAAGGCGTTAGTCCAGTCTGTCCAGAGTCTCTCGGATGGCTCCGGCCTAGCCGTTACCGTAGCTCACTACTATACGCCCAGTGGCACAGACATCAGCCGCAAAGGGATCGCTCCAGATGTTCGAGTCACCCTTACTGGTGAGCAGAAGCAAACCCTAACCGCTGACCCAACTTTGGTAGGCACCCAGGCTGATCCATACTATGTCCAAGCAGTCAGTAGCTTGAAAGCAACTGCGCTTCAACCACAGACCCCCCAAGCTACAACAACGCTTCCAGTCAACACCCGTCCAGTAAAGACCCGCTAGAGAAGCAAAAGATGATCGCTCAAAGTCTTTGACCTAACTGCTGAACTAGGTGGACCAGTTCAGGCAGGATGAGCTTTTCAGTTGCCAATTTTACGGCGTTTGTCGAGCCTGGCAATGAGAAGACCAGCTTGCTTTGGTAGACTCCTGCTACAGTGCGGGAGGCGATCGCTCGCGAACCAATTTCTTGGTAGCTTAGAAACCGAAATAGCTCCCCAAATCCTGGGAGTTGCTTGTCTAGCATCCCTTCAATCACGTCGTAAGTTGTGTCTCGTGGAGCGATGCCCGTCCCGCCACTAAAAATCAAAGCTTGGAGTTGGGATTGCTGCGCTAAGCATTGTAGCTGTTCACGGATTTGTTTTGGCTCATCCTCGATAATGGTGTAAACCTCTACTGCATGACCTGAGTTGAGCAATAACTGCTGGAGCAACTGACCACTGCGGTCAGTTTCAACCGTACGGGTATCACTCACCGTTATTACAGCACAACCAACCTGCAGGTCAGCTAAGTCTTGATGAGGGAGTTGGACCATAAAGCTTCCATAACTCGATCAACTGGCAGGCACCCTTAAGCCTGGGTAAAATCTAGACCATTGTCTGCGGCGTAGCGCTCCATGAAACGCATGAACCGCTCCCACTCCTGAGCACTGAGCATGGAATAAATAGCCTCTACTGCCTTGGGCTGACCATTAACGAACTTAGCACTAACGTCCCGAGTGGCCAGCTCACCTTCTTCATCGATCAGGTACATGCCGGTAATTTCTAAGTTTCCCTCTTGAACAATTTTGGGATTGTCAAAATAAAACATTGCCCTGCCGTTGCTGCCATCCTTTGAACGGGTTAAACGCACATCAGGGACTACTTCTTCGTCTACGCCTTTAACAAATTGAATTTGTGCCATGCTACCTTGGTTCAATTTCTCGAGTTACTAAAATAAATTTGGCTAATATCTTCCCACACAGGACCTACCCGTTCAAAGGGTATAAGACTTTTACGGCGTGGAGTACAAGTGTCAAAGCCGGGTAATCAGCTTTGAAGATGAAGCCGTCTACAATCCTTTGAAGAACTTTAGACGGCTTACTAATTCTGAGTAGGGCAGTAGACGGGTGTCAAGTGGCTAGAGAGCAGCACAATTGAGTACCACTCTAGAAGGCAATTAGCCTAGCCCCCTGGTCCTTTAGGTCGTACATCGCCTGTATCAGAAAGTTTTCCTGCTTCATCATCGTGCTTCAAATCTTCTAACTCTTGGCCACGGCTGGCAGCGGCGGCTTCCTCTTCTTGCTTTAAGTCTCCAGGTTCATTGACGTACATTTCGGGTTCAACGGCATAGTTATTGCTCAGACCCTCTTGATCGGTTGTAACACCAGCCGTGGTGTCAATGCTGTCTGGATCTCGTCCCTCCCGCGTACTGCCAAAGCTCTCACCTTCTCTCTCTTTGCGGGCAGCGGTTTCAGCTGGGGCAATCCCACGGTCGTACTGAGGGACGTCTGAATTGAGATCGTCGGCTTGATTGTTTGTAGGATTTTCGCTATTCATGAGTACTTCCTTGTTAAAAATAGCCAAGTTCAATGCTTTAATTCATTGCTAACTTTAGTTTTAGGTATACTTCATCTTTAGATCTGCGATCGCAATTTGATCACAAAAGTTTTCTTGGCGGGGATCAAGCTTCAGGGGTCCTTGGGCACTCTTCAAGCTCTATCAGGATTCAAAGTGTTGGTCGAACGTTCTCAACTAGACTCACCACTCCGGCTTGCAACTCTGATAGACCGCGCCCCTGGCTGCCAGCCCACGAGTCGCTACCATAAAAGGGTTGTTCTGTAGACTGAGATGCATCGTTCTATTCTTCCTGTTTGTCTAACGTTGCTCTTAGGAGCCTGCCAGACAGGTGGGGCTCAGGTTCAAACTTCTCCTCCAGTGACCCCTGTTGCTCAAAACCAGCCCCAAGAGCCGTTAAATTCAAACCGGATTCAAATTAAAGTCTCTGACTTACCCAAACCCGATAGCTCCGAGTCGGCAAGTCAGTCTCCCCAAGTGACTGATCGTCCTGCCGGAACTAATTTGCAAGTGCCGCCGGGCTTTAAAGCAGAGGTGTTTGCTCAGGGCTTCTCTCGTCCCCGCTGGCTGCACGTGTCTGCCAACGGGGACGTGTTTTTAGCTGAGTCCTACGATGACCGTATTCGCCTGCTGCGGGATACCAATGGCGATGGCAAGGCCGATCAAAATACGGTCTTTGCTGAGGGACTCAACCAGCCCTTTGGCATGGCCGTAGCCCCGGATGGCAAATCCTTCTACATTGCCAATACTGATGCTGTTGTCCGGTTTCCTTACCAGGTGGGGCAAACCCAATTACAGGGTGAACCGGAAATGATCACCAAACTCACCGGGGGTGGTTACAACCAGCACTGGACCCGGAACTTGATCTTCAGTCCAGGCGGTGAAAAGCTTTTTGTCAGTGTTGGGTCGGCGGAAAACTTGGCGGAAGAGCCGCTTCCCCGGGCCTCAATTCAAGTGATGAACCCAGACGGCAGCGATCGCAAAACCTACGCCTATGGTCTGCGTAATCCTGTTGGTTTGGCCTTTAATCCAATCAGCCAAAACCTCTACGCTACAGTCAATGAGCGTGACAAGCTAGGGGATGACCTGGTTCCCGATTACTTAACGTCCGTTCGTCCGGGTGGCTTTTATGGCTGGCCCTATTCCTACTTAGGGGCAAACCCTGACCCACGAGTGCGCCGTCGCCCGGAACTGGAAAAGCAGGCAATTGTTCCTGAAGTGCTGTTTCAGGCTCATTCTGCTGCCCTGGGCTTAGTTTTCTACACGGGTAACCAGTTTCCCGCTCAGTACCAGAATGATGCCTTTGTTGCCTTCCGGGGTTCCTGGAACCGCTCTGAGGGCACAGGTTACAAAGTCGTCCGGGTTCCCATAACCGAGGCAGGGAAGCCAGAGGGATACTACGAAGATTTTCTCACAGGCTGGCTTGTGGACCCGTCTGTCCCTTCTGTATGGGGACGTCCGGTGGGACTGGCGATCACTAAAGACGGCTCACTGCTCGTCACCGATGAAGCGGGAGGAAAGATCTGGCGTGTTAGTTATTCACTTTAGATCTTTTTGGTTTGGGCACGAAGTAGTGTCATGATCAGCCTCAGATTTTTATCCTTGGATCTGAGCCTGTTTTATCCCCAACCGGGGAGGAAAGTGCGGGAACTGCTTGCTACTCTTTCACCTAGTAAAATCTCTGTTAAACTCTTGAACTCCCAGTGTCGAAGACTTTCCCTTTGGAGGGCTAAGAAAGCTTAGGCTTGCAAAGTAGCCACAAATCTCTCTTCCCTGCCTTAATATCTACCCGAACTCAGCTCTTGCATCCCGATGAGCAATGAGCTATTTAGTGAACGCCTTCGTTCTATCTCTAAGCTTGAAGTTCCGAGAAAAAAGCCCAACCTTTCGAGTTCAAAGCTTGAAGTCCCACGTTCTGAGATCCAACTCTCGTGCTCTGAAATGGATACAGTAACCTGATTTGAATGCGAGATGCAGGGTGGACATCTTGCCCACGGGCAGGCTTTCAGCCTGCCCCGGAGAAGTTATTGAGTTCAGGTACTATCGTTTGTAGCTGTCAGATGCCTGAATTGATCTAAAGAAACTCTTTACGAGGCCGGAGTAGCATTTTGGAAGTTGCGGGGACCTTGGTAGCCGGAGGCATTGGCAAGATCCTCCAGGCTCTGGGTGCCCGGGTAGATTTTGCCACTGATCTCCCAGGTGGGATAGCTCTCAACCCCCGCAGCTTGGCACTGGTCGGGTTGGGAATTCTGGCCTTTAGGATCACACTCAACGTAGGTAAACTGGCGAGCCGCGGCCTCACCAAAAAGCTGTTTTTGATCGTGGCAGTGAGGACACCACCAAGCACCATACATTTTGGCCCCTGCCTGTTTAAGATGTTGAGCCAAGGCAGTTTCTGCTGAACCGGAAGTTGTTGTAATAGCTGGGCTAACCTGACCTGAGGTTGATGAGCTAACCGCCGGGTTGCTGGCTTGGGCGTAGACACCCAGGGTGGCAATTAGAGCGATCATGCCAACGACAATCCCGGTAAAAAATAGTTGACCAACATCGCGCCAATCTCGACCAATCACAGTAAGCACCAAGAAGGTAACAGTAAAGAGGGCAGAAGCAAGGCAGTACAGGCAAAGCGTCTTAATTTCAAACGCAAGCAGGTACATCAAGTAGGTACTAAAAACTACCATAGCAACCGCACCGGCAAACAGCAGTAGCCAGGTTATGTTTTCTACCTGAAGCCGTGTCTGTTTCTTATCTGAACTGATGGCAAGGGGAATAACTGCCATGACCCCCATACCAGCGTAGGCTAAAAACCCAAACAGGGTTAGCGGCAAGCCAAAAATAGTGGCGTAGGGACTGGACAGGACCTGCTCACAGCCACTTGTAGGACAGGCAGCAGATCCGCCTGTTAGTTTTACCACGGTTAAATAGGCAGTTCCCAGGGCACCGAGCAGTGCAATTCCACCAATGAGGGGGCGGGACCAGCGGTGAATCCAGGGAACAGAACGTCGACGGCTCATAGAAGTCTCAATTACTTAATAGTGTCAGGAAGCACCACTACCACTAAAGCACATACTATTCGGAATAGAGGGGGATAGAAGAGACAGACGCAGACTGAGTTCTAGCCGAGAGACTCCGGCGAGTTGCCTCCACAAATCGGCTGACACGAATCGGATCGACGGTTTGTTCTCGCCGTCCACGGCGCTTGAGGGAGCTAGCCACAATTACCCCATCTGCAGCTTGGATCAGCCGGGGGATGTTTTCCCAGTCTGCTCCACTGCCGATAAAAACTGGCGTTCCCCTAGCCGCATCGACCGCCAACTCCAGATCCTCCAAGCTAGGGGGACTTCCCGTAGACCAGCCAGAGAGAATTACCCCATCCGCTAAGCCCCGCTCAATCGTATCTTGGACAGCCGTTGTTAGGTTAGGGGAGCCTAAAGGTCGAGCGTGTTTAACCAGGACATCGGCCAAAATTTTGACCTCACTACCGAGTTCGCGGCGATAGCGCAGGAGCTGGTGGGCCTGACCTTCAATAAAGCCCTGGTCGGTTGCCATGACGCCGGTTAATACATTCACCCGGATAAATTGGGCCTGAATACAGGTGGCGATCGCCAGGGCACTGTGAGCGTCGTTGCGAAGCACATTGATGCCGATGGGCAGGGTAACCAGATTCATGATCCGCTGGCCGATCAAACTCATGGCACTGACCACTGCCGGGTCTACCTGATCCTTAGCAAAGGGAGCATCGAAAAAGTTTTCCAGGATGATCCCATTCACCCCTCCGGCAGCCAGGGCAGTTGCCTCTTGCTCAGCCCGGTCAATCACGACTTTGAGACTGCCTCCCCATCGCGGAGAGGTTGGCAGGCCCAGGAGATGGACCACCCCGATGATCGGGTTAGGGGTTTTAAATATCTGCTTTAGATCCACGTGTTTACCAGTCGGACTCAGCAATGAAGCAGGCTAAATGCCTTCACGCTTGCAAAAATTTCAGCTATAGCTTACCCAGGCATTGCAGCGAGATCACAGATGAGCTGAAACTTTCTAGCGAGGCTCCCTGCCTTCCAGTATATAATTTGACGGTTCTTCTGCTGACAGTCTGAGCGTGAATCCCTGGACAAAGCATTTTACTGGGGCCACCAACAACCGCCAAGAGCCCGAGCCTGTTCGAGCCGCGATCGCCCTCGGCAGCAATTTAGGAGACTCCTATGCGATTTTAGACGCTGCTGTGCAGACCTTAGCCCAAACGCCAGGGGTTGTGCTGCAAGCGCAGTCTCACTGGTACCAAACGGTTGCGGTTGGCCCGCCTCAGCCCGATTACTTGAATGGCGCTGCTCTCCTAGAGGTTTTGCTCTCTCCCCTAGACCTGCTCACGGTTTTGTTAACCATTGAAGCTAAGTTTGGCCGGGTGCGGCGGCAGCACTGGGGACCGCGATCGCTGGATCTAGATTTGTTACTGTACGACGACATAATCTTTAAAACCCCGACTCTCCAGGTGCCCCATCCCCGCATGGCCGAGCGGGCATTTGTCCTGGTTCCCTTAGCAGAGATCGCCACCGACTGGCGGGAACCCATCTCAGGAAAAACCATTGCCCAACTGGTTCAAACCCTCGACTGTACTGGAGTTTGCCGCTTGAGCGCTGCGCGCAGTTATGAGTTGTGAGTTATAAGTTATGAGTTATGGACAGTCGTACCCTCAGCTTTAGCTGTAGAAATTTAACTCAGAACTCAAAACTCTCTCCTCGAACCTGCTGCCTATGCCCTTGCATTCTGAACCGCCTCAACTGTTACAGCAGAAACTTCTCTACCGGGGGGGTAAGTTTAATTTTGAGGTCAATACCCTGCGCTTACCCAACGGTGCCGAGGGAGACTGGCAGTGCATCCGGCATCCCGGCGGAGCCTTGGCCGTTCCTGTGACTGCCGATGGCAAGCTGGTTCTGGTGCGGCAGTACCGATTTACGACCCAAGGCCGACTTTTGGAGTTTCCCGCCGGAACTGTAGAACCCGATGAAAGCCCGGCCCAAACGATTGAGCGAGAGATCGCAGAGGAAACGGGCTACCGGGCGCATCGCTGGCAGAAGTTAGGTCAATTTTTTCTGGCTCCCGGCTACTCGGATGAAATTATCTATGTCTTTCTGGCTCAGGATTTGGAGTTACTGGATGTTCGCCCAGCGCAAGACATTGATGAAGATATGGAAACGGTCTTGATGACGCCTCAAGCTTTAGAGCAAGCGATTAGGGCTGGGGAGTCTGTGGATGCAAAATCTATCTGTGCGTTTTTCCTAGCTCGTCCCTTGCTTCAGTAGTTCTCTACCTTGTGGGATACGGGAGAATCTTAGGCCGATTACTAGAGTAGAAGCGTGTGGTTCAGCCACAAACTGGACGCATCTGAGTTGTAGCCCCTAAATGAGTGAGGTATTTGACTGCATGTCTGAGCTGGTTTTATTCTGGCACCGTCGGGATCTGCGGATTGCTGACAACATTGGTTTAGCTGCCGCCCGTCAGCAGAGTTCCAAAGTTGTGGGCCTATTCTGCCTTGATCCGAACCTCTTGGAGCGTGACGATCTGGCACCTGCCAGGGTGACTTACATGATTGGAAGCTTGCAGGCATTACAGCAGAGTTATACAGAAGTTGGCAGTTCGTTGCTGATTTTGAGAGCGGACCCCCGTCAAGCCCTGCCTGCCCTAGCCGTTGCCCTGGACGCGCAGGCTGTTTTTTTAAATCTCGATGTGGAACCCTATGCCAAAGAGCGCGATCGCGCCGTGACTGAGACATTACAGGCTGAGGGCGTTCCTGTTTACACTCACTGGGATCAACTGCTACACTCTCCGGAAGAGATTTGGACTAATTCCGGGCAGCCCTATACGGTCTATGGTCCTTTCTGGCGCAACTGGAGCAGCAAGCCAAAAGCCTTGCCTGTAAAGACACTGGGAGGTGTGACTGGACTGGCAGATTCTGAGCAAAAAGCTGCCCGTAAAGCCGGGGCAATTGAGTTGCCCACAGCAGCGGAACTTGGGTTTACCTGGGATACTCCCCTCGTGATCAAGCCGGGAGAGGCAGCCGCTCAGACACGCCTAGAGAAGTTTTGCCACCAGGCGATTACGGAGTACCAAGAACAGCGGGATTTCCCCGATGCCGCTGGTACCTCACAGCTCAGTGCCGCCTTGAAGTTTGGAGTGATTGGGATTCGAGCGGTCTGGGCGGCTACGACTGTTGCTTTAGAGGACAGCTGCAGTGATGAAGCACGGGCTGGCATCCAGACCTGGCGTCAAGAGTTAGCCTGGCGAGAATTTTACCAGCACGCGATGTACCATTTCCCGGAACTGGCAACTGGCCCCTATCGGGATGAGCTGAAGGAGTTTCCCTGGACAGACAACGAAGCATACTTTCAGGCGTGGTGTGAGGGGAAAACTGGCTATCCAATCGTAGATGCAGCCATGCGGCAGATGAATCAAATTGGTTGGATGCACAACCGCTGCCGGATGATTGTTGCCAGTTTTCTGACCAAAGATTTGCTGATTGATGGGCGACGGGGCGAGAAATACTTTATGCAAAAGCTGATTGATGGGGACCTCTCAGCAAACAATGGCGGTTGGCAGTGGAGCGCCTCCAGCGGCATGGACCCCAAGCCGCTACGAATTTTTAACCCTGCCAGTCAAGCGAAGAAGTTTGACCCCGACGCCGAGTATATCCGCCAGTGGTTGCCAGAGCTAAGCAGCGTAGATACAGGTGCCCTGGTCAGCGGCAAAATTCCCCCAGAGGAGTGCGATCGGTGTGGCTATCCCGCCCCGATTGTGGATCACAGTCAACAGCAACGCATCTTTAAGCAACTTTACCAGGAACAGAAACAGGCAGTCGCACAGTAAAGCAACTGCCCTGGCCAAGTTCAGATGTGACGATAATCACTCCCTGGTGAGCTTCGACAATGTAGCGGGACAGGTACAAGCCCAGGCCACTGCCAACCCGGTGATGATGGCCCTGCTGAAACCGATTAAACAGTAGTGCTTGGTCCTCTGGGGAGATGCCGGAACCTGTGTCTTCGACTTCTAGCACAACCCAGTCTGTTGGCTGCTTGTGCTTCCCGGACGTGTGTTTGTGAGAAATGGTTTGGGTCAACCGCACCCGGATCCAACCTTTGTCGGTGAACTTGATGGCATTTCCTAGCAGGTTGGTCAAAACCCGGCGCAGTTCAACGCGATCGCCCTGAAGGGGGGGAAGATCTGCGGTCAAATCTAGGTTTAAGGCCAATCCCTTTTGCCCAACCAGCGGTTTCAGCTCTTGAACAACGTCTTGCACCAGCCCCTTTAAGTCAACAGTTTGAATATTCAGGGTTTGACGTCTGGCCTCATACCGATACACTTGCAGGAGGGTATTGACCATTTCCAGCAGATTTTGATTACTCCGGGTCAGAGTGGTTGTGGCTTCCTTCATCGTCGGTGAAAGCTCCCCTAGCGCCCCGTCTAAGAATAAGTTCATCATCCGATCTGCTGCTACCAGGGGAGTTCTCAAGTCGTGGGCCAAGCGAGAGACAAAATCCTCTCGTTGCTTCGCCATCTGGTCCCGCTCATCAATACTGTGCTTTAATCGCAGCAGCGATCGCACCCGCGCCAGTAGCTCATCTACTTCAACGGGTTTACGGACAAAGTCATCGGCCCCCAGATCCAGCCCCTTAACTAAACTGGGTTGGTCGTAGGCCGTGATCAACAGGATCGGGATAAAGGGCAGGTCGTGGTTTTGCCGGATCTGCCGAGTCACTTCGTAGCCATCCATTTCTGGCATCATTACGTCTAGTAATACCAGGTCTGGTGGAGTCTGCTCAATCCGGGCTAGGGCCGACTTACCATTGTCTTCTACGTCAATCTGGTATCCCTCTTCTGCTAGGATGGCTTGAATCAAAAAAGAGTTGTCAGGCAAATCATCTACAACCAGCAGATGATCTGATTTAGTGATCTTAGAAGCAGAGAAGTAACTCATGGAACTAGAGGGAATTAGTCACAGGTCAGCAACACGAAAAATAAAAACATCTAAAGGTGTCTGTAAAAACGGCGTGGACCGAAGCAGCAAAATTCTTGATCCTGGGCTTGATTCAGTGAGCAAAATTACAATTAAATCCCACTCTTGTAGCTGAGACTTACCGGGTTCACCCTCGTCCTTTGGTTAGACTTGACCCATCTAACTGCCTGCACTTGACTTAGAAAATAAACATACCCTACAGGGTAAAGCTATCGGAATCGGTTAGATCTGTTGGCAATACATCCTTTTTCTAATAAATCTGTTTTACATTTATCCTTTAAGGCTAGAGTTTAACCTATTCTCAAGGTCAGAGCTTCTTGCTAGCTAGACTATTTCTTTAGACAAATATTGCCTTAGCTTCCTTGGGCAGATAGTTGACCGATAGCTTCGACAGGACCAGGAAAAGGTTTCAAGCTAGCACGGGCATTACGACGCCACATGTGTACCTTAATTCGTCGCAGCGCAGAAGCTGGAAAGCGGCGATCGCGCTCTGACTCCGACAGTTCCGCCAGCTCAGCTAAACTGGGGGCGACATTCTCAGGATAGGGTTGAAATTCTTCTACATCGGTTGCTTGGGCGAACCGCTGGTTCCAGGGGCAAACATCTTGGCAGATATCGCAGCCTGCTACCCACCCTTGCAGGTGAGGCGCGATCGCTTCTGGTAAGGTCTCGGCGCGATTTTCAATTGTATGGTAGGCAATACAGCGACTGGCATCGACTACAAAAGGTTGAACAATCGCGTTGGTTGGGCAGGCTTCCAGGCAACGGCTGCAAGTGCCGCAGTGCTGAGTGTGAGGCCGATCAGATTCTAGATCCAAGTTCGTGAGTACTTCTGCCAGAAACACCCAGGAGCCGTAGTCCCGTGTAATCACATTACTGTGCTTGCCAATCCAGCCAATCCCCGCCCGTTGAGCCCAGACTTTATCCTGAACGGGTCCAGTATCGGCGTAGTAACGCGTTTGAATCCCCTCCGCTTGAGCTTCTAGCCAGGTACTCAGGGCTTTGAGCTTTTTGTTAAGGACCTTGTGGTAGTCTCGACCCCAGCCATAGCGAGAAATCTTGGCATACTGCTGACCTTGAGGGCGGGCGTGAGGCGTATAGTAATTCAGCGCCAGACAAATCAAGGATTTCACCTCTGGCATTACCCGCCGGATGCCCTGCCGTTTAGGACTTGCCATCCAGGCCATGTCCGCCTGGTAGCCCTGAGCTAGCCATGCCTGCAATCCTGTCCCTGTGGGGGAGCTATCCTCAGCAGCCTCTACCGAGGCAATCCCGACCTTGTGAAATCCTAAGTCTAGGGCTTTTTGTTTAATTTGCTGTGCATCCACTGCTTTAATTTCAAATCTCTGCAATATTCTGGGTGCTAATACCAACTTAACAAGCAGCTAGACGCTGCCTGTGGGACGATGAGTGTCTGGACCTCAATCTTTGATCTGTATGGAATCTGAACCTGTCAAAGAAACCAATTCATTTACTCCAACAGGGGGTATTGAAGGCATCACGGAGCCCACAGTTGAGCGCTACTTTAAAACCTTGAACGCTGGAACCTTTGCCGAGACCGCCGCACTATTCACGCCTGACGGAGTGATGAAACCGCCGTTTGAGTCGGAAGTGATCGGACCAGGGGCGATCGCCACTTACCTAGAGCAGGAAGCCAAAGGAATTAAACTGCAACCGAGAGAGGGCATTGTACAACCCTTAGAAGACGGTAGTAGGCAAGTTCAAGTCTCAGGTAAAGTCCAAACCTCAGTCATCTTGGTCAATGTTGCCTGGACCTTTGTGCTGAACGACCAGGATCAACTAGCCTCAGCAACCATCAAACTCCTCGCCTCTCCCCAGGAATTGCTGAAGATCAGAAAAGCTTGATACCCCCTCAACCCCTACGGCAGTTAAGCTTAGAGATATTTCAACACCAGCAGCAAAATCCCCTTCGCTCCAGCCGGAGTCAGCTTAATGACTGCTCTTGTCTTAAATTAGTTTTACTTTGGACTTGAGACAAATTTTCTAAATTGCGTTCAGTCCTGAGGTCAAGGGTTCAAGCTTTAAGCTGGATCAGCCAAGTTTTTTTCTCGTGGCTTGCTTCTGCACAAGAGTACGGCGGAGTTTTAATCTCAAAGCTCCGAGCTTTTTTCTTGAATGATGGAGCTTTTTGCTCGACAGTCCCAGTTTTGGGCTTGGTGTTTCATGGTCCAAGGCTGAAGTTTCTAGCTTTGAAGCACAAGGTTTGAGCTTCGAACTCCAAGTGCCAAGTGTTGTTCTGCAACCTGCCGGACCGGGATACCTTCTGGGTCGCGCAGGCGTAGTCGACCCCGGCGCATGCTTGGAACCTGGCAGTTTTATTTATATGAAATGACTACCTGTTGTAGGGTAGGCGGTAGGAGATGGAGTTTGCTCCAGGAGAAGCCAGCGTTGCTAAACATCTGCTCAAACTCTGCAAACGTATAAGCGTCGCCCTTTGGTGTTGTCGCCAGCATCACCATACTGAATGCTGCCGCCTCAGGAGGGGATACGCGATCTTCGTTAGGAATAAACTCAAACGTAACTACCCTGCCGTTCTCAGCAAGTGCCGCGTGGACTTTCCTCAGCAGCTTTTCGCAAGTTGCAACATCAAAGTGATGTAAGAAGTTGGGGAGCAACACCAAATCATAGCCGCTGCCGTAATCCACCTTAAAGGCACTGCCCGCAATGGTGTGATAGCGATCGCCTATCCCCGCGGCCTGGGCGTTTTCTTTGGCGACCTCCAGAACATTGGGCCAGTCCACAGCAACAACTTCAGCCTTCGGATTGTGTTGAGCAAACGCCATGCCGAACGCACCATGACTGGCTGAAATATCGAGCACCTTCAACTGCCTCCTGGCATCGGCATCTACGAGCTTAGCGATTACTTGTGCAGGCATTGCCATCATCGGAGCCATAGCGCGGGCAAACTGGACCCAAACCGGATGCCCAGGGGCCAAGGTTCCTGCTTCTGGCATCACCGTACCGCCTTTTCGCACTGCGGCGGCAACATCTTTAAATCCGTCTGTTAGCATCGGGGATAGCAGAAATTCAACCGCATTACCTACATAGCCAGGGCTGCGCCGATCAAGGAACATCGCTGAATCTGGAGTGAGGCTGTAGCATTTCGCTTCCTTGGTCAGAAAGCCGATGACCACCAAGTAATCGCATAAGATCCGCATGCCGCGTTCGGAGGTTTCGCACCTTTGGGCCAGAGGTTGAACAGTCTCATTGCCCTCGCTTAGGGCAGTAAAAAGATTTAACTCTATCGCCGCCTTGATCACGGCTGTGCGCTGGTAAGCGTTGACCGTGTTGAAAAAAAGTGTAGGGGAGAGTTCCGAGGTCTGGTTAGACATATCAAATTCCATCAAATTCTGAGCCGTCATGACTATTTCGCTGTTTCGCACCGGAGCCTAACAGATTAAGGGTTGGATTAGATCGCAACGGTAGAGCTTTGGCAGCCAATGTTTAATCTATAGCAGCAACTTATGAAATGATCCAAACTGGTTTGAGGCTCGACTACTATTGATCAAACGCTCAAACAACCACAGGAGCAACTTTATGGCTCAAGGGCAGCCCGATCTAGCTTCTTTACAATCTAATGTGGTAGGGACGGTGAAAGGACCGGGAGATAACGGCAACCAGTACGTCTTTATTACAGGGGATACCCAGTACGTCAAGATCGGTGAATTCGTTTACTATCAGCTACCAGAGTCAGGAGGCAGTCTATCGATCCTGGGTAAGATATCTGCCTGCCGCTTAGTGGATCACTTACCGGATCGCATCTTTGCTGATACTGAGATTGAGCCGCAGGCGATCGCCGCCCTGGTGGGCTTCAAGTATGCCAGTCCAGAAATCTACGAAGTCACGGTAGACGTAATTGGCTACTTCCATCCTGCCTTGGGCTTCATGAACCCCCGCAAACCACCGGAACCGGGAACCAAGGTGTACATGGCGAGCGATGCCACCCTGCGGCAGGTCATCAACAAGAAGCAACCCGGAGAAATGGGTGCAGCCCAGATTGGCTCTCTACTGTTGCGCGAAGGCAACGCTGTGCCTGTAGCCCTGGATGTCAAGGAACTGGTCAGTACCCATATGGCCATTCTGGCCGGGACTGGCTCCGGCAAGTCCTACACCGCAGGGGTACTGGTAGAAGAGTTGCTGCTGCCCCACAATCGGGCGGCGGTGCTGATCTTCGATCCCCACGGCGAGTATCACACCCTGGCAGGAATCCAGGGCCATCCTGCTTTCCGGGCTGAGGATGGCTACACCCCCAAGGTGAAAGTTCTGACGCCTGATCGGGTCTACATCCGCATCTCTTCCCTGGACTACTCTGATGTGTTGACGCTGCTGCCGGAGATGAGCGATCGCCAGCAGTCCATCTTGAATAAAGCCTTTGCCATTCTCAAAAAGCGAACCCGGCGAGATGTCCGTTGGGACGTTAACGACCTGATCCACGCTGTGTTTGAGGCTGATAGAACTCAAGACGACGAAGGCAACGAAAAAACCGGAACCTCTGCCCCCGCCCTGGAGTGGAAGTTGGAGCGGTTAGCGCGATCGCCCTACTTTCACGCCTTCGAGCACCTGGCCCCCAAAGACCTGTTTGAACCCGGACAAGTCACCGTGCTGCAAATGCACGAAATCAGTCAGGAAGAACAGCAGGTGATCTGCGCCGCCGTACTGCGTCAAGCCAACCACGCTCGGATGAATACGCACAAAGAGAACCTGACCCCGGAGGATGAGAATTACCTGCCTTACCCAGTATTTATTTTGCTGGAAGAGGCCCACCGCTTTGCCCCGGCCCACGAACCCTCTCGGTGTAAGGCAGTGATTCGGACGATTTTGAGTGAGGGTCGCAAATTCGGCTTGGGGGTGGGGCTAATCACCCAGCGTCCTGGCAAGTTAGACTCCGATGTGCTATCTCAATGCATGAGCCAGTTTATCATGCGAATTGTTAACCCGGTTGACCAGGAGAGCCTCAAGTACGGCGTTGAGGCTGCTGGGCGCGACCTGCTCAAGGAGCTACCTGCCTTGACAAAGGGCCAGGTGATTGTCTCCGGGATGTGTGTCAATACCCCCGTTTTGTGTCAAGTTCGCCAACGCTTGACCGCTCACGGTGGTGATACCCTCAATGCCCCAGCCCTCTGGCAAGACTACTTTCAAGCCCACCATATCCAAGAGAGAGCAGCAAACAAAGCACCCATTGCAGCTCGGAGCCCCGCTGCAACATTCCGGGGTATCTCAATTGAGTGAATAAAAATCGGAGCGGTGGGATTCGAACCCACGACCCCCACTACCCCCAAAGTGGCTTATCAAGTTCCACAAGTCTAAACGGCTGGAGGTTACGAGTATTCTCAATAAATTGTCTACCAGTTTTCTACCAATCGGTGCTTTGGTAAACTACCGAGCTAGTGGTTACCTACTGCTGTAGCTTGCGATCGCCCATCAAATCTTCACCAAGCTTTATCACTTACCCCCTTGTACCTCCAGCCTCGACCATTAAGCATGTATGGTTCGCTCTACAGCCTCGCCCAACGCCTCATCCATCCAAGCATTGATACTCTTACCAGATTTTTTAGCAGCAAGAGCAAGTCTGCGGTGGCGCTCTGGTGTTGTGCGGTAGGGAAGCTTGCCAGAGAAAGGTTTATCAGGGGTTTGCCCGAGTTCTTGGCAGAACTCTAAATAATCGTCAACAGACTCATGAAAGGCTTGAAGAGCTGCCTCAACTGTTTCTCCCTGAAAAGTCACTACGTCTTTGATATCGAGCACTCTACCGAAGAGTACTCCTGCATCCTCATCAACTTCAATGTAAGCCGTGTAGCCCTTGTAGGTCGTCATGGTTCAATTCCTGCACTTTCTAAAAAGTCTCGAACAGCTTTAACTGCTCCTTTCTTTGTTTCTTTCTGAGGGTGAGGTTCGTGGAAGACAGCCCTCACTCCATTTAATGCAACCCGAACTCGTGAACCCCTACCCTGCTGAACAGTGGCACCTAGAGCGTGAAAAAGACTTTCTATATCTGTCCAAACAATGTCTGATGGCGTAGGGTTTCTGAAAATTGCCTCTAGAGTTTTACGCTGCTTGCGGTTTAGTTCATTTGAGTCAGACAAGATAGGAACATGAAAATATGATACTACGAATGATATCAGTTTTTGATATCACTGACTAGGCCAAGGAAGGAATATTCAAGAGCTTTAACTGTAGGGCACGGCTGCAACACTCTGGCACGACCACTACACCTTGGGGTAGGACTGAAGTGGCAGTTCTGTTTGATAAATTTATTAAACAGATAGAACGCATTTTTGATTCCTTGCCTAAGTCAACTGAGTGGCGTTCCTTCTACAGCAACGACCTACCTCTGGTCACGGATGTAGACCCTAAGGTGCGAGATTGGGCAGTGAAACTCAAGTTGAATAAGTCTCAGGCAAAAGCGCTGAATGAGTTGTTGAGCAAGTTCACAAGTTGTAAAGAGTGTTGTCGAAGTTCACTGACACGCTTCTGGGTAGCTAGAGTGAAGGTAGAGGAGCTACTTCAGTCAACGTAGCCCTTGAAAAGACGACGCACTCTTTAGCTCCTCGCAGCTTGACCTTCGCTGTAAAGGAGATGACTGTTATGGCTTGGGCGATCGCAATTGTACTCTTTGTCCTCTGGGCACTCAGTTTTGGAATTCAAACCAGTGGGAGCTTGATCTCTCTACTTTTGGTTCTAGCCTTAATTAGTGTTGTCTATGAGTGGGTGATGGACCGTCGAGAGGCCTGAAGTTCATAATTCATGCGCCTTCGAGCAATCGAGGCTTCTACGTCGCGAATGGCATTTCTAGCATAGGAGTCGTTTGGACGGTTACTAAGCGCCCTTCTAAAGTTGATCAGGGCAGTTTGATAACCTCGATTTTTAGCCGCCTTGTACCCAACTCTCATATATCTATCGTAAGCTTATTCCACCGGAGGCTTATCGCTTGAACTACCGCTAGGTTTTGGACTAGCTTGGTGAGCTAGGACACTCTGACACGTAACCAAGATCCCCACATACATAGGAACCAGTATCGGAAGGACAGCTATGCCAGCGATGGCAACCGTCACGATGAGCTTGTGCTTCCTTGACAGGTGAGGCCACCCCTATTATGGACAAAAGTATTGAGATCGCTACAAGCCTTGACTTCGTTCTTGCCTTGCCACCTAGCATTCTTGTTTAACCAAATACTAAAGGGTTTCTTGTTCTCCCATCATCTAGCTCAACACGGCTGTAGCACAAGCCCCTGGTAGTCTCAAAATCACTCTGGAGTAACTCTGGCTTAAAACTCAAAGTAGCATACACCTGAAACCCGTATTCTCTCATGAGCTGTCTCATGAGACAGTAGTTTTGGCATTTCAGTCGCTAGAGCTCACAAGGTGAGGGGTTTCAAGCAATCTCAAGAGCTGACCTCCTGCGCGCTTGGTACGTAGCGATCGCTGTGAGGGTGTACCAATCTCCTGACCTTTCCAGACCTTTTCTCACCGACAACCTTGAGTTGGTAGCCTATTCTAAGTACATGGGCTAATGAATCCCCCCGTCATCGGCCCGGTAGATCCTCGAAACGGCAACTTGCTCCGAAAGGACGAGGCGCAAACTGGCAGACCTAAACTTTAATGGCATGGACACTGCTGGTACCGAAGGAATTTTTAGCTTTTCAATAACTGAATAGGCGATCGCCCAATCCCAGCAAGCCCTAATCAAAATCAGGCGCTGTCTAGCAGTCAGAAGCGAGACTTGCTGTTTTAGCCAGTCGCAAACATTTCAGCGGTAGATATCCCGACAAACTCAGCAGGCTTATCCTTGAAAACGCCTCAAGATGGTTACAGCCACCTGATATTTCTCTTGGCTCCTTTCCGAGCAACCCTCTAGCCCGTTCCTCAGCAAACCTTCTGAAGACCTTCACATCTGAAGAGCGTAAGGCGAGCTTTTGCTTCTCAGATTTGTACTTCTTACGGGTTTTTGTTGATCGGAGCGGCGGGATTCGAACCCACGACCCCCACTACCCCAAAGTGGTGCGCTACCAAGCTGCGCTACGCCCCGTCGTGATTTTCAATCGTAACATACCCTTTGGAACACTATGAGTGCTCCTTGAGAACCTGAGCTGCCTGAATTAACTTTGGCGCTATGGTTGACGGCCATTGGCCTTCTGCTCGACGTCCAGTGAGCAAAATGAAGCCAAGACTATAGGTTTGAGGATAGCCACGTACCTCCATCCAGATTAGCTCACTGCTAGCTTCGCAAGTGATGGCTTCCTCATCCATGAGTTCGGTTCTCATCTGGCTCATTGTTTGGACGAGTTGCTCTAAGAGCTGGCAAAAGTGATTAAATTCTTTGCTTGTTAACTCGATCGCCCAGACATCTCCCCCAACTAAGCCGTTAAAGTCAGAATCACTATCGTCCCAACCTAACCGCCAGCCAGGTCCACTCTTAAGCTGACGCCCCATAGTTTGGTTAAGGCAGAGCAGTGATTTCTCAGCCCCTACCTGCATTGAAGTAAACGCTACAGAATAAAGAGCACACTTGTAGCGATCCTAACTAATCACCAATGATTTCAGGCTGAGTAATTTCGTCAGACATTTCGATGATTGCCTGTATAACTGATTTCACCATCGGCTCATCGTAGTCTTCAAAACTGTCGTGGCGACGATGCTTCTTGGCTCGATTGGCAACTTGAACCGTGATTCGATAGCGATTAGAAGACGCGTTGACTAGCTCTTCGGCCCGGCGCATAATTTGCTGAGTATCAGGTATAGAATGCTTTTGCATAGAGCCTAATGAGTTTTCTGACTGCGCTTTTAGTTTATCAAGATTAACTGGCAAGTTACAAACTATAAGTTCAGTTTATTCTCTCGACTGACTAGGGCGGTTGGCCGAGGGTTAAGTCCTCAAGTCTAAAGCCCAGTCTCTAGACGCATCCCTACAGCTCAACTGAAAATCTTGCTAGAATGGCCCCGTAAGTTTTGCTGCGGTGTTGGTGACTGCCAATAATGTTTTATGATCTATAACCATCTAAACGGGAACTAAATGACTCGGTGGCAGTAGACCAGGCTTGTACCTGGAAACTTTAAACCAAGAGCTATCGGTGCCCACCTGGAATTTTCCAGGTCAAAAACTGAGGCAAGACGGTACTGTGGAAAACTTACATGGAACTAGGTTCCCTTGCTTTTACGGGCAGGGGAATTTTTTATTGGACTTGTGGGCCCCTAACAGCTCCAGAAAACACCTGGTACAGTGGAGCTACAGAAACGTCTGAGTAGTCGTCCTTGAAGATTTGCCGTGGCCGTTGCAGTTGAAGCTTTGCTTACACCGGATATTCTCCGGCCTGCTCGTTATCTTGGGAATGAGTTGGGTGCAGTACACAAGCCTTGGGGTACAGCCAGGGTGCGTTGGGTATTGACCTACCCGGAGGTTTATGAGGTAGGTGCTTCTAACCTGGGGCACGTGATTCTTTACAACATTTTGAATGCCCAGCCCCGCCAACTTTGCGATCGCGCCTACTTACCTGCACCAGATCTGGCAGCCAAGCTGCGAGCCACACAGACTCCCTTATTTGCCGTAGAGTCAAGGACATCCCTGACTGAGTTTGACATTCTTGGCTTTAGCCTCAGCTACGAACTGGGGGCAACCAATATTTTAGAAATGCTGGACCTGGCAGGAGTTCCCCTCACCTGGCAAGAACGAGCAACTAGAGGAGCTTGGAGCGTTGAGCAAGGCAGCTATCCCTTAATTTTTGCCGGTGGCCAAACGGCAACCTCAAATCCAGAACCCTACGCTGACTTCTTTGACTTTATTGCCCTGGGGGATGGTGAAGAACTACTGCCGGAGATTGGCTTGGTCGTAGAAGAAGGTAAAGCCGCCGGGCTGAGCCGAGCAGATCTATTGCTGGATCTAGCCCAGGTGCCAGGGGTGTACGTGCCCCAGTTCTATAGCATGGCCCTGGATGGTTCGGTCCACCCCAACCGCCCGAATCTTCCGGTGCGGGTTTTGCGGCGGGTAGCCGACCCGATGCCAGCCTATTCTATTGGCCTAGTCCCTTACGTTCAAACTGTGCACGATCGCCTGACGATTGAAGTCCGACGCGGCTGTACGCGGGGCTGTCGCTTCTGCCAGCCCGGTATGCTCACCCGGCCCGCGCGGGACGTGGAGCCGCAGCAAGTTGTTGAGGCTATCGAGCAGGGAACGCGAGCCACAGGCTACGACGAGTTTTCCCTACTCTCGTTGAGCTGCTCTGACTACCTAGCGCTGCCAGCCGTCGGTCTAGAGATCAAAAACCGCCTCAAGCACGAGAATATTTCTCTCTCCCTGCCCAGCCAACGGGTAGATCGGTTTGATCAAAACATTGCCAATATTCTAGGCGGCACACGACAGGGGGGATTGACCTTTGCTCCTGAAGCTGGCACGCAGCGGTTGCGGGATATTGTCAACAAGGGATTGACGAACGAAGAGTTGTTCCGAGGGATTAAAACAGCCTGCGAGCAAGGGTGGGACAAGATCAAGCTCTATTTCATGATCGGTCTGCCGGGTGAGACAGATGTTGATGTGCTGGGGATTGGCGAAACGGTTCGCTGGCTACAGCAGGAATGCCGGGCTCCAGGTAGAAAGCGGCTAAACTTTAATCTGACGATTTCTAACTTTACGCCCAAGCCCCATACGCCGTTTCAGTGGCACTCGGTCTCAACCGTAGAGTTTGAGCGCAAGCAAGCCCTGCTAAAACAGGAATTTCGCCAGATCAAAGGGGTGAAGCTGAACTTCACCGATGTGCGAATTTCTGCCATGGAAGATTTTGTCGGGCGGGGCGATCGCCGTCTGGCAAAGGTTGTGCGGCGGGCCTGGGAGTTGGGGGCTGGAATGGACGCTTGGTGGGACTCTCTAGAGCGGGCCTTTGGTGCTTGGACCCAAGCGATCGCCGAAGCAGGTCTGACCTGGAAATACCGCCAGGTGGAACAGGGAGAGTGGAACTTATTTCAGGAATCAACCCTCCAGCAACCCGTACAGGGTGAGCCCCAAATCCAAAATCCTACGACCCAGAGGGTGCCCCGAATCCAAAATTTACTGGATGCACCGCTGCCCTGGGACCACCTAGACACGGGAATTGACAAACAGTGGCTGAAACAAGATTTACAGCGAGCCTTGACGGCGGCAACGGTTCCAGACTGCTCCTTTTCAGGCTGTTCTCACTGTGGAGTTTGCAGTCCTGACTTTGGTCATAATGTCGTCGTGGCGCCGCCGCCAATTCCTCAGTTTATCGGTCACTTTGTCCCGAACCAACAGCGCCTCCAGCGGCTGCGAGTCTGGTTTGGCAAGCAGGGAGATATGGCGCTGATCAGCCATTTAGATCTGGTCCGCCTGTTTGACCGGGTGGTTCGGCGAGCGGCGCTGCCCGTTGCATTCACAGGCGGATTCCATCCAAGTCCTCGGATTTCTCTAGCCAATGCCCTTTCCCTCGGTACGACCAGCTCCGGTGAGATAGTTGATTTTGAACTGACTCAATTGATGGAGGTAGCGGTTTTCCAGCAAAAACTGGTTGCCCAGCTTCCAGAGAATATTCCGGTCTACAGAGTCGAAGGGGTTGACTTGCAGACGCCCTCGGCGACTCAACTCCTGGAGCGAGCTGAGTACTTGATTACCTTAGCCCTGCTCTCAGAGACTCAGCCCCCTGAAGACCAGTGGCAAACCTGGATCGAGGCGATTAAAGCCAGAGATTCAATCTGGTTGGAGCAGAAGACAAAATCTGGTCGGACTCAGCGGGTTAATCTCTGCGATCGCTTGTTCGAATTAGAGCTTATCGCCGCTGATCCAGCCGCAGTGATCCGCTACATCGGTAGCTGCCGCAATGACGGTACTCTGTTACGTCCAGAGCATCTAATCACCATGCTGGAAGAGATTGCTCAGCGGAAATTTCAGTTGCTTCATACCCACCGTCGTCAACTCCTCTTGAGCACGCCCTAGCAGTATGGAAGCGTGTATTCGGGCTGATACAACACAAGGTCAGGCGATAAAACCTAGCCACGAACCGTCAAAAGCTTGCTGGATGAGTTGCTCGCAAATCTTCAGATGTGCAGAAATAAAAAGTTGTACACTGGGAAACTTGTTCAATTCTCAGGGGTGAAAGGTCGTGACGAATCTCAGCGTCAACCTGAATAAGATTGCACTGCTCAGAAACACTCGAAATATTGGAATTCCTAGCGTTATTGATGCCGCCAAGATCTGCATCAAAGCTGGTGCCTCCGGAATTACGGTTCACCCCCGACCAGATCAGCGACACACTCGACCGTCAGATGTCTACGAGCTGGCGGACATGCTAACTGTCGAGTTCAACATGGAAGGTAACCCAGTTCCTCAGTTTATGGAGATGGTTCGCCAGGTGAAGCCGACCCAGTGTACGCTGGTGCCCGATGCGCCGGGAGCGTTTACCTCCGATCATGGTTGGGATCTGGTTCAAGATAGCCAACGTCTCAAGCCGATTATTCAGGAGTTGCAAGATTTAGGAGTTCGTGTCAGCTTGTTCATGGACCCCGACATTGGCCAGATTCAGCGGGCCAAAGAAGTTGGGGCAGATCGGATTGAGCTTTACACCGAGCCCTACGCCGCAGCCTTTCAAACCGACAAAGTAGAAACAGTGTTTCGGCAGTATGCTCTGGCAGCCCAGAAAGCTACAGAAATTGGCCTCGGCCTGAATGCAGGACACGATTTAAACCTGCAAAACCTGGCAAGACTCTGCTCAATTCCCAATATTCTAGAAGTCTCTATCGGTCATGCCCTAATCGCCGATGCCCTAGAAATGGGTTTATTTACGGCGGTAAAGGAGTACTTAAAAGTTCTGTCTCAGGCATAGTTTCAAAGGGCACAGTTGTGTCGTCTGAGAACCACGACAGGCTAGTGACCAAAGTAGGTTGGTTCATTGTCAGGCTTCCACTTAATATTGCAGCCGATACTTGGCTTTTGGTCCTGGCTGACGGGCTGGCCTCCTAGCAACTGCTCCAGCGCGGCTCGTAGATCATGGCCATTAACAGGTTTATCATTACCCGGTCGGCTATCATCCAGTTGACCCCGGTAGACAAGTTGATGATCGGCATCAAAGAGAAAGAAGTCCGGTGTGCAGGCAGCGGTGTAGGTTTTAGCAGTCTCCTGGCTCTCGTCGTAGCAGAAGGGAAATGTAAACCTGAGTGCTTCAGCCATAAGCTTCAACTGCTCAGGAGCATCGTCCGGGTACTTGGCCGCATCGTTGGCACTGATGGCGACAATGCCAACTTTCTCGCTATAGTCTTGACCGATCCGAGTCAGCTCCTGCTTCACATGCTTGACGAAGGGACAGTGGGCGCAGATAAACATGACCAACAGTGCCTGCTTACCCGCAAAGATAGCGGGGGAAACCACCTGGCTAGAGACCACGTCTGGTAGCTGGAAGTCTGGCACTTTGGTGCCAAGAGGCAACATAGTTGAGGCAGTTAGGGCCACGGCATCGGTTCCTTTAATTGCAACTTGTAGTTTTTCAGCCCTTCTGCTCAAGGCAATTATCCTACGGCTGAACCATGGAGAGTTACAATCCAATCTGATTAAGGAAAGGCTCCCCAAACAGTGTACACCTGTTGGGAAACCCTGACTGATTGTGACGTTGTTGTACTGGTAATAGGGTTATCTTGTGGCAGTATCTGACTCGGCCGCAAAGTAGGCCCAGGTTCCAATTAGGGAGGCCATCAGCCAACCAAGAATGACTACGGTTGCTACGATTAACATTAGTTCTCCTTTGAGTATAAATACTCATTCGCTATGCTGTGTTACGCACACCTTAGCAACGGGATCAAGCGATCGCAATATTTATTAAGGAAAAACCAAAATCGTTATGGTTGTATACAAATGGCTTAAAGATCAAGGCTGTCTGCTAGCCCTGCAAATTGCCTCCTGGGTTTCTTTCTAGCTCTGTTTTTTGCTGTTGCAGAGGTGCGGGAACTATGAGAACGCGATCGCGCCCTGCCTTGATCCTGAGTCAAGGTTTTACTGCTTTTGGTTAAGAGCAGTGGCAATTAGGGTTGAGAGTCTTCTGGCCGGAGTTGATCAAATAAACCGGGTAACCCAGTGGGCTGCCAGACCCGGTTAAACTGCTCAGGCCAGAAGACTCGCCACAAGACTAAGCTGGAGCTAGAGACAATTGCGATCGCGATCGCGCTTCGCACTGCCACTGAGACAGCGCCGGCTTTGCGGTGGGGCCGCCCTGTTGTCTGCTGCGGGGCAAGACTGAAGAAAGCCTCCTGCTTGAGCCACCGGAGCACAGTTGGCAGGCTCAGACCCAAGGGAGGTAGCCGCTCCAAGTAGGTGCCTTGCCGGATCAGGTGACCCAGTTTACCCGTAATCGCAAAGCGATCAAATACGCTCACGGCACTCTCTCCCACCCCAAGCTTCAGCATTGATCCGAGCAGGGTGATCTGAGCTGGACTGGGGGCTTTGCCCTGGGAAATAGCTGTTAGGTTCCGAGCGATCGCGCCTCCCTGCTGGTAGGCAACTTGGGCAGTGGCAGGCAGGGGGTTTTGCTCTATAGCAGTACCATCGCCCCCGGCAAAGACTTCTGGAAAGCCAGGGAGTTGTAAGCTTGAGGTAACCCGGATACGACCGTGGGAGTCGCGGTGTTGCTCCGGGATCGGTAAGGCTTTGATCAGGGGATGGGTTGCTGTACCAGCAGTCCAAACAATCGTCGCAGCCTGCAACACTTGCAGTTGGTTATGGTGCTTGAATTCTACCTGCTGGGGGCGAACCGCAATCACCTCAGCCGCCATGCGACACTCAACGGGCACCGTCCGCTGTTCTAGCGCCTGCTGAGCTGCTCTGCGAATCGGACGGTTGACATCTCCTGCCAAGATTTCTGGACCACGACTGAAGAGTATCACCCGGATTTCTTCAGCACTGCCTCCGCTGGGGACATACCAGCCTGGTAGCAGATCAGCAAGGGTTGCCGCCAGTTCTACACCAGTGGGGCCTGCGCCGATCACCGCTACGCTTAGGAGTGTCTGTCTAGCTTGGGGATCTTCAGTCTGGTTAGCTTGCTGAAGACAGTTCCGCAGATGACGGGCCAGAGCAATTGCATCTTCCCCCGTGCGAAAAGCAAAGGAATACTTCCCGGCCCCCTCAACGCCAAAGTAACCTGTGGTAGTGCCTAGGGCAAGCACTAAATGCCTGTAGGCGTAGCCTGAACCAGAAGCCAATCTGACCTGCCGCTGTTCTAGGTCAATAGCTGCAACAGTGTCTTGCACAAAGGTGACGCCACTACCCTGCAGCAGATCCCGATAGCGGGGCCACACCTGGTTAGCCGACATTTCACCACTGAGTAACTCGTAGAGCAAGGGCTGAAAGATAAACCGCTCTGTCTGGTCAATTAAGATTACGGGTGTGCTGTAGCGCTGGCGGCTTAAGTGAAGCGCAGTGAAGAATCCAGTAAAGCCACCTCCCAAAATTAAGGTGAGATTTGTCAAGTCACTCATCTAACCACTTGAACTGGATCAGGCTACGATCCGCTTGCCAACTAGTGTATCTTGCTCAATACAAACTGAGATGGAATGTCAAGTCGCTCTACTGTGTTCCTGCTAAGGCCAGCTCTAGAAAGTAGGGCTAACTCAGCTCATAAATTTTTAGTAACAGTAGCCCGTCTTTGCCGATCCCGAAGCTGGTCAACTGAGAAAGCATTGAGGTTGTTACCCGCCAGTAGCACGAAGTACACCAAACAGTAGATCAACTGGCTGCTAGCTGTATCCCATTCCTGCAATAGAGTGACCCCAGACATGAGCAACACCATCAGGAGAAAACCCATGATTAAAGCTGCCCGCGTCCCCAGCCCCAGGATCAGCAATAGCCCGATAATCAGCTCCAGCGGCGGTATTAAATAGGCAGGTAGTCTCACCACTGCTGCCGGGACAAAGGTCTCTGTGTACATCTGTACTATCGACTCGGCGAACCCAGGTATATCAGTGATTCGAGTCAGTCCGTGGTTGAAAAAGTTGACTCCGAAAACAATTCTTAGAATCACGTAGGCAGTAACCACATCTCGGCGTCGCAGCCAAGTTGCCCTTTCGTTCTCAGCCATCAGTTACCTCTTCTTGTTCAATCCAGCCGACAGTCGAATGCTCCTTAAGCATAGCTAGGGTATGTTTAGAAGCTTTATGCGAAACTGATTGTCATCAGTCCTTACTCGCTGCTTGCCATCTGAGGAAAATACCCTTAGACGAACTTACTAAGTAGATAGCTGAAAATGGTGTCGCTTTTGGCCCTAGCTCATCTTTGACAAATTGACAAAGCAGTTCCCTTATGTCTGTTTTATCAAATGAGGTACCAAAATCATAAAACATTATCAAGAGTGATGTGTTGCAGTCATACTTGTTTTTAAGTTTCCGTTCTAAAGCACTATCAATCAGGCACTTCTGCCCGTTTAGGTAATCTTCCAAGCCTCCTGTACCTAGGCAAGAGCTGTACTTTGGCTTTGTGGATTTATGATTCGTACCCGTCTTCTCGACCACCCCAGTTATGGGAGCGTAGCCACACTCTTGAAGCACCTCGCGCTTCAAATGTTCTTCTCCAGCCAGTGTAATTTCAAGCTTACTTTCGCGTGGAGGAGAAAATGCATGATCAGTTATTAACACGTCATAATTCTGATTCCCAATTATGGGCTGGAGCGTGACATCATTTCTATCACCAAATTGGAATTTTCCAAAAATACTGAGTGGATAAATCTCTTCCATTAACTGCTTGCAATGACCTTTTCTCATTCGTATAGCTCGCTTACCACCCTCTTGTTGAGCTATTTCTTTGATTTTGTGATCAACCCACTCTATGAGTTCTTTAGGTGTACGCCCTACTTTTAATTCTTCTTTTGTGATAAAGTCCTTTTTTCTTTGGCTCAATTTAATTCTCCCAGCTCTTCTTTTAGTAAGGATAAAACGGATTGTAGACACCCACTAGTGCTAAACTCCGGTTGCTCAGGTGATCAAACTATATTGGCTTGGGATCAGAGTCTAGACTATTTGCTTTAGAATGGTTGTCCTGGGCCAGGGGTAGGCTAACTGCAATGATTTCCGGACGTTTCTAGGAGCATGAATAGACACGGACTTTTTGTCGGGTTAGTCAGCTTGGATCTGATCTATCAAACCTCAGGTCCCCCCCGTAATAACCAGAAAACAGTTGCTGCTGACTACACTGTCGCGGCTGGTGGCCCGGCAACGAATGCGGCTGTAACGTTCGCGCACCTGGGGAATGCAGCTACGCTTCTGGGTGTGGTGGGTCAGCACCCAATTCATCATCTGATCCAGACCGATCTAGCCAGTCACTCAGTGGAGATCGCCGACCTTGACTCCAATAGTTCCGAGCCTCCCCCCGTGTCTTCAATCATCGTCACCCAAGCCACCGGAGAGCGGGCGATCGTCTCGCTGAATGCCCGCAAGTCCCAGGCAAGCAGTGATTCCATCCCTCCAGGTATCTGGAAGGATGTGGAGATTGTCCTGCTCGATGGACACCAAAGGTCAGTAGGACACGCGATCGCCCAGTTCGCCCAAGCCAAAAATATCCCAGTTGTTCTGGATGGCGGCAGTTGGAAACCCGGTTTGGAAACGATCTTGCCTTTTGTCAACTATGCAGTGTGTTCCGCAGACTTCTACCCGCCCGGTTGCCAGACCCATGAGCAAGTCTTGAGCTATCTCTCCAAGCTTGGAATTCCCTACATCGCAATTACCCAGGGAGAAAAGTCAATTCTGTACAGCAGTCCTGGCAAGACTGGTTGGCTAGAGGTTCCTCGGGTTGAAGTGATTGATACAGTTGGGGCTGGGGATATTTTTCATGGGGCTTTCTGTCACTATATTTTGCAGCAGGAATTTGTGACTGCCCTAGCAGAAGCAGCTAAGATTGCCGCCAAGTCCTGTGAATATTTTGGTACTCGCCGCTGGCTTCAAGCTAATTAAGTAGCTGGGCGTAATTAAACTGAAGATGATTTTTGGGGCGAAGCCCCAAAAATCCCTTCTTACAATAATTTATGTCTACTTACCTAATCTAGGTATGTTGCAGTTGAGAAATTTGCTGAATAGGACTAAGTCCGATCAATCCTTTTTAGTGGTGGAAAAGCTACTAAACCAGCCCCGACGCCAAAAATAGTAGACCATTGCCAAGCCCACCATCCCCATGAATATCAGACTGGCCGGGTAGCCCCAGTACCAGTTCAGTTCCGGCATATTCAAAGGCGAGGCATCCGGATTGAAGTTCATTCCATAGACTCCCGCTACAAAAGTTAGCGGAATGAAGATGGTTGAAATCACCGTTAGGGTCTTCATCACCTCGTTCATTTTATTGCTGACCGAGGAGAGGTAAACGTCCATTAAACTGGAGGCCAACTCCCGGTAAGTTTCAACTATGTCCAAAAGCTGAATGATATGGTCGTAGCAATCGCGAAGATAGACCTGAACATTCCGGCTGATCAGCTCGCAACCGTCCCGGATTAGAGTATTAATTGCATCCCGTTGCGGCCAAATAGAGCGACGCAGACTGAGCAATTCCCGTCTAACTTGATGGATCTTTGCCAACGTTTGCCGCGTCGGATTCTCCACAACTTCGTCCTCTAAAGCCTCTATTCGCTCGCCGTAGGCTTCCAAGACTGGAAAAAAGCCGTCAATCAAGGCATCCAACAAGGCATAGGCCAAGTAGTCGGGTCCTTGCTGGCGAATGATTCCTTTGTGGGCGCGAATTCGCTGCCGCACGGGTCCAAAGGAATCGTAGGCTGGCTCCTCCTGTACGGTCAGCAGGTAGTACTTTCCTAAAATAAAGCTGACTTGTTCGCTGATAAAACCTTGGGTGTTTTGCTTCAGCATTACCATGCGGGTGACAATGACTAACTGGTCTTCGTAGTCCTCTACTTTGGGCCGCTGGGGCACGTTGACCACGTCTTCAAGCACCAATGGATGGAGGTGAAAAACTCGCCCCAGCCGCTGCAAAATATCTTCACTACCCAAGCCCTGCACATCAACCCACGAAACTGACTGGGTGTCCAAATAGGGCGCGATCGCCTCCGGCGTCTCAACTTGTAAACGGGTAGCATTGGCTTGGTTGTAGTCAATCAGAACAATGATGGGGGGGGAAGCATCTGACTCAATCTTAAGTGTGCCCGGCATACTTCCCGGCTGGTCATAAAAGTAGTCAATGTAGGGCTCTGGTTCCTCTAGTTCCATCAGTGATCTAGAAGCTGGAAAATTTTCTGCCATCCTGTTTGACCTTACCAATAGATGCCAATGCCTGTTGGTCATTGTGCTTCCTTTAACTGCTCTGCGTCCAGCAGTTTCCCCTACTTTTGAGAATTGCGAACCAAACTAAAAAAGCAGTTTGTCTAAAAAGACAAACTGCTCCTAGGATTCCTATGGCTAACGGATGGGTTACATCATGCCACCCATACCACCCATACCACCCATACCACCCATACCACCCATGCCGCCCATGCCACCATCAGGCATACCAGCAGCAGGTTTTTTCTCAGGCTTTTCAACCACAAGGGCTTCGGTGGTCAAGACCATCCGCGCAATAGAGCCAGCATTTTGCAGCGCGGAACGAACGACCTTGGCTGGGTCAACGATCCCGGCTGCAATCATGTCCTCATACACCCCAGTTGAAGCGTTGAATCCAATGTTGAAGTCAGTCTCCCGCACTTTTTCAACCACCACTGAACCTTCAGCCCCGGCGTTGTCGGCAATCTGACGCAAAGGTGCGTCTAGGGCCATGCCAACTAAATCAGCTCCCAGCTTTTCATCCTGGCGCAGGCCGTTTTTGATCTCGTTGATCTTCTTGGTCAGGTGAACCAGGGTTGTGCCTCCACCGGGGACAATTCCTTCTTCTACCGCTGCTTTGGTGGCATTCAGGGCATCCTCAATGCGTAGCTTCCGATCTTTCAACTCAGTTTCGGTGGCTGCACCGACCTTAATCACGGCCACCCCGCCCGCTAACTTGGCAATCCGCTCTTGCAATTTCTCTTTGTCGTACTCAGAGTCACTTTCTTCTAGCTGCTGGCGGATTTGGGCAACCCGCTTGTCTACGTTTGCTTTATTTTCTCCACTGGAGACAATAGTAGTCGTGTCTTTGGTCACGGTGACTTTGCGGGCCGTTCCCAGCATGTCTGAGTCTACCCGGTCTAGGCTCAGGCCAACTTCCTCGGAAACCACCTGCCCACTGGTTAAAACAGCAATGTCTTCGAGCATGGCTTTGCGGCGATCGCCAAATCCAGGCGCTTTGATCGCCACAGCATTTAACACGCCTCTGAGCTTGTTGACTACCAGGGTGGCTAGGGCTTCCCCGTCCAGATCTTCAGCAATGATCAGCAAGGGCTGGCCGGAGCGGGCCACTTTTTCTAGAACCGGAACCAGGTCCTGAATGGCGGAAATCTTTTTATCCGTGAGCAAAATATTGACATTTTCCAGCTCCGCTACCATCCGCTCGTTGTCGGTAACAAAGTAGGGAGAGATGTAGCCCCGGTCTAACTGCATGCCCTCAACGACCTCTAGCTCCGTTGCCAGGGACTTAGACTCTTCAACGGTAATGACTCCGTCTTTGCCCACTTGGTCCATGGCATCGGCGACCATTTGACCCACTTCCTCGTCATTGCCGGCTGAGATGGTGGCAACTTGGGCGATCGCGCTGCCTTCGACCGGTTTGGCGATCGCTTGAATTTCCTCCACCAGTTTATCAATGGTCTTTTCCACGCCCCGGCGCAGGCTGACAGGATTTGCCCCAGCCACGACGTTCTTCAATCCTTCCCGAATCAAAGCCTGGGCCAGAACCGTTGCGGTCGTCGTCCCGTCCCCGGCCACATCGTTGGTTTTGGAGGCAACTTCGCGGATCAACTGGGCTCCGGCATTTTCCAGGGGATCTTCTAGTTCAACTTCCTTGGCGATTGTCACCCCATCATTGACAATCTGAGGGGCCCCAAACTTCTTCTCTAGAACCACGTTGCGGCCTTTGGGTCCTAAGGTGATCCGAACCGCATCAGCCAGCGAGTTTACACCGCGCTCTAAGGCCCGGCGAGACTCTTCATTAAATACAACTTGTTTAGCCATCTTGGTTTCCTTGTTCTCTACGAAGTGCTGAGTAAAGCTGAGCAAGGGGTCAAGATGATTCTTGTCTTAAGTATCTTCAAGAGCATCCTTAAAATAAGCAGACCCAGCTTACTGTCAGCACAAAATATTAGCACTCTCCAGCACAGAGTGCTAATATAACGCCCCCAGCCGTGAGTCAGCAAGTCAGTTGATTTTAGATTTAAGATTTTGGATTGCCAATTTAAGCGGTCTAGACCCTAATCTTCTAAACTAAAGTCCAGACTTCAACTTCCAAATTGTCAGTCTAATTCGCTGCTAGAGAATATACAGGAGTAAGAAGAGAATTACCCATACCCCATCCACAAAGTGCCAGTAAACTTCTGCGGCTTCCACTCCAAAATGTTTGTGATCGGAGTAATGACCGGGGGTGCGCGATCGCCACAGGACGATTCCCATCAAAATCAGTCCGGCCAAAACATGCAGGCCATGAAATCCGGTCAGGATATAGAAGGTGCTGCCAAATAAGTTAGAAGTCAGGCCAAACTCCAAGTGATTGTACTCATAGAGTTGGCCTGCCAGAAACACGGCACCCATGCCCATTGTGGCGAGAAACCAGAGCCGTAGGCCGGAAACGTCATTCTTTTTCACCGCAACATCAGCTTGGTGGACGACAAAACTACTGGAAACCAGAATGATCGTATTGATCCCCGGTAGCACTGTCTCTAACTCTGGCGTTCCAGCCGGGGGCCAGGCGGTCGCAACCAAGCGAAAAGTCAGGTAAGCCAGAAACAGACCGACGAACAGCATACTCTCTGAGATCAAGAAGACAATAAAGCCGAACAGACGGTGATCCGGATGCTCTTCATGGTGGGCTACTGCCTCATTGCCGGCATGGTAGTTGCGAGCAGCTTGGGATGAATCAACAGTTGAACCTTGCATACGTCTTTACAAATGCCTATACAGCAACAAGTTGAAGGAGTAGTGACACAAGCAGGCTAGCGGTTTTGGCTTTCCCCCTGGCGATCCTCAGGACGAGCGGCGGCAGCCGGATCGGGATCGGCCCGCAGTCCAGAGCTAGGACCAGCGGACAAAGCTGGATCCTCATCCTTAGAGAAGGGTACTTCCTCGTTAGCTTCGTCTTCGCCATCAAACATACCCATGCCGTAGTCATAGGGGCCTGTAGCCAAAACAGGCTGAGTTTCAAAGTTTTCCACCGGCGGGGGAGACGTCGTCATCCACTCCAAGGTCAAGCCTTGCCAGGGGTTGTCCTCAGCTTTAGGACCAGCCCGCCAGCTCCAGATCGCATTGATCATGAATGGCAGGGTCGAGACCGCCAGAAGGTAGGCCCCAATTGTACAGATCACGTTCAGGGTCGTGAACTTGGGATCATAGAGGGCGATCCGGCGGTTCATCCCCTCCAATCCCAGCTTGTGCATGGGTAAAAAGGCCAGGTTGAAGCCAACAAACATGAGGACAAAGTGAACTTTACCCCAGGTTTCATTCAGCATCCGTCCCGTCATTTTCGGGAACCAGTGATAGATGCCAGCGTAGATCCCAAAGACACTGCCCCCAAACAGGACGTAGTGGAGGTGAGCCACCACAAAGTAGGTATCGTGGACGTGAATATCGAAGGGCACAGCAGCCAGCATCACCCCACTCAAGCCACCAATCAGGAACATGGAGACAAAGGCCATGGCAAACAGCATGGCACTGGTCAGCCGTAGCTTGCCACCCCAAATTGTGGCGACCCAGCTAAATACTTTGATCCCGGTAGGCACCGCGATTACCATAGTCGCCACCATGAAGAACATGCGGAGCCAGTCTGGGGTGCCGCTGGTAAACATGTGGTGAGCCCAGACAACCAAGCCCAGAAAGCTAATGGCCAGACTGGAGTAAGCGATCGCCCGGTAGCCAAAGATCGGCTTGCGAGCATGAACAGGCAGGATCTCCGAGATCATCCCGAAGAACGGCAGAATCATAATGTAAACGGCAGGGTGCGAGTAGAACCAGAACATGTGCTGGTACACAACTGGATTGCCGCCGCCAGCAGGGTTAAAAAAGGAAGTTCCCACTAGTAAGTCAAAGGCCAGCAGAACTAAGGCACCGGTCAGGACAGGCGTTGAAAGCAGGACCAGTCCAGAGGTCGCCAGCATAGCCCAGCAGAACAGAGGCATCTGGTTAAAGCCCATCCCGGGTATCCGCATCTTGACAATTGTGGCGATAAAGTTAACGGCTGCCATGATTGATGAGGTTCCCAGCAAGATCAGGCTAAGGATCCAAATCGCTTCACCTGCCTTGGCATCTATAAGGCTGAGTGGTGGGTAGGAAGTCCACCCGGCCTGAGGAGCACCGACAAAGAAGCTACTGACCAGTAACAGACCTGTAGGCGGAATAATCCAAAAGGCAATGGCATTCAACCGGGGGAATGCCATGTCCCGCGCCCCAATCAACAAAGGCACCAAGTAATTGCCAAATCCTCCAGTGCCAACAGGGACAACCCAGAGGAAAATCATGATTGTTCCATGCAGGGTGAACAGGCTGTTATAGAGATCTGGAGAGACAAAATCGGATTCAGGCGTCCGCAGTTCCGTACGAACCAGGCTAGCTAGCACCCCACCAATCAAATAAAACACGAAGGTTGTAACCAGGTATTGAATCCCAATCACCTTGTGGTCGGTGCTGAAGCTGAAATACTCCCGCCAATGAGTCTGTCCCGGCTCTGGAGAGTGGGCAGGAACATTCGCTTTTTCCTGAAGCTGGGCTTGAGACATAGCAAATTCCTTAAACTTGTGAGCGACCCTGCGAAGGTTTCTTCAAACATAGATGGACAAGCAAGACCCTAAAGACTCTGTTACTTGAACATTACAGTGGAGCTAAAAATCTAAAGATCTAATGGTGATGGCTAGAGGGATGTTGAGCTAGACCAGCGATTAGCTCAGGTTCTAGCCCTAATTCTTCAGCATAGGGAGTGAGAAACTCAGTTGGCGACTGCTCAGCAGGGTTTGTCGCGACAGTCTGATTCGTACCGCCAGCAGAAGCAGTCTGGCTTTGTAACCAGCCTTGGTAATCCTCAGGGCTTTGAACAATCACACGGGTATTCATGGCGCCGTGATAGGGACCACACAACTCCGCACAAATGACTGGATACTCGCCCACCGTCCGTGGGGTAAATCGTAACTGAGTTTCCTGACCTGGAATTGTATCCTGCTTCAGCCGGAAGGCAGGCACCCAGAATGCGTGGATTACGTCTTGAGCAGCAAGCTTGAGCCTGACCTGACGCCCCAGGGGTACGTGTAGCTCACCAACCGTAATGTCACTACCGGGATACTTGAAGATCCAAGCGTAACGAAGACCGGTGACATCAATATTCAGTTCCCCAGTGTCTGCGACAACTTGTCTCGTTGGGGCTTGCTGGTCTGACGGCTGAATAACTTCTGGAGTATCTGGCTTTGTCTGGGCTGGCTGCTGAGCTGAGGAAGATTGGTCTTCAGTTCCAGATGTTGACGCTGGCAAGGTCGCAGCGTAGGCAACACCAGAAGTTGCTTGGGGAGCAGGCATGACTTGGGCTGAAGTGTTAGTAGCATTGTGGACATGCTCGAAACCACCGCTGTCTACTGACTTGTAAACGTCAAAGCTATAGATTGCCAGCCATAAAACTGTTACGGCTGGAATCGCTGTCCAGACAATTTCTAGAGGAATATTGCCATGAACTGGTGCAGCATCAGTGTTGTCATCTTTACGCCGATGAAACCTGAACAATGAGACGACCAGCGCACCTTGAATGAGCAGAAAAAGACCTGTACAAATGGACATCATTGTATTGAACAGGCCATCGATCAGTGGGGCCTCTCTTGAAGCATCTGGAGGGAGTAAGCCATGATTTTGGCCATACCAAACACTGATCAGTGTTACTGCTACCCCAGCAATGAGTGTTGTAATCGTATTTGGAATTTCTTTCACAGCTTAATCTTGGTTTCCTGTAACAGCGCCAGAGAATCAAACTAATGGCCAAAACTTAGCACCTCTACACTCTGCTGCAATTCAACCTAGGCAGGACCTAACTCGTTGGCCACTTTTTGTTCCCCTCATCTACTAAGGTAAAGCAGTTCAACGGGTTAGAACGGCTATCGGCTACACATATTTAGGCTTTTTTGGCTCATTGCTCTAACCTGACTAGAGGCTGAGTTCTTCACTCTTTGATGTTGCTCATGAATGAGTAGTTTGTTCATCGTCAGTCCTAACATGAACGCTCAGAGTTTGCTACCTTGAGGCTTTGATATAGAGTGCTCCAGTAGCACAGGACAGGAGTTGGGAGGCACAGAGGCTTGGGCCCACAGGCTTAGCTTCCAGGCAGGCCAAAGTTGAGTGAGTAAATCATGACCTGACGCAATTAGTCGGTCTTGAGCCAACCCAACTCAGAGTCAACCTGACTAAAGTAGTAAGAAGAAGCTTGGTGGGCTTGGCAGTTGATGCCTCGAACTCAGGCTGTTGACTGAGCAATCGCTGATCTGACTGACGTTGCTGTTCAAATCATGACTGATTCTTTTCTGAGTAAACCCAATAGCTTGACCGAACAGTTTAGCCCAGTCCTCTTCGTTCGTCGTCTTGTCTTGGGCATGGCGATCGCCACTTTGGGCCTGATGGCTTTAGGGAGTGCAACCCGAGTTATGAACGCGGGTCTTGCCTGTCCTGATTGGCCGCTCTGCTACGGGACGCTAGTGCCGCACCAGCAGATGAACCTGCAAGTGTTTTTGGAGTGGTTTCATCGCTTGGTTGCTTCTGTGATTGGTCTGCTGTCAATTTTGCTTGTGGGTCTAAGCTGGTGGTACCGTCACATCTTGCCTAAGTGGCAACCCTGGGCTACTACGTTTGCTTTTGGCCTTGTGATTATTCAAGGTCTGCTAGGAGGGCTAACTGTCACTCAACTCCTCAGGTTTGACATTGTCACCGCCCACTTAGGAACAGGCTTACTATTTTTCAGTACCTTGCTAGCAATAGGGATGGCCCTAATGCCATATCAGGGAACTGGAGTTGTCGGTCGCTTGCCTTGGATCAGCTTAAGCGCAGCTATCTTTGTTTACTTACAGAGCATCTTAGGAGGCTTAGTTGCGTCCCGGTGGGCTTTGCACCAGTGCTTTGGAGCAGCTCAACTTTGTGGCGTTATGAATAGCCATATCCTGGGTGTAGTTCCTGCCAGCTTAGCAACTTTGGTTTTAATATTCCTGGCTTGGCATACACCTGCTCTGCACCCAATTTTGCGACGGCTGGCAAACTTAGCTGCTTGTTTACTCCTCCTCCAAATTGCCCTGGGAATTACAACGTTCCGCTTGCACTTGCAGGTTGCCCTGCTGACCGTTGCTCATCAGGCTGTTGGTGCTGCCCTGTTAGGGACCTTAGTGGCTTTTAGCGTGATTGCCTTGCGTGACCGGGTAGGAGCAGGTTACTTTGCGTTTCAAGAACCAGTGAAACAATACTAACTCGATGGAGAGGGTCCTCAAGCTGCAACCCTCTAAGTAGCGTCTCTTGAGCAGCCTGTACTTTTTACCTTGAGGGGAACTCATGCAAGAAACGACTTGGACTACTGCCCCTCGGCATCACCAAAATCTCATTCAAGTCATTCAAAGCTACTACCAGCTCACCAAGCCCCGGATCATTCCCTTACTGCTGATCACAACCGCTGCTAGCATGTGGATTGCTGCCGCAGGACAGGTTGAGCCAGTGTTGCTGGTGGTTACGCTGGGCGGCGGTACGCTTGCTGCTGCCGCCGCCCAGGCAATCAATTGTGTCTACGACCGAGACATTGACTTTGCCATGGAGCGCACCCGTCACCGGCCCCTGCCCTCAGGACGGATCAAATCTCGAGATGCAGTGTTATTTGCGATCGCCCTGGCCTCCCTCTCTTTTACCTTGCTGGCCGTGTTTGCCAACCTGCTTAGCGCTGCTTTAGCAATGACCGGGATTGTGTTCTACGTCACGATCTACACGGTCTGGCTCAAGCGGACTACCCCCCAAAACATTGTGATTGGTGGAGCGGCAGGAGCAATTCCGCCGCTGGTTGGCTGGGCTGCTACCACGGGCAGCTTGGGTTGGCCTGCCTGGGTCTTGTTTACCATTGTCTTTATTTGGACCCCTCCCCACTTCTGGGCCTTGGCGCTGATGATTCAAGATGACTACGCCAAAGTTGGTGTGCCGATGCTGCCGGTGGTAGCTGGGGAAACAGCGACAGCGCGCCAGATCTTTGCCTATACGCTGGTTTTGCTGCCCACGACCCTGCTGCTGGTCTATCCCCTACAGGTGTCAGGTGTTCTCTATGGGGGTGTTGCCCTAGTCTTATGGGGACTGTTTATTTACAAAGCTTGGCAGGTCTTGGAATCGCCGATGGATCGACAGCGGGCGCGATCGCTCTTTCTCTATTCGATTCTCTACATGATGCTCCTATCTGCTGGCATGGTAATTGACAGTTTGCCTCTGACTCAACGCATTTTAGATTTCAGATTTTAGATCTTGGATTACTTGTCTCAAGCCTCAATATCTCTAGAGAATTGGTCAAACAGTCTACCCAGGGTCTACAGTATGGGGCATTCCTGAATTTAGAATCGGCAATCCTAAATCTAAAATCGCCTAACCCAGTAGAATGAGAGCAGGTATTTGTTGAGATTTATTGAGAAGGGATGTCCATGCCTCCCACTGTGTTGATCCAAAACCTGCGCAAGTATTACGGCCAAGTAGAGGCGCTCAGAGACATTTCCCTCCAAGTCGAGTCAGGTGAGATTTTTGGCCTGCTTGGCCCGAATGGGGCCGGTAAAACTACGACACTGCGCTGTCTCTGTACTCTGACGGAACCAGATACTGGCAGAATCGAAGTTTCGGGTATTTCAGTCTTAGCTAACCCTAGAGCCGCAAGGCAACTGCTGGGTTATGTTGCTCAAGAAGTTGCTTTGGACAAGGTTTTGACGGGGCGCGAATTACTCCAGCTTCAGGCGGCCCTTTATCACTTACCGCGTGCTAAATCAGGGGAGCGGATTCAGGCAATGCTGGCTCTGCTAGGCTTAGAAGCATACGCGAATCAAAAAACGGGCACTTACTCTGGTGGCTTGCGCAAGCGCCTAGATCTAGCTGCCGGACTCCTGCACCAGCCCGATGTTCTGGTTTTAGACGAACCCACGGTGGGACTGGATATTGAGAGCCGGCGGGTGATCTGGGATTTCCTGCGCCAGTTGCGTGATACTGGTACGACGATATTGATGACCAGTCACTACCTGGAAGAGGTTGACGCCCTAGCTGATCGGGTGGCGATTGTTGATCAGGGCAGGGTAATTGCTGAGGGAACTCCCTCCGAACTCAAAGATCAAGTGGGGGGCGATCGCATTACCCTGCGGATTCGGGAGTTTGCTCCCCGGGAAGAGGCAGAAAAAGCCAAGGCCATGCTCCAAAACTTGCCCTTTGTCCAGGACGTGCTGATCAACGCTGCCCAGGGAAACTCTTTAAATCTAGTCACTACGCCGCAGAGCGAGGTATTGTCTGCGGTTCAGCAAGCCCTTAAATCAGCGGGTCTGCCAACCTTTGGGATCGCCCAGGCCCGGCCTAGCCTGGATGATGTCTACCTAGCTGCTACGGGTCAGACCTTAATGGATGCGGATATTGCCGCCTCTGGCAAGCGGGATGCAAAAGCGGAGCGCAAGCAAAACATGCGCTAGTTCTGCGCTACTGAATACTTGCTTTGATGGGATATTGTTATGACTACCACACCAGTTAAACCCAACCTTTCTGCACAGACCCCTGCTTCCGGCAGCCCAGTCTATCCCAAAACTCCAGGCTTGTTTTCTGGGGAGTTCATCCAGGAAACTTTGGCCCTGGCTCGTCGTTTGTTTATTCAACTGCAACGCCGGCCCTCTACTTTAGTAGCTGGAATTATTCAGCCTTTAATGTGGCTGGTGCTGTTTGGGGCTTTATTTCAAAATGTGCCTGAGGGTCTGTTTGGCAGCAGTCAGACTTACGGTCAGTTTCTGGGGGCCGGGGTGATTGTATTTACGGCTTTTAGCGGGGCTTTAAACGCAGGTCTACCGGTGATGTTTGACCGTGAGTTTGGCTTCTTAAATCGCTTACTGGTCGCTCCCCTGGCATCGCGGTTTTCAATTGTGCTGGCTTCGGCTATCTTTATTACCACCCTAAGTTTGATTCAAACTGCAGCGATCATTGGAGTCAGTGCTCTGTTGGGCGCAGGTCTACCAGGACTCCTTGGCCTGGGTGTTGTCACCTCAGTTGTCCTGCTGCTGGTGCTGGGCGTAACTGCCTTGAGTCTAGGCTTGGCCTTTGCCCTACCCGGTCATGTAGAACTGATTGCTGTAATTTTTGTTACCAACCTACCTCTGCTGTTTGCCAGCACTGCGCTAGTACCCCTCTCCTTTATGCCAGACTGGCTCCAATGGGTAGCTTCGCTCAACCCGTTGAGCTTTGCGATCGAACCCATTCGTTATGTCTACCTGCACAGCACCTGGTCCCTCAGTAGTGTTGTGATGGACTCTTCCTGGGGCAGCGTCACGATGGGGATGGCGTTACTCATCCTTGCAGGCTTTGATCTGCTGGCGTTATTGAGTGTCCAGCGCCTACTCCGTCGCACCTTAGCTTGACCTCCTAAGCCCAATGAAACCCTATGAATGTGATTCCAGCCATTGATCTGCTGGAAGGTCGTTGTGTGCGGCTTTACCAGGGGGATTACGCGCAATCGCAGATCTTCAACACCGATCCGGTAACCGTTGCCCAGCATTGGGTAGCGCAAGGAGCTGCACGCCTACACCTGGTTGACTTAGACGGAGCGAAAGTAGGTCATCCAGTCAACCTGGCAACGATTGAGGCCATTGTCAGGGCAGTAGATGTTCCAGTGCAGGTTGGGGGCGGAGTCCGCGATCGCACTCAAGCTGAAACACTTTTGGCTCTGGGAGTTACTCAGGTGATTTTGGGAACGGTGGCGATCGAGGAGCCTCAACTGGTTACTCAACTCTGTCAAGCCTACCCTGGGCAAATCCTGGTCGGAATTGACGCTCGAGATGGTCGAGTTGCCACCCGTGGTTGGTTAGAAACTTCTCAAATTCAAGCAATAGAACTGGCTAAACAGGTTAGCGATTCCGGCGTAGCCGCAATTATTTATACAGACATTCACCGGGATGGCACCCTGCAAGGACCAAACCTCCCTGCTTTACGAAACCTCGCCGCCGCTGTTTCTATTCCGGTAATTGCCTCCGGTGGTGTTAGCTCAGTTACCGATCTGCTAAGTCTTCTGGCCCTAGAGCCTTCAGGGATCTCAGGCGTTATTGTTGGTCGGGCTTTGTATACAGAGGATGTTTCTCTACGAGAAGCAATTCAAGCCGTTGGCCCCGGACGTTTGCAGGACATACCGCCTGACTTAGGTTCTTCAGCTTTCGCTTAGATTGAATTTTAGTTAAACCCGTTGATGTTTCGGCCAGTAGTCAGGGCAGTTAATTGCTTCTGTGCTTAGGGCCTCAGCGGGGTGGACCGTACACTTGAGCTGATAGTTACCTGTAAAAAATTGGCAGTTTGCACAGGGAATTTGGTGTAAATACCTTGTTTTGGCAATTCCAGTTTTTATCGATGACCAGAGAGTCCAGAATACTAGGGAAGTAAACGCCCAAGCCATGACAAAACAGAGCGGTACTAGAAACTGTTGGAGAATCTGGACTGGGGAGTGCAGGAGTTGAAACATATTTAACTTGTGGACAAAGAAGCAAGCTAAACCCAGCTCGATCCAAAGTTCTGAGGCTGTGGCGACCTCAACTAGCCTAACTACTTGACTTAACGCTTGCAAGGACTTTAGCAGGCTTTAATAGTAGCCAGCCAACAAAAAAGAAAGAAGCCGTTAAGAGTTGAGTAATATCTATGGCAGATAAGCACCCATCAGAGAAGGTCGCGATACTCCTGTCTGTAATGCCAAATAGCCAGGACACAATGCCTAGTAGCCAAACACTGGTTTTGAGGGTGATCAGAAAATCAAATTCAGGTGCTCTGGTTGATTCGTGCTGCAAGGCTTTGCGTAGTCGGTTGTCATTCATGAAGGTTAAGAATTGTTAGGGTGGTATTGACAATTTGACACCAACCTACCTTAAGTCTTGCAAAGACGGCTCTGAACTTTCCTCAGTCCTGGGAGAGAGATACAAGAAACATCTAAGACTGACTGGCTTGAGCCAGAACCTAGGGTGAATGCTCTACCGGTCTGGTCCAAGTAGTCACTAACAAAATCGTAAATTCAAAAGCTACTGACACTTTTGCGTCACATTTACCCGTCACACTTAGAACCAAAATGAAGGCCAAGATTCATTGGGTAAAATGACTTCCTCAGTACTCCTATTACAACACCTATCGCCTACAGATCAGGTTGAGCTGTTGGACAGCCCTTTTGTTCAGAGGGAAGTTCCAAAGAAGGCAAAGCCCGAAAACTTAATTGTTTTTGCTGAGCTTTTTAGGCTTAACTGACGAGCTACCCTGCAGTTGTTACAACCTTGAGACTTGACGCCATGAAAACCGTTGAGACCTCCTCAGATCTGATTCGTGCCTACCTACGAGAAATTGGCCGAGTTCCCCTTTTGACCCACGAGCAGGAAGTTCTGTACGGAAAACAGGTGCAGCACCTGAGTGCTTTAAGTCAGGTGAGAGATTCTCTGGTGGCTAAAGTTGGCTCTGAACCTACCGTTACGGAGTGGGCCGCAGCAGCCAAACTGTCTGAACCGCAGCTCCAGAGTGCGATCGCCCAGGGTGAGGTGGCTAAAGGTCAAATGGTCAAGGCCAACCTGCGACTGGTTGTTTCGGTAGCCAAAAAGTACACCAAGCGCAATATTGATCTGCTGGATTTAGTCCAGGAAGGGGCGATTGGATTGCAGCGGGGGGTAGAAAAGTTCGATCCGACTCAAGGTTATCGACTTTCTACCTATGCCTACTGGTGGATTCGCCAAGCAATTACCCGCGCGATCGCCCAGCAAGGTCGGACGATTCGTTTACCTATTCACGTGACTGAAAAGCTGAACAAAATTAAAAAGGCGCAGCGCCAACTGGCCCAAACCTTAGGGCGTGCAGCCACCGTGAATGAGTTGGCTGAGGCACTTGCGTTAACCCGGCAGCAGGTGCGGGACCATCTGGAGCACTTACGCCGGCCCCTCTCTCTAGATGCAAAGGTAGGGGAAAATCAAGATACGGAGCTTGGTGACCTGTTGGAGGACACGACTACTTCTCCAGAAGACTATATCCGGAAAACCTCTTTGAAAACTGACCTGGAGCGACTGATGGCTGAGCTAACCTCCCAGCAACAAGCGGTTATCGTTCTGCGGTTTGGGTTGGCAGATGATCAGCCCCTCACCCTTGCTAAAGTTGGCGATCATCTCAGACTCAGCCGGGAGCGCGTTCGCCAAATCGAGCGAGAAGCCTTGAATAGGCTTCGCAGACACAAAGCCGATATTAGTGATTATCTGGCAAGTTGAACCGCTTCTGTCGAGATTCAGCCAGCAGTCTAAGGCTGAGGCAATGAAGCCCAGTGGCGTTAAGCCTCCTTGCTATTGTCATCTTTACGTCACTTTTGTTTTGAATACTTGAAATAGCAGAAGGTTCTAGGTCCAGCAGTCGAGTTGGTCCTGTTACCTTCGAGGCTGTCTTAAGCAAGTTAACAAGGTGATTCTATGTCTCTGCGTCGTGTTTCGGTATTAGCTGCCCTAGTACTATCCTGCGGTAGTGCTGTCGCCTTGATCAATTCAAACCCTTTTCTCTCCCAGGCAATTGCCCAAAGTCCAGCCCAAAGTCCAGAAGGTCAGCCAGGGGACCAACGTCGCTCTGACCGTAAAGCACAACTGATGCGGGAGTTGAATCTGACCCCGGAGCAAACCCAACGGCTTCAAACGATTCAGAGCCAGTATCGAAACCAAACTGAGCAACGCAACCAAGCTGTGCGTCAGGCTCATCAAGAATTAATTGACCTAATGGCTGGGACAGCTCCCGAAAATCAAATTCGAGAAAAATATCGTCAAGTTGAAACTTTGAAGCAGCAGGCTGCCGAGGTTCGATTCACCAGCTTGCTAGCGATGCGGGAGGTGCTCACCCCTGAGCAACGCCGCCAGTTTGCCGAAGGGATGCAAAATCGGCGAGACAATTACCAGCATCGCGACAAAAATAGGGACAACTTTCCCGGCTAGGATAAAACGTCAGTCTCTTCAGAGGTCGGCGGCTTAGGCCTAGATTAAATCCCTTCCCACGCCAAGTCGTCGTTTCAACGAGTAGGATTTATAAAGAGAGCGATCGCTACAGAAGGCTAAAGCTGGGTATTCGCTCAAATGTGGGGAGCAGCTACGTTTCGTGAAATAACCTTTACCCGCAAACCGGATATGTCTCATCAATTGTTCGTCCAAAGGTCAGTCACTTACTTATCTCTTCTTGCCGTTGGGGCCACAGGAGCCTTACTGGGGACTCACCTGCGGCCCTCTGAGGCTCAATTAGCCCAACCTCAGCAGGTCCTTGCCCAGTTACCCGCAGCTTTACCGGGAACCAGTAGCTTTATTGCCACCGCTGTAGAGCGGACTGGGCCTGCCGTCGTTCGGATTGACTCGGCCCGGACGGTTAGCCAAAATCCTAGCCGCTCAAATGATCCGTCTCTACGGCGATTTTTTGGTCAAGCCCCAACTGAACCCTCAGGGCGAGAGGTGCGAGGTACGGGTTCTGGCTTCATTATCCAGTCTGATGGAGTGGTCCTAACAAACGCCCATGTTGTGAACGGGGCTGATACCGTCACCGTCACCTTAAAGGATGGCCGCGACTTTACGGGTAAGGTGCTGGGAGCAGACGAGCTGACCGACGTAGCGGTAGTGAAGATCGAGGCCAACAATCTGCCCGCCGTCAGCATCAGTAATTCAGATCAGCTTAGACCGGGGGAGTGGGCGATCGCCATTGGCAACCCCCTAGGACTAGATAACACAGTGACAGCGGGTATCATCAGCGGCATCGGTCGTTCTGGCTCAGATGTTGGCGTGCCCGACAAGCGAGTTGGTTTCATCCAGACCGATGCTGCCATCAACCCTGGCAACTCTGGTGGGCCACTTCTGAATCAACAGGGTCAAGTAATCGGCATGAACACGGCCATTATTGGGGGAGCGCAAGGATTGGGTTTTGCAGTTCCAATTAACACCGCTCAGCGGATTGCGGACCAGTTAATTGCCACGGGCAAAGTAGAACACCCCTACCTAGGCGTCCAGATGGCAACCCTCACCCCCACCCTGAGGGAAACCTTAAATCGGGAACTTGGCGGCAATCAGGTCCAGGCTGAGCAGGGAATTGTCATTGTCGGTGTTGCCCGCAACTCCCCCGCCGCCAGGGCAGGGGTACAACCGGGAGATGTGATTCAGCAGGTCAATAGTGAAGCAGTGAAAACGGCGGATCAGGTCCAGCAAGCTGTAGACCGGAGCACTATTGGGGGTAACTTACCCCTAGAGGTCAGCCGAAATGGACAGCTAATGACCTTGTCGGTTCGACCAGGAGAATTTCCCACCCAGGCTAGTCAGGAGTAATTTCAGCTTCTATGCGAAACGAACGCGGTGCGATTGGGCGGGAACTAAAAACCCAGAGCCGCATCTTGGTCGGGGCGATCGCCCTGATGTGGCTGCTGGAGTTGAGCGATTTGTTTGTGTTCGGCGGCTCCCTCAACCGGTATGGGATTCGGCCTCGAAACCTGAGCGGCTTGTGGGGTATCTTATTTGCCCCCTGGCTGCACGGTAGCCTGGGTCACCTGATTGCCAACTCCATTCCCTTCCTCATCCTGGGCTGGTTTGTCATGCTGCGGGAAACCAGCGACTTCTGGATTGTGACCACAATTACGATGCTTGTCGGTGGTCTAGGGGTATGGCTGTTTGGTGGTGTAAACACTATTCACCTAGGGGCGAGTAGCCTGATCTTTGGCTATCTTGGCTATCTGCTGCTGCGGGGTTACTTCGAGCGCAGCTTTGCGTCAATCCTAGTTGCGGTGATTGTCGGCTCCCTCTATGGCAGCATTATTTGGGGAATTCTTCCTGCCCAACCTGGTATCTCCTGGCAGGGGCATCTTTTCGGCTTCCTGGGGGGAGTGCTGGCCGCCCGCCTGTCCGCTCGGCGATCCCTGCCTCGAAAACAGCGCAAATTAGAAGACTGGAGATAAGATGCCTGGGTCGAGCCAGCAGGTCTGAACTAGCCATTCTTCCAGGTCCAATTCTAACCATTTCACCGATGCTGCCGACCTGGGGAACACGGCATGCTGAAGACATATAAGACATCCTGCCTTATCACAGGCAGGGAGGAATGGAATGGCAGCATTATCATCATCGGAATCATCATCTGAGCTGTCCAGCACCCTGCTGGGGCTCTCTAACAGCTTAGCCGCTGCAGTTGAGCGGGCTGGCCGCGCCGTAGTCAGCGTTAAGGCTCGGCAGCAGAGGTCAGCAAGTGGCGTTCACTGGCAACCAGGGATCATTGTCACGGCGGATCATGTAATCAAGCGAGAGGAGGAGATTAGCGTCGTCCTAGCCGACAATCGCACTGTCCCGGCTACCCTGGTCGGGCGTGACCCTAGCACTGATCTGGCCGTTCTGCGGTTAGAGGGGGTTGAGCTACCTACGGCTGAAATGGGGGATGCCAGATTACTTCGAGTCGGCCATATTATCTTGGCGCTTGGACGGGGCGGGGAAAGTGGTTTAAGCGCCAGTCTAGGGGTAATCAGTGCCCTCAGCGGTGCTTGGCGAACTTGGTATGGCGGCCAGGTTGATCAGTTTATCCGCCCAGACCTAACCCTTTACCCCGGTTTCTCCGGCGGTCCGTTGATAGATGCCCAGGGTCAAGTGATTGGGATTAACACAACAGGGCCGCGCCGGATGGTCTTAGCTATCCCAGCTTCTACGGTTGACGATGTGGTCAGCCAGCTAATGGAAAAGGGCCGGATTCCGCGCGGCTACCTGGGGCTCTCGATGCAGCCTGTGCGGCTACCTGACAGCCTCAAACAAAGCCTAGGTCTACCTGGATCAGGAGGCGTAATTGTTGTCAATGTTGAACCCGGCGGTCCCAGTGAGGAGGCTGGCGTGCTGATTGGGGATGTACTGGTCGCTTTGGCGGGCACGCCCGTAAGTGATACAGGGGATGTGCTGGCCCTGTTGGGTTCGGATCGCGTCGGCAAAACCCTTGATACCCAGGTGGTGCGCGGTGGCACCTCTATGCAGCTAGCAATCAGGATCGGCGAGCGATCGCGGCAGAAATAACATGGTAGCTCAGCAGAATACGGCCTTTTCAGGTGAGCTTGTGGCGATCACTGAGGGTCCGGGCAGTCCTCTCGTTGAAGTACACGGACCTATGCTTAAGTCTATAGAGGAAAGGTGATGCGTGTTCTGGTCGCTGCCGCCTCTGTGGTTGTGCGGGCTGGACTGGAAGCATTGGTGACGGCAAGTCCGGCCCTAACTGTGGTGGGCAGTTCTGGCATAGCAACCCTAGCTCAGCAGGTGGAGAATTTGCAGCCCGATGTTGTGCTGCTGGAGTTGCCCTTCGACGACGAACCCGCGTCGGAAAAATTGTTTGCATCCAGTCCAGAAGCCCTGGAGCCAGCTATCGTTGTCCTGATTGATGATCTAAATAGCCCCTGGATAGGGGAGACGCTCCGGTCCGGTGTTCGAGCGATTTTGCCCCAGGAGGCAACAGCGGAGGAAATTGTTGCTGCGGTTAAGGCTGCTGCGGCAGGGCTTGTGGTTTTACACCCTGATCTGCTCGATGTCATTATTCCAGCGCCGTCTCTGCCTCGAGCCCTACCAACTACTCCTAACCAGGCCCTGACTCCCCGTGAGATTGAGGTCTTAGGAATGTTAGCTGAAGGACTGGGAAACAAGGCGATCGCCCGCCGCCTCAGTATTTCTGAGCACACGGTCAAGTTCCACGTCGGCTCCCTTTTTGCCAAACTTAATGCCTCCAGCCGGACCGAAGCCGTCACCCTCGGAGCCCGGCAAGGGCTAATTATGCTTTAAGTGGAAGGGCAATGGGGAGGTCGGAGTTTTGTACTTCCCCATTGCCTCCGTCGCCACTGACCTGCCCTAGCCATTTTTCCAGGCTACCCCTCCCCATTTAGTCGATGGCAAACGCTTCAACCAGGCGGCATGCTGCAGGTAGGGAGTACAGGTTCTCAACTATGCAATACGTTTTACCCCTGGGTGCAGCCAATCTTAAGCCGGAGGAGATCGGTATTTCTGAGGCTGCTCCAGCTAGCGACGATGAGCTGCTAGATGCCTACTCGCAAGCTGTGACGCAGGTAGCCGCAAAGGTTAGCCCCTCTGTCGTTAATATCGATGTCCGTCAACGGATCACCAGTCAACGGATCAGCAGTCAGCGGCGAGGTGGTCATCCTCGCTCCCAAGCAGTGCAGAGCAATGGTTCTGGTTTCATCTTTACATCCGATGGTTTTATTCTGACAAACAGCCACGTGGTGCACCAGGCCACGCAGATCGAAGCAACCCTTGCTGATGGCCGCCGCTTCCCAGCTCATCTGGTCGGAGATGACCCGGAGACCGATCTGGCAGTGGTCCAAATTCATGGGCCTAATTTAGTCCTGGCTCGGCTGGGGGACTCTCAATCCATCTGGCCAGGCCAGCTTGCCATCGCAATTGGCAATCCTTACGGTTTTCAGTGCTCGGTCACAGCAGGTGTCGTGAGTGCCCTGGGGCGATCGCTGAGGTCGCGCTCTGGTCGCCTGATCGATAATGTGATTCAGACTGACGCCGCCCTGAACCCAGGTAGCTCCGGTGGTCCGCTAGTCAACTCGCGCGGACAGGTAATTGGCGTCAATACAGCCACAATCCTGCCTGCCCAGGGTATCTGCTTTGCCATTGCCGTTAATACTGCTAAGTTTGTCGCTGGACGGCTGATTCGAGATGGCAAAATTCGGCGCAGCTACATCGGGGTTGCTGGTCAAAACGTACCTCTCCGGCGCCGTTTAGTCCACTTCCACAACTTGCAAGTCGAAAGTGGCGTCCTGGTCTCTAGTATTGAGCATCCCAGTCCAGCGCAACGAGGCGAGCTTCTGCCGGGAGATGTGATTGTGGGCTGCAACGGGAAACCAATTGCTGACATTGATGACCTGCACCGGCTATTGACGGAAGAACAAGTCGGCACGAACTTGCCTTTAACTCTTATTCGCCACACAGAGAAGCTAATTCGCAACGTTGTTCCGGAGGAGTCAAAAGCTGGAGTAGATGAGTAAAAGGGCTAAATTGGGGCGAGCAGACAGCCATGGGGATGACCTTCTGGGTGGAACAGAACCAATTTCTGTCCCTGTTCAACTTTTACGATCGCGATCGCTGAATCTGACGGTACCGATACCAGCTCTCTATCAAGCAGTTTTTTGACTAAATAGTTGCCGTTTTCAGGGTCACGGTCCTGAAACTCAACCATCGATAGCTCTTTATGTCTATCTGAGTTCATCTTCAGCCTTCCTTTTGGAATTAATGTGTACTGTAAACAATCGTTAGCGCTTTACCTTCAAATCTAGATTGCTGCGTTGGTTCACAACCTTAGCGGGCACACCAGCCGCGATCGCTAATCCGGGATGGGTTAAGGTCAAGCGCAGCTATACTGGGATCGCTGGTCAAACTGTACCCCTTCAACGTCGTTTGAGGAGCTTTCACACTTGAGACGAATAGTTCGGCCTAGCAGGCTGGCATAGGGCAAAAAGACGTCATCGCAGGTTGCAACGACCAGCCCATTAGCAGCACTGATGACTTACACAAGCTCTTGAGCGAAGATCAAGTCGGCCTGAGATTGCCTCTAACCATTGTCCGGCAAACTAAAAAGTTAGTGCTCAACGTCGTTCCAAAGGAGTCGCAGGCGGAAGTAGATGAGGAGTACTAGGCGATTCTGCTATGCTTTTGTCGGGCTGGTTGACAGTGGGGAAGAATGCTTTTTCATCGTGGGGGTCATCATCAACAATTTCTTGGCGTATCCAGTTTTGTACCCCCTGCTGAACCCCCTGAATAAAGTCTGTTAATTTCACCTTCAAAGATAAGATTGTCTGTCTCCAGATCAAGTCCAGGCTGCTGGGAAGAAAAGTAGGGCGTCTCATCTTTACTGTTCCTAAATTTAGTTATCAAATCAAATCGAGGTCGTGTAATAGGGATACACGACCTGGCTTAAAAAGTACTGAAATACTGCCATTGGCTCTGAGCCGATATCTACTACCCGTTAGTAGATGTAACTGCGTTGGTTGCTGAGAACCACAAGGACCGCATCGTGCCAAAAACTTGCGACCTTACGGTAGCCCTGGGCATTCAGGTGCAACCCGTTGTCTAAATCCAGAGATATTGACGATGTCAAATCATTTAAGGTCAAACTTCTCATGTCAACAAAGTGAACTTTTTTGCCTTGAGCAACCTTCATATTGACAATGTAGGGTATCGCTGTATTGAAATACGTAGCTCGGAGAACTCGTTTGGCTGGCTGCTGAGCTGGATGGATAGGGGGGAGTGAAGCTACTAGGAGGTCTGCCTTGGGTAACTGAGCGGTAATTTGGTCAATCAGAGCGCTGAACTCGGAGACCATTGTTCTGATCGAGTCAGTCTTGGTGTCAGCCAAGCCGATCGACAACAGGATGAAGTCCGGCTGGTAAGTGTTCAGCCAGGCGTTGACCGAGCCAGAGATCTGCTCGATTGTCCAACTACCGTGCCCTTCATGGTTTTTGGCACCGAGACTGTCAGGCCCACTGGCCTGTGACCCGACAAAGTCTACTATCAACCCATCTGCGCCAAACTTCTGCCATAACTCGGTTCGGTAGCCGCCGCTATCTCTGTCATGGGTGCCAATCACTCCAGAGGTTTGGAAGTCTCCCAGCGGCATAATTTTGATAGATGACCTGTTTACAGGACTGGATGCAAAGTTCTTCTCTAGGCCGGCGATGAGATTCTGGGTTGTGCAAGCGTCAGCATCTGTCTGATCGCCCACCTCCTGACTGGAAGCCTGCTTGTCTCTGCCAGAGAGGAAGCTGTCACCTCGATCAATAACCGGTTGACTCTGACTGTCCTGGAGTCGCAAAAGCGCGATCGCACTCTGGATAAGGTAACGGTAATAGCAGTAAAAAATAAGGTTTCTGAACGACGAATTCTGGACTAGTAGCCGACAAACTTCTCGATGCATTGCATTATTGGATTTCATACCAAGACTGAGGTTGGACGACTTACAAGAGCACTTCACAGCATTTCATAGCCGTGTACTCAGCATCCCCCACTGCAAAACCAGTATTAAACACCAGAATCCAAACTTTACCATCCCCATAGCTAGAGCACCATAGAGATTATGCTGGGTGAGTCGGTCGAGACGACTCTTAGCTTGACTCTAGCAGCGTGGACTGTGAAGCGCCATCAGAGGGTATTGAGTTGAATTCAACGCTTCGATTTCAGCATTAGGGTATTCTAAAACAGGAGCAGACATATCTACTCAATGCCCTGCATCACTCAGTTGGTCAACTACTACCCAACCTGTCTAGTACAGCAGTGGTCTAAGTCCCAGAAGTCTTTCTCTATTGCCCTGTGCAAATACTTGCTCAGACCAGGTTGCTGCGTAGATTGACAACACGGGCAGGTACTCCACTTGCGATCGCTCCGTCTGGTACGTCACGCGTGACAACAGCCCCGGCATCAACTAGGTTGCTGCGCATGTTCACAACACGGGCAGGAACTCCAGCCGCGATCGCACCATCCGGTACATCACGCGTGACCACAGCCCCGGCACCAACGACGGCTCCCTTACCAATTCGGACCCCATCCAACACAATCACACCATGACCTAGCCATGCACCGTCATCAATCAGGATGCCGCCTTTTGTCTGTAAGGGTTGCTTCTTGATCGGTTGACCCGGTGCCATGGCGTGATCGTAGGAATAGAAAGCACAGTTCTGGGCGATCTGCACCTCACAACCAATCTGAATCGGAGCTTTGTATGCTGAAAACAAGCAGTGGGGCTGAATATGGGTATTAGAACCGATCTGCAAGCTACCGCCATCGCCTGCCTGGATACAGGTATCACTATGCAGGTGAACACGCTCAGCTAGCTCCACGGAACCACCGTTCGTATCCTGAAAGATAACTACGCGATCGCCAATGAAAATTCCAGACCCGAGTTGCAGATTCATATGATAGATAGTTGCACTGGGCGCGATATAGCCTTTTGAGTTGTAACGAGCCAGGCGACGGCGTTCCTTGTAGGGTGGAGCGAACCATGTGGCTAGCCAAGTCGCAATTCGTCCGAAATAGCCTAACCCCGCAAATTGCATCCAAAAGTACGCCCAGACGGTTGAGGCCATACCCTGCACGCCTGCGGTCTGCCAGGTCTTCCGCAGCCGTGTCCGAAAATCATGAAAGTCTTTGCGCATCATAACTGGATGATTCCCCGTTTCGATATGATTGTCTGTGGATGACTGATTTGATGTGATGGCCTGAGGGTGACTGGTGAAAGACTACTTAGTGAGGTCAGCCGCTATTCGGCGACGGGTAGCTTGCATCCCTATTGCCCTACTAGAAGTATTTGCTTTTTCCAGCAGCCTTTAGCGACTGTCTGCTATTCTCAGTCGGCTATGAATAACTTTAAGCACTGCAGCATGCCAAACATTAGCAATCTTGCGGTAGCCCTGTGTATTCGGGTGAAGGCCATTGTCCAAATCCAATGACACCGACGAGGTTAGATCGTTCAAGGTCAGACTGCGCATGTCTACAAAATGAACTTTTTTGCCTTGAGCAACCCTGGAGTTTACGATGTACGGTATTGCTTCGTTAAAATACATAGCCCGCAGTACCCGTTCTAGGGGCCTTAAAGCTGGATGAATGGGTGGAATTGAGGCCACCAGCAATTGCACATTGGGTAACTGAGCAGTAATTTGGTCAATCAGCGTACTGAGCTCGTTGACCATTGTCTTAAGAGAGCGGTTCTTTGTATCATTGGTGCCGATCATTAACAGAATCAGGTCTGGCTGGGCAGTGTTTAGCCAATCCTCAACTGAGCCGGCAATCTCTCCAATTGTCCATCCGGGATGTCCCTCATGGTCTTTATCAATGAGGTCAGCAGGTCCACTGGACATTGAGCCGACAAATTTCACTGGCAACTCCTCTGCCATCAATTTATTCCATAACTCGGTTCGATAGCCACCGCTTCCTCTATCATTACCTCCAACGACTCCGGAAGTAATAGAGTCACCAAGCGGCATAATTTTTAGGGGTGGGGACCCAAAGAGAGCAGTAAAGTTTTCCTCCAGATTAACAATCACATTTCTAGCTGTCTGGACGTAACTAACCAACTCGACCAGAGCACCCTCATTAAAAATATTGCTCCCTCCTTTGCTAATGAGGGTACCGTTACTTCCAAAAGAATTGATGGTATTTTTCTGCTCAGCTCTCAGCTTCATAACTGCGATCGCAGCCCTAGTGAGATAGGTGTGGTAAAGGAGAAAGATAGATTTTCCAAAAGAAGAATTCCATATCAGTAGGCGGAAAACTCTTTGTTGCAATTTTTGACGCATTGGATTTTTAGTCTTCAAGACAGGGTTAGATAAATTGCGAGATCACTCCACAGTCTGGCACCGTGCTAGCGCACAAAACCCCCGCTTCAAAGTTCCGGTAGCAAAAACCTGAACTTAGATTTAGAGCTATCTTTCTACTTTTGTCAGCAATACCTATCAGCAGTACCCGTCACATTCCAACTGACACCCCTGACTCTTTTAGAGGGATAGCCAAGATATTCTAAAAACAGAAATAAAGCTGAAGGGAGAATCCCTTCAGCTAGTTACCAATCTTTCACAAAGCAACAAAAAATTCTCTATCTGGTTGTAACTATCAATAAGTAGCCCAAACAACTTGTAGAGGAGCAGCTAACCTTAGGATGCCTAAAGAAAAGTTTCTGAGTACTCGCCTCACTTTTTGGGCCGAACAAGTCAAAGTAAACTTTTCTGGGACTGACTCTGAGCCCTTGGTTAAAGAAAGTTTCGATATTTCTAGGTGATCAATCGCCAACCCGATGCGCTCAGCGACGAGTTGCAGTAGCTGTGCGTCGTCCCTGGTGAAGTGGCGGGAACGAACTGTACCAACGTGAAAGACCCCAATCACCTCGTCTTTGACCAGCAGTGGGACCCCAACCATCGACTGGATTCCCTTGTTGCGGAGAATTGGACTTACAACCTCTACTGTCGATAGGTCGTCTACAAACATCAGCTCACAGGTTGCTGCGATGCGGCCTGCAAAGCCACGCCCGATCGGAATGCGGATCCCTTCTGTAATTTCCTCCTCAAGCCCGAGGGTGGCACCCACAGCCAATTGCTGCCCATTCTCAGTCGGCAGCAGAACCGTGACGGTATCGACGGCCATGGCTTGGCGGATGCAGTCGAGCAACTGGTGCAGCAAGTTTTGCAGGGCCAAATGAGCAGGTACAGTGTCGATAAGGGCCTGAAGGGGCTGGTGGAGCAGCTCGGCGGTTTCTTCAACCTCGGTGTGGATTACCTCGGCGGTCTCCTCAACCTCAGCCAGGGCATTACTAAGCGGAATGGGCAGGCGACCGCCGTCTTTGCAGATATATTCCTGTGCTTTCCGACGGGGCCACTCTGAAGGAGATGAATGATTTTCACTGTTCATAACGCTACATACCTCCCGGAATAAGTAAGGCTGGTATTTTGATGTTTCCAAGTTGCAGGAAATGATAGAACTAATCCCAAACTTACATAGAGCATGACCATTCAGGAGTTGAAGGCATTGTCGCGAGAGTCTGTTGCGTTTCGTAGGTTTAGCCAGATTATTTGCGATACCTAGGTGAACCAGACGGGCACACTGCTCATGCAAAAGTTCTTATGACAATTGTAAACGCAGCGGTGAGGTAACTTAGGCACTGAGCCGGGTAGAGGTGGCTTCAAGCCCTTTTGTTACTTCGGCAGAACAACTCAGGCGCTCCTTGATGTGGTCGGCAAGCCGGGTGGCTAGAGCAACAATGGTAAGCGTAGGATTTGAAAGGCCTCCGGTTGGAAAAACCGAGCTACCAACGACGTATAAGTTGCTAACACCGTGAACTTGACAATCCTCATTGACGACACCTTGCCTAGGATTCGTGCTCATGCGGGTGGTACCCATGTCATGGTACGAACCTCTAAGAGTTTGCCAGTAGCTATCTTCGTGAAGCACAATTTTAAGCTGACCGGACTCAGAACGAGCACGGGTTTCCTCAAGGATCTGCTGTGAGCGTTGCAGGAGTGCTTGCCAAGAATCATCATCGTAAGTGAGCTCGATTTGAAGCTGACTCAGCCCAGCACGAGCCAGTTCTTCCCCAATTAGCTGCTGCGATCGCTGAATCGTGTACTTGTCAATCGGACTCAAGCGCCAGTCTAGCTTCGGGCGATTGAGTCCTAGCTGGTCTCGTTCAGGGCTAAGGGTAATCCGGCTGTCCGGGTTAGGTGCTTGCTCTGATATCAGATGAGTTTCCAGAAACCGTTGAGGGAAGGGGGGTTTTTGGGAAAGCTTTGTCCAAGCTTTTGCAATAACCTGATCGAGATTAGCAGCTACCTTGCCTAAGTCCTTTAAAAAGGAGGGAAAATGACCGTCAGGCCCCTTTTCCTGACAATTTCCCTGCCTAATACGCCCTAAAGCTTCAAGCCATTCTGGAACGACAGGGACAAGCTTGGCAGCGAAGTTTAGGATTTGTTCGCGCTCTTGGACTGCCTTCGAGAGGCCTAAGGCTGCCATTATCTGATTCTGATGAACCTGAATCTTTTGGTCGGAAGGGTACAAAGCGTTTGATTTTTCAAGGAGAATTTTGCCTGACCTCAAGTAGGGATGCTCCATGAAGAATCTACCCACAAGGTCGTATTGATTACCCAGCCCTGCGCTTTGGACTTTGTTCGAGACTAACAGCAGGCGCGGATTCTCAATTCCGCCGCAGGCCAAAATAAACATTTTTGCTGAAATCCAGAATTTGTTGCCTTCTAGGCAGGCAACGCGCAGCCGTGTGACAGCCTGAGTCGTGTCGTTTGTCTCAATTTCGACAACGTTCCCATGGAGGTAGGTATTAATGTTTGGGGCTCGCTCTATTTCGGCTTTGTAAACTTCACCAAAGCGCAAGTGTGTACGCTGCATGATCTGAAAAATATAAGTGACAATTTCATCCCCAAGCGATGGAAAGTTTAGACGCTGAAGGCGTCTTAAATCATCTTCCCAGTCAGCATAGTCATACTTAAAAGGTCCGAGCTTACAGACTTTTTGAGCACGCTCGTAGTAGGGGACTAACTCCGCCTTGGTCATAGGCCAGCCACTGTAGGGCATCCACGGGCGGTGTTCAAAATCGATTTCGTCAAGCGGCCGGCAACATCCACCCCAAAGATTGGTAGAACCCCCGAGGTATCGAGCACGCGCATGGTCTAGGGGAAAATACGGAACTCCAACATTTTTACCTGTATAGAGAGATTGCGTGGCCTGGTCAAAGTCTAATCCCCCGCTTTCTAGCAGGCAGATGCGATAGGGTTGGCCGGAGAACTCCCGCGCTAGGGTAATTCCTGCCGCTCCAGCCCCAACAATGCAAACTTCACTTTCGACAACGGTATCTTCCGACAATGTCCGCGCGTCAATGAACATAATCACCCTTGCTAAACTGTAAGTGGCAACTTCAAAAAGATGATCTCGAACAACTTAGACTCATTGCTGTTTTACAGCACCTCGAGTTGTAGTTATGCCTGAAGTATGCAAATGGATGCTGTACTTCTCTACTCAAGGTTTGTTATGGAGTCTCAAGGTCCCCTCTGAGGAAGACATTCCACATCATTCTGGGTTAAGGATTCGGATTCATAGAAGTGTCTTACTTACCCTTCAACCTAACCTACTGGTATATAGATCCTGGGTCTAGACTAGTCAGCTCTCCACACTGAACCCTAGGTCAAATAGTAGCTGGTACCCTCAGTAATTTCCCCAGCTTTAAGATTGATTTTTATGAGGCCGTTTACACTTACCTGCTTAGTGTGATTCCTTTAGGCCCTGATATTGCCATACAGAAGGAGTCAGCTCAGAGTTTACTCAATGTACTCGAGCTATTCATTACAGAAAAAACTAATGGCCCTGAATTATGGCTTTGGCCGAAGCTAGTCTGTCCGACACCTGGTTAAGCAAGCGAGTAAAAGTAATATAGATTACGCTAAGAAAACGTCTCAGGAAGAATATGTCATGTATGGAGAAATCGTATCCTATTTGGTTCAGATCTGCGTAATCTTTAAATAACGTAGCGATTAACGCTTTTTGAGTAGGTGTAAGCAGAGTCTTCCATTTTTCAAGACTTTGGGTATCAGGATCTCGATTATATGCTTGTGTGTTATACCAAGCCACGCTGGATTTAGCGGTAATAGCCTTCTCTCCAAGATGTTCGAACTTACCAGGAGTTATCATATTGCTTGACCACTCAAGCTCTAAGAATTCACATATTCTCTCTGTTTCACGCTTAGAGTCAGCAATCAACTGTTCATAAACTACTGTCAAAACTCTTTCTGGGGCTATTTTAGCAGCTAAAAATCCACTACTAAAGCACTCTTTAGTGTGTCTAACAGCATTATGGATATTCGTAACATGCTTTGGTGGTTTTTCCCCTTTATTTTTTGTTCGCATCTGAACTTGAAGCAGGGATGAAATTGTAGCTCTTGGATCTCTTACAACATGTATAAAGTGTGACTCTGAAAACAAGCTAATTAATTCAGGAAACACCAAAACATTTTCAGGAGTTTTCTCACTTAAGAACTTGCATCCATTTTTATCTGCTAGTGGTAAGAGTAGATCTTCTATGAAAGAACCGATACTTCTGTCTACATCATCAGGTGAACAAATCAAATCAATAAACTCGCGGTCAATAGAACGATGTAACTTTTTTCTTAAACCTAGAATGTCTCGAATGTGAAGAAACTCAGGTCCGCCACAAATAGCTGGATGGGAATCCAGTATGTTCTGAACCAGTGTCGTTCCAGAGCGAGGCGCACCACCAATAAAGATTAATCTCTGTCCCTTCTTCAAAGTACTCACTATCAACTCCTCATTTAATCTAGCGACCTTAGCTACTACTCTTAATTTCTTTGAGTATGCCAAAGCTAAGAGTATTACACTTCAAGTAGCACTCCAAACCCACCAATAGTAGATTTTATGCTCGAGCTACATTATTCAACAGTTCAACAGCACCCTACGTCAGCGAGTAGGGCGCTTGGTGCGTAGGTCACTTTCGTTCTCCAAGAAGCTGAGTAATCCCATTGGCGCAATTTGGTACTTCGTGCACCATTACAATTCCACGCTACGCTCCTAACCATTACAATGCAGGGCTACCCATGACTTATGCATGAAGACTACCCCAGTGCAACAGGTACTTTTTTTGAGGCAAAAAGCTCAGTTTGCTCATGCCTTAGCTTATCGGCCAGCCTAGCTGGGGGTAGCTCCACATCCTCGTAGGTGAGCACCTGGTCCTTGGGAACGTCCCGCTTCAAGCGGCACTCCTCC
>JBGTDT010000164.1:0-23732 GCA_041748155.1 Thermosynechococcaceae cyanobacterium | reverse complement strand
CTCCCGCCAATATTCTAAGGTCATCAGCAGCTGGTCCTCGACGCTCAGTTTTGGTTGTCCTCCCCGTTCGCCACACCTCAGTTGAGGAGTCAGTACCTCTAGCATCTGGGTAAAGGTTTCGGGGCGAACGCCACATAAGCGCTTGAACTCAGCGGGTCTAAGGTGTTTGACTTGTTCGTAGGTCATTGGCTTTCCTCCTTGACCTACTTTTGCCGCCTTCTTTAATTCATCCAAGAAGTCTATTGTGGTGTTTGAGTATTGGTAGAGACTTCGAATTAGATTCACAGCACTTTGGCGAAAATACTCACCGCGATCGCTGAAATCATTCAATACCTCTACTAAAACCATCTCAGTGGTGACGATGTGAGCAGGCTGCACTGCTTTTGAAAGGTTTAGGGCTTTATTGTGTAAGTCATCATGAGGATTCAGTAACGCCCCCAGTATCCTGTATCTGCAAACACAACCCGCATCAATCCTGTCCTTGTCGCTGTTTCTGGTAGTAATCAAATCTCCTGGCTAAGTCAGTAGGTAATTTTTCCCATTCTTCATCAGGTACTTGAGCCGAGATTTGAGCTACCAGTTCCCAGATGGGTGGGGCATCACGATCAAACGAGTACTGACTGTTGGTTGATTTCTGATCTCTTGACTCTGCAGGAGTTGGAGTTGGTTGCTCATGGGATGAGGCACTCTCTGAATCCTCAAGGAGCACAATCACCCGGACACGACCGGAATGAGAAACTTGTAACGGTTGATCTAGAAATAACCGTCCCTCGGCATCAATTGTTCCAGTGATTTCAATCGCTTGCATAAGTCCTCTCGGTCTAATCACAACGGCTAAAATTCTGACAATGCTTCCCGACACCGGCATTCTCACACAGTCATTGGTGATGTCGCTTGCCTGGGGCAACAGACATTACAGCTCCTCTAGCGGTAAAGTGATGAGTAGAGTCGCATTAGACTCCTGTAAACTTTGCCTTTGTTACAGAACCTACCATGATGAATTCTGCTGATCCAACAACGGGTGCTGATGCCGTTGATCAAGCGATCGCCCAGGGAGTTGACCTTGACGGTTCACCCATCCCCACTGCCAAACTAGAACTCTACAACCAGGTTATGGCCCTGGAGGCAGACCGCCAGCGCAGCGGCGTTTCTAATAGTATGCGATCGCGAATTGTCCGAATCGGGGCTAAGCACATTCCCCAGGCAGAACTGAACCAAATGCTGCTGGATGCTGACTTTGCGCCACTGAAGGATAAAGAGATTGCCTTCTACTATGGTGGCAAATAAGCGCAACTATTCGCTCTGGTCATTCATGCTCACGGGGCTGTCAGGTTGCAGGTGGTCAAATAGCTGTTCCCAGTTGACCGGAGCATCGCCATCTTCTTTAACTTCAAAGGTGACATTGCAAGCTTCGGGTTGTTCGAGCACCTGAACACACAGTTCAGCAATATCTTCCCGGCTGACTTTGCCCTTAAGATTGTCCCCTTGATCAACCACCAATGCCTTACCCCCAGGTTCCTCGGTCAAAGCACAGGGCCTAATGATGGTGTAAGGAATGCCGCTCTCCCGGACACTATCTTCACCTTTCAACTTCCAGGTCAGGATGCCCCCAAGCTGATCATTCATTCTCACCGCTGGCGGCTCTGACTCCAAATTGATTCCGGGTCGGCCTGGACGGGTCACCCCGGCAGAACTAACCAATACGAATCTTGGTACTACACCTCCATAGGCTCTGATCGATTCTAGTTCTAATTGAAAGGCTCCCGGCTCAAATTTTGGGTTCAGGGCCTGATCGTATTCAAACTTGCTGAGCATGAGTTGGAACGAGCAGACATGACCAGGATTAAAGGACTCAGCCGTCTCTAAGGTTTTGGCCCGAAATACTGGAATCACATCGGCGAAGGGAATATAAACTGTCATCCAGGTGTCGGCTTTGGTATCAAAGGAACAACAGTAGGATGTGCCATCCCACTTTGCCTCTGTGCGCAGAATGAACTTGTATCGCTTCCCATCTCCGCGCAAGCGCAGTTCTATGCCATTGAACTGGGACAAGTCCAGGGGCGAGTCAAAGTTTCGCGTTCGCACTGAAGCAAAGCCGCCGGAGTTTTCGGTTGAGACGTTGCCGGTAAATAGGGCCGAGTTTTTTGATTGCTGCATACCACTCTCGCTGACGCCTCCCATTACCACATCGTCCACTGCGCCCCAGGTATTTTCTAGGGCACTTGTTGATGCACGAAAATTAAAGATTAATCTTCTGTCCGCTTCCCTCAGACTAGAAGCGGCTGCGGTAATCAGGTTCTTTACACCCAGGTATTCCACAGCTTCTGGAGTGTCACCCACCACCTCCGGCTGGTAGAACTTGACCCCTTGGTAGTACTTGGCTCGATCCGGCGTGTCCCCTTCAACGGGTTGGACCCGGACTGCCGTACAGCAAACTACGGCTTTGATGTCAGCCATCACTTCAGGGGTTAAAGTTTTTGGCTGGGTGATGTCTCCTACGGCTAGTTCCACCTTGTCTCCCAGCAGCGATCGCGCCTTTTGCTTGTCTCTGACCAGCGATCGCACCTGGTAATTCTGTTCAACCAATCGCCGTACAACCCGCCGACCGAGACCACCCGTTGCGCCAGCAACCAGTATCACGCCTGTTTTATGTTCCATCACTGCTCCATTTTTGTGATCATGTCTGCCGATCAACTGCTGTAGCCAGCCAACGTTACGAATAAACGGGATCACGTCAAAGTAAACAAGGGTGCGCAGAAACCTGACTAGATCCCACTTAGGCATTCCTTGACTCATCTTTCTCGCCCTTTCAGATTCTCAACTGGTCTGGTTGCCGCGATCGCTCAGCAAGACTCAGGGTTCTATGTTCTATTTTGTCTCTGTATTACTTCTCTAGTATCCATTCGGTGGCGCGTTCACCCAGCTCTAAAGGGATGCTGACTGCTTTTCCCAGCCGGGGGCGATCGCGAGTTTGCTGAATATAATCCCGCACTTGCGTTACTCCATTCCAGGCTTGCAGGTAGCTGGCAATGGTTTCCAAATGGGCAAAATACTCTGCTTCAGTGAGGGGAAAGGAGACCTGCTCCAAATATTTCCACATCACCTGGACAAAAATTTTGCCTTGAGTGCGTCTCAGTTGAATGTCGTAGGAGCGTCCCCACTTGTCAATTAGAAGCTGGTGTAGTTCATGCCCATTCATCACTCTACAACCCTATGTTTATTCGACGCTTGTCGATAAGACTGAACCCATATCGGATATGATAATGGTGTCAAGAAATGTAATGAAGATCTAACCACTGAAATATCATCCTCTCAGCGAGGCAGCACCAGCACCAATAGTCGCAAATCTCTAGAAGTGCTGCAATCTATAAGCAGGGCAAATAAATTCTTGGCCAAGGCCCAGAAGATAGACTGACACAATTAGCAAACTCCGCATAAATTATGGCTCAAGCTTCAGGATCTCCAGATGTACCCGATATGGGCCGTCGCCAGGTGATGAACTTTCTCACCTTTGGTGCAGTCACAGGAACAGCACTAGGGGCTCTATATCCGGTTATTAAGTATTTTATTCCTCCTGCCAGCGGGGCTAGTGGTGGCGGCGTCACTGCTAAAGACGCCCTTGGTAAAGATATTACTGCTAGTGAATTCTTGGCCAAGCATAGCCCTGGGGATCATGTCCTAGCTCAGGGATTGAAAGGGGACCCCACCTATATCGTGGTTGAGAATGACCAGACTATTGCAGACTATGGCTTGAATGCTGTCTGCACTCATTTGGGCTGTGTCGTTCCTTGGAACAGTGGTGAAAACAAATTTATGTGCCCCTGCCACGGCTCTCAGTACGACAAGACCGGGAAAGTGGTGCGGGGGCCTGCACCACTCTCTCTAGCTCTCGTTCATGCTCAAGAAGCGGAAGACAAGATTCAGTTAACTCCCTGGACTGAAACTGATTTCCGCACCGGCAAAGATCCTTGGTGGGCATAGCGACTTAGGCCAAATCCATTCACACTGGCTTCTCACAACTCAGTGCGTTGACATTCTGACCTTGACTTTTAATTCACAATGAAGAAAAGCTTTATCTCAATGTTGACAAAGCGTACACTGTGCGTCTTTGTCACGCTTGTGTTTTTGTTAACTGGCAACCTTGCTTTACCTAAGGCTGCTGCGGCCTATCCTTATTACGCCCAGCAGGCTTACGAAAACCCACGCGAAGCCACGGGACGGATCGTCTGCGCCAACTGTCACCTGGGTGTAAAACCGACGGAAGTCGAAATTCCTCAGTCTATTCTGCCGGATACCGTTTTCGAGGCAGTGGTTAAAATTCCCTACGACACCAACATTCAGCAGGTGCTAGGGAATGGTGAGAAAGGTCCGATGAATGTGGGCGCTGTTGTCGTGTTACCGGAAGGCTTTAAGATCGCTCCGTCTGAGAGGATTTCAGCAGAAATGAAGGAAAAGGTGACAGAGCCTTCCCTTTTCCAACCCTACAGTCAAACTGGGGAAAATATCCTGGTTGTCGGTCCTCTACCGGGCGAACAATATCAGGAAATGGTAATTCCAGTCCTCTCTCCTGATCCAAGCAAGGACAAGAATATTCATTTCGGCAAGTATTCTGTCCACGTTGGCGGAAATCGAGGCCGGGGTCAGGTAAACCCTACGGGAGACAGGAGTAACAACAATATCTTCAACGCGTCTGCGGCGGGACAAGTGACCCAAATTGCTAAGACAGAAGAGGGCAGCTACGAAGTCACTATTCAAACTCCAAACGGCGAAACAGTCGTTGATCCGATTCCTGTGGGTCCAGACTTAGTTGTTTCGCAGGGCCAAACTGTAACCGAAGGTGAAGCTTTGACCGGTAACCCGAATGTGGGTGGCTTTGGTCAAGTTGATGCTGAGGTTGTGTTGCAAAGTCCAACCCGGATAAAGTGGTTGATGGCTTTCTTAGCTGCTACTATGCTCTCCCAAATCCTGCTGATTCTCAAGAAGAAGCAAATTGAGAAGGTCCAGGCGGCAGAAATGAACTTCTAACGCTTTGGCTAATCGACCAAGCTTTAAGGCTTCATGTCTCAGGCGTGAGGTCTTTTGCTTTTGTGCTCAGCACAGTTTGATACACTGAGTAACAAAGGCCGCTATAACCCCTAGGGAGACGCTAGTCATGACATACATGCAATCTGAGAAACCAACCGTTATTGCTCCGTCTATCCTCTCAGCAGATTTTAGTCGTCTGGGGGAAGAAGTTAAGGCTATAGATACGGCTGGAGCAGACTGGATTCATGTTGATGTTATGGACGGACGGTTTGTCCCTAACATTACAATTGGTCCACTGATTGTGGAAGCAATCCGACCCGTTACCCAGAAGCCCATAGATGTCCACTTGATGATTGTGGAACCCGAAAAATACGTGGAAGACTTTGCTAAAGCGGGGGCAGATCATATTACCGTCCACGCCGAACACAACGCTTCTCCTCATCTCTATCGGACGCTCAGCCAGATTAAGGAGCTTGGTAAAGTAGCGGGAGTCGTGCTTAATCCTGGGAGCCCACTAGAACTGATTGAATACGTTCTGGAGGTTTGCGACCTAGTCTTGATTATGAGTGTAAATCCTGGATTCGGGGGCCAAAGCTTTATTCCAAGCATGGTGCCCAAGATTCGCCGGTTGCGGGAAATCTGCGATGAGCGGGGGTTTGACCCTTGGATTGAAGTTGATGGTGGCTTAAAAGCTAACAACACCTGGCAAGTTTTGGAGGCCGGAGCTAATGCGATTGTGGCTGGCTCTGCTGTGTTTAAGGCTGGCGATTACGCTGAAGCGATTGAAGGTATTCGTCATAGCAAGCGGCCAACACCAGAGTTGGCAACCGCCTAAGATTTGTTATTAACTCAACCTTTGAAAGCAAATAGAGCAATCCTGTAAGACTGGGATTGCTCTATTTGCTTCTAAGTAGATCTTTATCGATTCAGTATTTTAGTGTTTATGACCGCCAAACCACTTGGCCGCGATCGCCCCAAGGGCAGCACCTACAACCGGATTGCTCAAAAACTTTACCAGGGCAGGTTGGTCAGCTAAGACTTCTTGAAAAATATCAGGGTGACTGTGATAGGCAAACCCAGCTAGCTTGCTAACGTCATCTGCGGTCATTTTGTTGGCATGATGGGTTGAGAGGCCCAACTGGCGTTCGAGATCGCGATCACTGAGTCCCCGCTTCTTCAGGTGGCTGAAGAAGTCTCGGGCAACGTCGTCTCGCTGATTGGGTTTAATTTGAGCGATCGCTTTTTGTAATTCCGGTTCCATTTGACTCGCTGGAATCTGGTCTGGATGGAAAGACCGACTAAAAAGTTGATGACGCTCGTTACGTGAGGAACGCTGAGCAAAATCATCAAAGTTTTGATACTCGTTTACCGACTGTGTTGAGCTATCATCTAGGGACTCAACGTTGCCCTGAGCCAAATCGTTCATGGCTTGGCGTTTATATTCGTTAGAACTAGGCACTTGATTATCTCCTAAAAACTAATTAACCGCACCTACAAGCATGAGGTGCATTTTCAAGGCTTAGGCTGCCTTATACTCAATTTGCTTGGCCTGCTCGTCGTACTGCGCAGTTAAGATCAATTGCTTATCGGGGGCATACATTAAAACTGTCAAATTTCGGTTCGGAAAGTTATGATGAAAACCTTGGACCAGAGACTTCGCCAAAGCCTTGACCTCGTTAGGACGGACCTGAGGGGTGATTACAACCCCAAGTTTGTCGTTACCGCGGACGTAGGCATCGGCAACTAGTCCTTTACCTGTCTGCACCACCCACTCCCCAAAGCTTTGTCCAACTGAGGTGTTTCCTCGTTCTAGCTGTTGATAAGCCAAAGCACCAGAACTTGAAGGCGACGTAGTAGGCCGATCAGCCACATTCGTACAAGCAGAAGTAACTACAAATACCAAAACTAGGATTGAAGCAGTTATTAGTTTACGACTCCACTGAATTAGACTCACTTTATATCTCCTAATATCTCCTAAATAGTGTGTTGATCGAACAGTAAGGCAGTAAGGGCATCAGCGTATTCAAGCAGGTAAGGCGAGAAAAAAGGGTCCAGATAGCTGCTAGCTCACCCAGACCCTGCCAAACTTAGCAATGCCGCTTTAGTCAAGTGCTTTTTTAACACTATCTTTTACGTTTTCTTTAGTGTGGCGAGCTTCACCTTTAGCTTGATCAGCTTGCCCCTCTGCCTTAGTTTGGGGGTCACCAGTGATATTACCTAGAGCCTCCTTGGCTTTACCCATGATATTCTCGCCAGTGGCTTTGCCTTTTTCTTCTTCACTCATTTGTATCTCCTGTGCCAGTTACGGCGTGATCTGCGAAGTTCTTAAAAAATCTTTGCAGTGGTTTTTTAATTGACACCTAACAGCGTAATAAAAAATGCCTCAGTGGCAATCCATCCGAGGTTATAAGTATTGAGGAGTAGGCAAGCAAGCTTGACAAAAGTTCACTATAAGAGAGCTGATAAAACTTTCCTTACCTAGAAAAGGGCAAAGGGACATAGTTTTGTTAGCTAGGGTACAGAACTGAAATAAGCCTAAGCGCTAGTGGATAGCTTTTCAAGATTCTCAGATGCTACTTGATTCTGGCCGATTGATTGTAAAAGTAAATTGTTTCTGACCCCCGTACGAGTTAGCTGATCAACGCACAGCTTTCCATACCTTCTTGCCTCTTCATAGGTGTGAAAACAGAAAGGCGCACTGTACCTGTTTCCTTCAGAGTCGCTGTAATCAACAACAATGCCGTGTTGCTCTTTAGTTGTGGTAATGTTCCAGTTTTTGTAGATCATTGTTCTAACCCTCAGTAATTTTGAGTAATTATCTTTTTTTTTGGCTTTGGTGTTTGTAGTATTGATTACTCTAGTTGTTCTTGTAGGAGAAGCTGTTTCTCTTCAACATTAGGTTGGTGAAGATCGAACAATAGAGTTGTACACAGTTGTGTAAAGTTCCATGAACAAGCTATTAGAGAAGCTAAGCAATAGATATCAGAGACGATCAAGTTACAAATCTTCCTCCAGGTAGAGGCCAGGTAGACGGAGACGCAGTTGATGTCTGAAAGCTGCTAGGGTGTAGGGTAGTCGGTTTTTGAGTTCAAACACCAGTTATGCCGACAACATCTGCAACAATTAAATTTTTGAAGCAGCCAACTACCCCGAAATGGGTTGAGCAAGCTCTTACCAATCTGGATGTTATTCTGCTGGACCACTCTCACTGTGAACGCAAGGCAGCAGGGGTCGCTTTGAACTTGATGTTTCGCTACCCGGCCCACACCAAGCTGGTCTGGATGTTGACGGCAGTTGCCCAAGAAGAGCTGGGGCATTTTGAGCAGGTCAAGCAGTGGCTTGAACACTGGGGGACTGCCTTGGGGGCCTCTGGCTGCTCCACCCTATGCCGCTGGCCTTAATGCCCAAGTTCGGCGTTCTGAACCACAGCGCCTGTTGGATTCCCTCTTAAGTTTGTGGGTTGATTGAAGCGCGGAGTCATGAACGGCTAGAATTGCTGGCTTCTCACTGTCCTGACCTGGACCTAGGCCATTTTTACCGGAGCTTGGCTGCCTCGGAAGCAAGACACTATGGAATCTACTGGACGTTGGCAAACACTTACTTTGAGCGTTCTACCGTAGCGCCAAGACTAGAAGTGCTGGCTCAGGTAGAAAGCCAACTACTGCAAACCCTTCACCCTGAACCGAGACTTCATAGCTAGGGCGTGAAAATTTATCATAACGGTTTTTTAATTCGGGATTGGAGCAGTCAAGACCGTGCTGCTGCCGCTGAAGTAATTTGTACTGTATTGGCGGAGTACGGCTTGGATTGGGAGCCACAAGGGGCCGATCAAGATGTTCTAGCAGTTGAAAATTTCTACCAGGCCACGGGAGGCGAGTTTTGGGTGGTTGAGGATCAAGGAACGTTAGTGGGAACGGCGGGATACTACCCAGTGCCACGCGGTAAACATGCGGTAGAAATTCGCAAGATGTACCTGCTACCAGAGATCAGAGGTCAGGGGTTGGGCCAGTACCTGTTACAAATTCTGGAGCAGGCGATCGCAGCCCGGGGCTTTGAAGAAATTTGGATTGAGACAGCCAGTGTTCTAAGTCAAGCCGTCAGGCTCTACGAGCGCAGTGGTTACCGCCCAGCTACAGGAGTGGAGACAGCCCGCTGCGATCGCGTTTACGTCAAGTCTCTTCATATCCAAGACCAATAGCCGTCCAAAACTTTTGCCGAAAAAGCACTCTTAGCGGGTTTTACTTTAATGAAAAGTAACGGAGGATGCCCGTGGCGATCGCTTGAGCCATTTGGCCGCGATAGGTGACACTGCGGAGATTGGCAGCATCTTCTCGACCCGTGACAAACCCCACTTCGACCAAGGTGGCTGGCATTGAGGTCTTTCTGAGCACATAAAATCTTGCCTGTCGTACGCCCCGATCCCTAACCCTAACCGTTCCCAAAATACTGTTGTGGATGGTTTGGGCCAGGCGAGCCCCACTAGAAGAGCCAGGGGCGTAGTAGGTTTCCAGTCCATTGACATCCGGGCGGCTTAAACTAATCGAGTTAGCATGGATGCTAACGAATACATTTGCCCGCACGCCCTCTGCTTGGGTAACCCGAGGGGCCAGATCCACAAAGCGATCATCCGCACGGGTCAGAACTGCGTTCACCCCCTGGCGCTCTAGCAGCCGAGCAACTTCGATGGCGATTGGCAGGATCACGTCTTTCTCTCGCAATCCGCCAACTCCAATGGCTCCCGGATCTTGCCCACCGTGACCAGGGTCAACCAGCACAACCACACCGGGTTTTGGCCTTGGTAGCGGCACACTTGGACTCTGAGGCGCAGGCCGTTTTGGCGCTGGCACTGGAACCACAACGGTGCGCTGCGGCCCTAGGGCCAGAGGTTGAAGTTTGGGCAACTGCACAAACCAACGATTGGGGGCAATTCCACGCACTCGGACTTCCTGGGGGCGGAGGGTGTATTCAGGACCCAGTTCAATTACTATCCGGGTGGTCTGAGGGTCAACCTGACCGGCTCGAACTTCTCGCACCCACTGCCCAATCGTTTTGTAAATTGTCGGTTCTCCTAGGGTTGTACCAGGCAGATCAATGACCAACCGGGTGGGATTCAGTAGCAGTACAGCTTTAGGTTGAATTCCTTCATCGGTGATCAGGTCAAGTCGGCTTTGTTCGGCATTGAAGCGCCAGTATTCCAGTTTTGCTGCCTCAGCAGTTGAGGAAAGTAGAACAGTACTTAATAGGCTGGGTAATAACCAGCGTAATTTCACAACAACGTCTCCTCACTTTGTTCGCAAGAAATACTGGACTTCCAATCCAGAGATTAGGTTTCTCTCCCAGGCAAGTATGAGGTTTCAGAGTTAGACCCCGCAAGGAAAGAACAAAGACAGCGCCAGGTCGCTGTCAAACTGCTTGTATGAAAAGATACCCCCTCAGGACACCTCAGCGCTCAAGGCAGTCTCTGGAAGTCTGAGAAGATACACACCAGAGGATTACGAGATGGTCTGGACCCGTAACCAATTTCCAGCCGGATTTAGCCAACCCTGGACCGTCAGCGTTTGTCCATTGAGGCAGTTTTGGAGCTGTTCGTTTACCTGGGGTTCTAACGTGACAAGGGTCCAGGTATGAACGTTTCCACGAGTAGGATCTGAGCTGGTAAACCTGTAGTCTTGCTCTGCCTGGCGGTGAAATGTCCCAGTCAATTTCTGCAAGTATGGGTCTACTGGTGCTGATGAGAGAGCGTGTTTGAGGGAGGGACAGTTTCCACTGGCTGGATAGGTATCTGGGTGGTCAAGATAGTGCCTTTGCCGGGACACCCAGTTGGGGTGGGCGGGCGGGAGATTGAAGAGGGGTACAACGGCAGCAGGTGCGATCGCATCACTTAACAAAGCTTCCTGCAGCACCCGGACGGGCAACTGACGCGGTTGGCAACGCCGCTGCACACATAAAGCCGCAGCCATTCCGGCTGCCTGACCAATTCCCAGCACGACAGGTTGTAACCGGGTCGCCCCATTGGCAATGTGAGAGACGGAGATATTTTTCTCACAGACGAGCAACCCGTCTGTTTCAGCCGGAATCAGCGCCCGGTAGGGAATCGTGAAGGGGGTGCCGGTCCAGCGCCCTCCCCAGCGAAGGGACTTGGATTTTAAGGCCAAATCGGAGCCGGGATAGTGATGGTCGTTGGCATAGTTGGCGATCGCGATCGCCTCGACTTGACCGGCTGGATTCAGCGGCAGGGGAGCAACCTGTCCACCAGGCAGTGGAAGAATATCCTGCTCTTTAATCGTTACTAGACCTTGCAAGCGGCGACTTTCCCGGTAGTAGGGGTGTAGGGCATAGGCTCCACCGCCAATTGCTCCCTGGCTGGCTGGAAACACATCCGTTGCCAGGCCATAGCGCTGTCCCAACTGGGTTTGAATAAATTGGGCAAAGTTCTGGCTGTGCCAGCGAGCCTCCTGGAAAAACTCTAACTTGGCCTGCTGGGAGGTAATTAACCGCTCTAAGCCAATACCGTAGTCGTTGCCCCACTGAGGCCAGTTGATCATCAACAGGTTGCCGGGAAGTCTGCCATAGTTGAGAAGCGCTTCAGGGCCATAGTCTTCCCAGGCTCCGGTAAATTGCTCTAGATCTGCTGGCGGTCTAGCTGGAATGACTGGGGTTGACTTTACCACGCTAAAATCCCGCAGGAGCACAACCCATGTTGGAGCCTGAACCGGATAGCGCTTTGTTAAATCATTCTCACTAACTGGCGCACTCGGCTCTCCCCACTGAGACTGGAGTTCCCAGCCCCAGCGGTGAGGAATTTCACCTAGAGCCAGCAGATCGCCTAGCTCCGTGCCATCCAGGGTTAGCTTAGCGTGGATAGATAGGGTTTCAAATTGAACACCTGTAATCCGCTCCCCTTGCTGCAAAACTGCCTGGGGAGTCTGCCCCGCGATCCATCTCAGGTTGGGAAGTTGCTGCACCCAGTCGGCAAAGATTTGGGCTCCAATTCGAGGATCATAGGTGAAAAAGCTGACCCAGGCATGATCTAATCCCTCTGGTTGTCGTTGCCGCAGTTCCGACAGAAAAGCCCCCCAAACCCCTGTCTGGAAAGCTGCCAGCTCATTCCCATCCGGGGCAGACACTCCGGCTGAGGTCAGCATCCCACCTAACCAGGGAAATTCACTCACTAAAATAGTTGTTACCCCTGCACGGGCAGCTTGAATTGCTGCGACAGTTCCCCCAGTGCCACCGCCGACCACCAATACATCGGTCTCAAGTTGATCCATCCCTTTATGCTAGTAACTCCCCGGTTTCCTGTAAGGCGTGTAAACGGTGGTAGATCCCTTCGCTTCGCAGAAGTTCGGCATGGTTGCCAACCTCAACAATTTTGCCTTGGTCAAGCACGACAATTTTGTCAGCTTCTCGAACGGTGCTGAGCCGGTGAGCAATGATCAAGGTGGTGCGAGTTCCCAAGATTGATCGCATCGCCAACTGAATTGTCCGCTCAGACTCGTAGTCCAGACTAGAGGTTGCTTCGTCAAAAACCAGCACATCTGGCTCCACCAGTAAGGCGCGAGCAATCCCCAACCGTTGCCGCTGCCCTCCGGACAAGCGCACCCCCCGTTCACCAACCACACTGTAGTAATCTTGGGGTAACTGGGAGACAAACTCATCAACTCTGGCGATCCGGCAGGCTTCTTGAACCTGGGCAAAGGTGGCTTTAGGGTTGCCGTAGGTGAGGTTATCCAGCAATGTCCCGTTGAAAACATCGACCTCCTGATGCACGATCGCCAATCGGCGGCGATAGCGAGTCACATCTAGCGACCAAATATCCTGACCGTCAATTAAAATCCGGCCCTGGTCGGGCTCAAAGTAGCGGAACAAAAGTTTCACTAGAGTAGACTTCCCAGAACCGGAACGTCCCACCAGTGCCACGGTTTGATAGGGTTCAATCAGCAGATCAATATCCTGCAAAACCGGGTGGTGGGGATGGTAGCCAAAGGTTAGGTGGGAAAACTCAACCTTGCCAGTAAATTGATAGGGGGGAAGAGATTTCTGTCCCAGACTAGCCCGGTCAACCCCAAGCGGCTGCTGCATAAACTCATGAAATCTCAGCATTGAGGCATAGCGACGGGCAAAGATTTCAGCAACCATCGTGATCGGCTCCAACTCGGCATAGGCCATACTGGAAACCGTCAGAGTAGTGACGAAGTGTCCCAGCGAAATTTGTCCCCGTAGGGTTGCAATTAGCGTCAGGGCCAAAACTAAAAAGACACAAAACTGGATGATCGTCCGGTGCCAGGTTTGCAGTTGAACGTAACCTCTGTGGATACGATATTCCACCACTTTGAACTCCCGCTCAATCCGCTGCCGTTGTCGCGCTAGTTCCGAGGCTTCGCCTGCAAAAGCTTTCACGGTTTTGATGTTAGTAATAATCTCCGAGGTGCGGCTCTGAGTGTCTTCCATGTAGCGATCTAACCGCTGCTCTCGCTGCATAATCCGATTCAGACCCCGCAGGTCCAAGCTGAGGATGAGAATAAACGAAATCAGGAATAGCAGGGCAATCCGCCACTCAATCAACCAGATCACGACAAAAATTCCCAGTACCCGCAGGAGCTTGGGAATCAGTTGACCGGCAATTTCTGGGTAAGTCCAGGTGTGGTTTTCGATCCCTTTGGCAATTCGCCCAGCAATCCGGCCTGGATTGTGCTCGTCGTAGAACTCCAGGGGCAGTGTCAGAATTTTCTCTAGAACTTTCTGGGCATAATCCCGTCGGGCTCGCAAAGAAATATCCCAATGAAACCAGGAACTTAACCAGGGTTGCATCGGCGCCCTAACTACCGTGATTGTAAAGATAAGTCCCAACAGAACAGCTAGAGATAAGCCACGCTCTGTGGCCCAAGGGACAAATTGGGTAACCCCGGCGACCAAATCTTGCAGCCAACGATCCAACGCTTGTCCAGAGAGCACATTCAGGATCTGCCCGATCGCGTAGGGAACAAACAGATCCAGAATTTCAAACAAGCTAGTGGCGGCGATGCTAAAGACCGCCACTCCCCGGTATTTCTGGTAGTAGCCGAGGATGTCTCGAAAGGTTGCCATGACTTGTCCCAAACTAGTTCCGTGTCAATATCAATGGGATGCGATCACCCCTGCACTATTCTAAAAACCTCCGGAGCTCTCCGAGAGCGGTTACTCTGAAAACAACAGGCTTACCAGGTCTTAAAAGGAGTAATCCATGAAAGCACAAGTGTTCCGGGGCGTGAATCAGCTCAGCTACGAAGAGGTTCCCACCCCAGACATTATGCCTGACGAAGTTTTAGTTCAGGTTAAAGTTGTGGCTTGAGCCAACGGGCAGAACTAATCCTTGGGAGAGTACAAGGATAACGTCAACGACTCACTGGTGTAGTAGTGTTAAACCGCACTGCTAGAGGGTTTTCAGCAAGCCCGTAAGACTCAAGGATGAAATGCTGTGTAGGGACTGCTGCTCATCTCTGCACCTCTAGGTTTGTTGCATTGTGCTAGCATCATCTTTTCTTAGCCTAGAGGATTGGTAAGTGGCTACGCTGCATGTACGAAACGTACCCGACGATTTATATGCTCAGTTGCAAGATTTGGCTACGGTTCAAAACCGCTCAATCAGTGCCCAAGTTGTTCATCTCTTAGATAGTGCCTTGCAATTCGAGCTACAGCGACAAGCACAAATAGAAATCTTAGCTGGCATCCGTCGCCGTCGCTCCTTGCGATCAGCTAATGAAAGCGAGCTAGATAGCCTTGCACTATTACGGGAAGATCGCGATCGATGAGTCTACCCCTGCGCTGTGTTGTAGACGCCAGCGTGTGTATCAAGCAGTTCATACCTGACCCCCTATCCCCTAAAGTAGACCAACTGTTTGCCCATCTCGCCGTTCCCCAAACTCAACTCTTTGCACCTGATCTGCTTTACATCGAGTGTGCCAATACCCTTTTGAAGTACATTCGTGCTGGACGTTACTCAGCTACTGATATTCAGGCAGATCTGGCAAGTCTTAGGGCTTTATCCCTATCTGTCATCTCCACTGCTGAACTGATGGAAGAGGCAGTGACAATTGGCTTGGCTTACAGCATATCTGCTTATGACGCTTGTTATGTTGCTTTGTCACGCCAAGCTAGTGCTCCACTGCTAACCCAGGATGGAAAACTGGTAAAGGCTTTAGCATCTACTGCTTACGAAGTTTACTTGTTCAATGACTTCTCTGTTCCGCCACTACCTTCGCCATAGTTTCGTCAACGTCACAGATCCCCCTTGAAATAGGCTGTGCAAGTTCTCAGGGATCTTCTTCGCTAGAGTTTAGGACTGCTACCCTAAAAGCAGGCTCATCAGGTCCTTAGCAAAAGCAATCCATGAAAGCACAGGTCTTTAGAGGTGTCAATCAACTTTGTTACGAAGAGGTTCCGGTTCCTGAGATCAAACCTGATGAAGTCTTAGTTCAGGTTAAAGTCGTGGGCTTGTGCCAGTCCGACATCAAAAAAATTCGCTATCCCCTCTACAACCCACCCCGGGTTTTTGGGCATGAAACCGCCGGAACAATTGCAGCAGTGGGGTCCCAGGTCCAGAACTGGCAGATAGGACAACGAGTCGTGGTGCTACACCATATTCCCTGTATGCACTGTGGCTACTGTTTGAACGACAACTTCTCGATGTGTGAGGTGTACAAGAACATCACGACGACCGCAGGATTTATCCCCAGCGGCGGTGGATTTGCCGAGTACGTCAAAGTTCCCGGCCACATTGTTCGCCATGGCGGCTTGATGTCCATTCCTGAAGGTGTGAGTTTTGAGCAAGCTAGCTTTGTCGAACCGACGAACTGTTGCCTCAAAGCCGTCAAAAAGGCCCAGATTCAGCCAGGACAGACGGTTTTAGTCACTGGAGCCGGACCCATTGGCCTGATGTTTATTATGCTAGTGAAGTATTTTGGGGCACGAGCGATCGCCACTGATTTACTCCCAACCCGGATTGAAAAAGCCCTGAGTGTGGGGGCAATCGCCGCCTTTGATGCCCGTGATCCAGACCTGGTTAAACAAGTGCAAGCCTTGACCAGTGGGATGGGTGTGGATACCAGCCTGTTAGCAGTTCCCAGTCAAAAAGCTTTTTTCCAGGCCCTCGACTGCACGCGCAAGGGGGGCAAAATCCTCTTCTTTGCCGAGTTTCCTGATGAGGTGGAAATTCCGATCAACCCCAACATTCTCTACCGCCGGGAAATTGATTTGATGGGCAGCTACAGTTCTTCCTACCGGGTGCAGTCCCTGGCCGCTGATATTGTGTTTAATCAACAAATAGATGTAGATGCCCTGGTCAGCGATCGCTATCCCCTGCAAGACTTGGGTGCAGCCGTAGAACGCGCCGTCACCCCAGGACCGGAAACTTATAAAATTCTGATCTACCCGTAGGAGTTAACTCTCCAAAATTTTTGTGACCCAAGCTGCTAACTCAGAGGGTAGTGTCGGTTTTACAGGCTATGAATCATCATCGCCATGTCAAGCCTTGCCCGTTCGACTGCGTTCAGCAGCCGCTGCAAATCGACGATTAGCTCAGGTTCTCTCTCGTGCAAGGGAACAGAAAAGGTGAGAATCGGATCTTTCAGGCCAAAGGGATACAGATCTGCGTCAGGTCTACGGTAGCTGCGGCTAACCAGAATGCGATCGCTCCTGTCAGTTGCCCCCAAGATCAGCATTGATTCCCCTAGTCTCAGCAGGTCAATTTCGACGAAATTGGTTGAAGATCCCAAAGTTTGTTGTTCCCTATTCTTATAGATACAGCTTCAGGCAGCAGGATTCAAACAGGAGAAATCTGCCTTTGCTAAAAAAACTATGTCTTAGGAAGGATTTTTTCCCTAAAGCAGTAAGCGTATACTCCTTTACCAAGTTAAGTCAGCCTAATCCAGCGTTTTACTTACTGATTGCTTTTGCCTAGTAGGTAAAGTTGGAGCGGAGGAACCAATTTGTGGGGCTTATCTCTTGCTCTCTAACAGGAAAGAGCGTAAAGAGAAGGATATCTCTCAATCCTAGCCCGTCAGCTAACTTCGTCGGCATTGAGGGGAGACTGAAGAGGCAGCATTTTACAATGTGTTGGATCTCGTCAGTGTCCTCGGCTGGTAGTGGTACATTTCTTTTATGTGCCTGCCTTTGATTCTAGAGGAGGTTCAAGTGATACTTCAAAATCTACTTTTAAGTAGGGTAGTTGTGAATAGGCAAGCTACAGGTACAAAGAGACTTTAGGTTTTCTCTGGAAATTCTCATCGGCATTTTTAGCAGAACGTCCCAAAAGCTCCTGATCATCTTGGGTCTTTAAGCCTGTCTACTCGGTTTGCATTGCCTATTGCATCGGGGCTAAAAGCTAGCCTGCTGTAGATTAATTGAGCAAAGCGAAGCCTTCTAGCTGAAACTTCCTGGCTCTTTCAGCCTACTAGTCTGACCTACAAAAACTAAATTTAGATACCGTCCTTGAGGTAGTAAATATGACTGCAATACAGTTCTTTTTACTGGTTCAAGTCCTAGGGGCTGCCTGGGTATACTTTCAAGTGTCTGACAAAATCTTCCAACTTCTTGCGGTAGTAGTCGGACTCGCCTGTTCAACACTTCTGCTTGCCTTATCACCTTGGCCAATTCATGCTATCTTGCTCACCTTGCTGGTGAGTCTAGACATTCCGTTGTTGAAGCAACCGAAGTGATAACCACCCTAGTTCGATACTCAACAAACCATGCACTTAGATACTGTCATTCTGGTTCTGATCGATGTCCTGATTGTGATTGGGCTTTCCCGGTTAGTGGGCTTAGGATTTCAGAAAATTCAGCAGCCTCTGGTGATTGGTGAGATTGTTGCTGGAATTATGCTGGGACCGTCTCTGTTTGGTCTGATTGCACCCGACCTAGCCGCAGCAGTGTTCCCAGCGGAGGCTGTGCCCTTCCTCAACGTGCTTTCCCAGGTGGGTTTGATTTTCTTTATGTTCCTGATTGGCCTGGAATTAGACCCTAAATATCTGAAGGGCCAATTAGACATCGCCGTAGTGGTATCCCACGTTAGTATTCTGGTGCCCTTTTCCTTGGGGTCAGTGTTGGCGTTGCTGCTTTACCCGACTCTGTCGGATGCCAGTGTTTCCTTCACGGCCTTTGCCCTGTTTTTGGGGTCAGCCATGTCGATCACGGCCTTTCCGGTGTTGGCGCGAATCATCACGGAACACAATTTGCAGGGAACCAAGTTGGGAACCCTGGCGTTGACCTGTGCGGCAGTAGATGACGTGACAGCTTGGTGTTTGCTGGCGTTGGCGATCGCTGTTGCCCAGACTAATAGTATGGCTGGGGCCTTACCGACCTTAGGCTGGTCAGTTCTATACATTGCCTTGATGGTCACCGTGGGGAGACAGTTGCTCCAGCGACTCTCGACTTACTACAACCGGGTGGGCCGCCTCTCTCAGTTTGCCCTGGCGGGAATTTATATGGGTGTGCTGGTTTCGGCCCTAATCACCGAGATTATTGGCATTCACCTAATTTTTGGGGCCTTTCTCCTGGGCGCGATCATGCCCAAGAACGGTGAACTGACCCACGAACTGGCTACCAAGACGGAAGACTTTGTTCTCACCTTTCTTTTGCCAATCTTCTTCGCCTACAGTGGTCTGCGAACCCAAATCGGCCTGCTGAATACACCCAGGCTGTGGTTGCTCTGTGCGGCTGTCGTTGCGGTGGCGATCGCTGGCAAGTACGTGGGAACCTACGTGGCTGCCCGGGTGAATGGCATAGATCACCGGGAGTCCTCAGCCCTAGGGTGGTTGATGAACACTCGGGGCCTGACGGAGCTGATTGTGCTCAATATTGGCTTGAGCTTGAACGTGATCTCCCCGGTGATGTTTACGATGCTGGTGATCATGGCGCTGGTCACAACATTTATGACGGCTCCCCTGCTGGAGTGGACCTTTCCAAAACGGCTGATTAAATTAGAGCAGGTAGAACCCCTAGCCGAGGCAGAGCCCGACTATAAAGTTTTGGTGCCGATCGCGAACCCTCAGACCCAAAAAGGACTGGTACAACTGGCAGCGACATTAGCGCTTGGCCAGTTTCATGCCAGTGAGGCTGCACCCCTTCCCGGTGATGCCGCTAATCCTCCCCTAGGCCAGTCGGCAGCAGTCTATCCGCTGAGTTTGATTGGCCTGGAGGAGGACTACGCCTTTGAAAGTATGCCAGCGGAGGTGGCTCGCCAGGTTGCCAAGCGGCAGGCCCGTCTGGAAGAAGTTGGGCAAACCTTAGAACCGCCTGAGCTACGGAGTTTGATCCATCCAATCGTGCGGGTGGCGAACGACATTGGCGCAGAGGTGGTTCGGATTGCCGAGGCAGAGCGGATGGACCTGATCTTGCTGGGCTGGCACCGGGCCACCTTCAGACAAAACCGCCTGGGCGGGCCTGTGGGTCAAATTCTCAACCTGGCTCAAACCGATGTGGCAATTTTTGTCGAGAAGGAACCGGACTATGCTTGGACGAATTTACTAGTCCCCTACGCGGGCACTGTGCACGATGACTTGGGGATCGAACTGGGCTTACGCCTGCTTGTCAATAACCCAAACCGTCACTTAAAGATCTTGCAAGTGGCCCAGCAAGGCCAAAGTCCAGCGGAGCTCAGCTCCGAATTGCGAGGGGTACTGGAGCAGTTGCCCCCCCCTGTGCGCGATCGCATCGAGCTGCCGGTGATTGAAGCGGCCAACACAGTTCAAGCGGTGATTGAGGCATCCACTCGCGCAGACTTAATGATTGCCGGAGCCAGCCGCGTCTGGGGCATAGATCGCCAGATCTTGGGGCGTCATACCGATACCCTAGCCAGGGACTGTCAATCCTCGCTGTTAATTGCCCGCAAGTACAGTAAGGTCGCCGCCCCCCTTGCTTCAGCTCAGACTCAAGAAACTTCAGTTCGGTAACCTGAATGGACCACTTCAAACCTAAATCCCTGATTTTTTACGCCGTGGCGATTGGCTCGGTCCTACTCCTATTCAATCGGGTGACTGCCTACGGCAACAGCAACCTCCAAGCGCCCCAAAATATTAAAGGCACTTATCCAATCAAAGCCCAGAACTTACCGGAGTGTTTGGGGGCTGACTCCCTCGCACTCAAGCTTGAGCAGTCGGGGATTTACCTGGTCGGCTCGCTGATGAAGAGCCAGACTGAAACTGGAACCTCAGCGGAAGAGAAGCTACCCCTGACCGGGGAGTGGCAAGGGGGAAACCTTTCCCTCTCAGGTTCCATCACCGAGCAGTCCTGTCCTGAGGATACTCAGGTGGCGATCGCGGGTTCGATTAACCAGGAAACCCTCAACGGTCAGCTTATCTTCAACGCCGATCCACCTATTGAATTTACGGCCCAGCGCCAAACCGAGGCTGCACCGCAGGAAGGCCACTAACGACAACAAGTTCTGTCGGGAGACACAATAGGCCTCCTGCATAAATACATCCTCGCTCCCCTAACCTCCCAAACTTGGGGAGTTGGGGGCGAAATTTGCTTGGCGCCAGAAGTCTAATCTTTTGAGCCGTGAGCCAAGTTGAAGCAATGTAAATTAAATATGTCCATTGTGAAAACTTCCATCAATGCACGCAACTGTGTTTTTGATGAAAGTAGCGTGGCAGATGGCTTTGCCCAGTCAGCACCCGGTCAAGCTAGTTGTCGCTAGACCTGAGATTTGTACAGTTTTATTTACTTCTGTAAAAAATTGTAATACTTTGAGTACGGAGGTAAAGATTCATAAACCAGAACCTTCTGGTTTAGTACTTTTTTGCGAATCTATACAACGTATCTATGACCTATACAATTGACCGCGCCCAAGACATTTTCCCCAACACACAAATTGCTGATGCTGTTCCAGCGACTACTAATAAGTTCAAGCAGCTCAGCATTGACGATCAATTGGCATTTCTCTGGGATGCCTACACTGAAATTGGTCGCACTATTACTCCCGCAGCGCCGGGAGCAGCAAATCTCCAACTGATGGAGGGTTTACTTAACGACATCAAGCGGATGTCTCATGACGAGCAAAATAAAGTCATGCGGGATTTAGCTAGCTGTGCCGATACGCCCATCAGTCGCTCCTATGGAGCTTTTGGTGTCAACGCTAAGCTGGGTTTCTGGTATCAGTTAGGAGAGTGGATGAAACAGGGCCTTGTTGCTCCGATGCCGACTGGCTATCAAATGTCTTCTGATGTCAAGGCAGTCCTAGCAGCAGTTCAAAAACTCGATCCAGGTCAGCAAATTACAGTTCTGCGGAATACTGTTGTAGATATGGGATTCGAGCCGAGCCTTCCCAGCAAGGACGAAGAAGCTGTAAACTTCACCTTTGAACGCACTGAGCCAGCTTCTAAGGCTAAGCTCACAATTGAGGGCGTTAGTGAGCCCACTGTGCTGAACTACATTGAAGCGATGAACAGAGACGACGTTGAGGCTGCTGTGGCCCTGTTCACTGATAACGGTGCCCTGCAACCTCCCTTCCAGAAGCCCCTTGTGGGTCGCGAGGCAGTTGCTGCTTACCTGCGGGATGAAGGCCAGGGGCTTAATATGAAGCCGAAGCAGGGCGTGTCTGAGCCAGCAGAAGATGGCTATACCCCGATTAAAGTCACAGGTACAGTCGAAACTCCTTGGTTCGGCGGCAATGTGGGAATGAACATTGCCTGGCGCTTCTTAATCGATCCTCAAGGTAAAATTTTCTTCGTAGCGATCGACCTGCTGGCCTCGCCCAAAGAACTCCTCAACTTGACTCGTGGGTAAACGCCAAGCTTAGAAAACAAACTCAAGCTTTCGATGAGGCTGGCTACTAAAACCAGCCAGCCTCAGCTTGCCAAGACATTTTGCAATTTGCAATTAAACTCGCGATCGCTACTTGGAGAGGTGCTGCAGCGCTTTCCCCAGAACATTTTTCGTCTAGAAAGGCCCAAATATTCTGGAACCCCGTGCGAATAATTTGGAATTTACGCGATCACAGACGATAGAGTGTTCTCGTGGAACAAAGAACTAACGCAGCGCTAAATACCCTGGCCACTGGTGCGACGACCGAGCTTGGGCGATGGTATTAGACCTCTCGCGTGAACACCTCGTCCCCCCTCCCGTCCCCCAATTCTAGGGAAAGCCGAGTTCAAGTTCCCCCCAGAATTGGGGGCTAGGGGGGCAATTTGATTCGCGCAAGAAGTCTAGTAATCTCTCAAATCTTGAAAGCTTTGCCAGTAGACCATTCCTGAATCATCCAGTGCTGTTCGGTCTCTGTGTCACATCTGTTAATTCTTTGCAGAACGTGCTGATTGTCTAAGCCAACTATCAAGTCAGACAAAGACCACAGGGCATGACCCTCACGCTAAGGCAATGTGGAGAGTTTAATTTCCTATGGAATCTGACCAGACTGACAGACTCCATAGGAAATCTCACAATCCAGGTAGAGTTGTTGAGAGCTTCGATTTGAATCTTCAATCAAGTCCGCGAAGGAGTTTGCTGGAGGCAAAGGCGAAGTTCTGTTGTGAGCGTAGACAAAGTGATCACCTGCTGTGACTAGACAAGCTTGCCAAGATAGTGGCTCGTCTGGAATTTAATTAATGTCTGAGGACAGTAAAAGTGCCGTAAGGTCCCCGCTCCTATCGTCGATACGCTGCCACTCCTCGCGGTAGGGTATGTCAATTCCCGCTTCAATCAGGAGATCTCCCTCTCAGTGCAGTAAGCCAATATCTCGGACTGTTGAAAGCGGTTGGTAATCATATACCGGTGCCAACAACAAACTGACTGGTTAAACTCGGTGACTCCTGCAAAACCTTGCTGTCTTGCCAGGGCAGCTATCTCTGGTTCAGATAGTTCTGTGAAAGAAGCTTTGTTACACAGAGTTAAGCGATTCTGAAAAAGAAAGTCTTCATCACCACCTGGAATGCGGATATCAGCGTAGCAAGAGGGTGTTTGAATATAGACTACCTGGGTCGTTGTATCTTTTTGTCCATCTGCTGTCTCGATCGATAGCCGCTGCCAAACGCCTGTCAACCAGTGGGGAATGCGACTGTCAGCCATAACTATCTCAGTGTAAGTGTTGGTCTGCAAAGCCTTGTGCTTAAACTAACTTCGATAGAGAAAATTGTAGCTAAACAAGCAAAATTGCTGGAACTGCTCAAGACTCATGCCAGATTTCAGAGGATAAGGGGCAGCGATCGCAGCAGTGCAATCAAGCTACTTGAGCACAGTAGCCTAAAACTACGATTGAGTACTGCCAAGCAAGATTTTCTCTGTGAATAGGCGTGAACATCCGCTTTGTGGGATCGCTTAAACTGACATCAGGTATTTACTACTTGGAGATTAACAATGGCAGAGGAAGCGGGATTGGGTGAGCAGGCCCTCAATAAAATGGCTGAGCTAGCGCTGGCCTCTCAACTTGATGAAGCAGAAAAACTCCAGGTTCAAGTCAAGACTGACCCTAGCAAGCTAGCTCAAGGAAAATTAGATTCTCTAGCCATTGAAGGTGAAGGTCTGGTGATGCAGGAGGGTGTCCGCATGGATGCACTAGAAATGCACCTGAGTCCAATCGCGGTCAATCCTCTCAAGACGGTAATGCCATAAGGAAATGTGGGATTGATAAACTCAAAGAGAACTGAGTTTATCATGCAGTTATGGAATGTCCGTTCTGTGATTACCCCAAACCTGAGCGTCATGGGAAGACCAGCAAAGGCAGCCAACGCTATTGCTGT
>JBGTDT010000163.1:0-12469 GCA_041748155.1 Thermosynechococcaceae cyanobacterium | reverse complement strand
AGTATGAGTGAAGAGATGGTGGAAGAGTATCTGGAGCATCATCGTCATCCCTCCAATGCTGAGAGCGAGAACTTTATGCTGGAGTAAAGGACTTTCAGTCCCGGTCAAACCTCTGCACTTTCAGTGCAGAGTGGTTGAGTTGAGTCTTTACCTCCTCCAGAAGGCTCTCTTTCTCCTCCTTTGCTAGACTCAAGACTTGCTTCACATCTAGCTTTGCCTGCGTCCGCTCGGTAGTAGCAAATCGCTTCAACTGCCTGACCTCCTCTGAGACCCCGGAGACCAGTTGACTGGTCGTCGCCTCTACCCCTTCTAGGTAGTCCCGGATATCTGTTCTCTGAGTGTTCAGATTCCTGCATTGTCTGAAACCGCTGCTGCTCTACTGCCAACAACCGCTCAAACAGTGCCTCAAACTGCTGTGGAAACTCCTTCAGCAGCACCTCTAGCTAACCCGTGGCAATCAGAATCACAAAACTGGGATCATTGACATCCCAGCCATAGCGCACTACCAGCTCGTAAACCTTTGTTTAAACTCATCAGACCTGCCCTCCAGCAGCTTATCCAGCAGACTTCTAACCGCTACCTCCTGCTCCCCCAGACCCCCACCGTTCTGCTGACTCATGGTCCGACTCCTAGGAGCGCCCCTGCTTTCATCACCTCAGCTTCAAACCCCTTCAGCCACTGGTAAACCCTGCGGCAATGAGAACGAGTCAAAGGTGAGCCTTCTCCCACCGCTGCTCGGAACGTCAAATTGAGTTCATCCAACAAACCGTAGTTATCGTCAAACAGGTCTGGCATCGTAATCACAACCCCACCCAATTGCTCTAACTGTTTCTTTGTCTTCGAGTTATCCAGAATCCTGAACTTCTCTGCCTCTCCAAAGTAAAGATTCTTCACCGCGACATATCCCACCTTGTCACCGGCAAAATCTAGCAACAGCTTCAGGGCATTCACAGAATCCTTCACTCGTGATAGCACCGAAACAATTGTGATCCCATAACCCAATTCTGCCACTTATTCTAATAGCCCCATCTCTGCTTCCAGTTTCTCAAACGCTTCATTTCCCCTGCCGGGAGATCAACCAGTATCACGCTCGTCCCGACTTGTTCCATATCGTCTAAGAGGGCGTCTGCCCCGCCTCTAACTCCTACATCAATTCTTTTTACCCCACCCCTAACTTCTTTGTAGTGACGATAGAGCTGAGCATTGCGCTTATCACTGTCACAAGCTAGACATGAAATATTTTTTCTCAAGAGCAAGTCCAGAAACCCGCGAGAGAACGTGGACTTTCCTGTTCCTCCCTTATCACTCGTGACCGTGATCAGTCGTTTCTTTGTTGCCGCTGATTTGGGATCAGCTTCTACTTTTTCATCTGCTTGAATCATAAGTTCTTACTTATAGATCTTCCGACATCTCCACGAACTCACCTGATCTTCGACTTGTCTTTCGAGTATTTTTAACTGTTCCAGATCTGTTCTTTAACCGGGCATTATCCTCTAACTGATCCACAACAGCTTTTGGTTCTGTTTCGGTAGTAACTTGCTCAGCATTTGCGTTATTTCTAGGTTCAAGATTTGGTCCCTGACTAGTCTTTCCAGTACGTCTCCTGCTCGGTTTCTTACTCGTGTCTTTGCGTCTGAATGCAGCCAAATATTGCTTCAAAGAGGTGCCCTTAATTTCAATCCCGCTTTGTGACAGCAAGTTACTAACCTCATCAAAGCTGTATCCCTTCGCTAAAATACCTTCAATCTCTTGACGCAGTTCCGCGATCGCTTCACGCAGATCAAAAACTTCCTTCTCCTTGGGAGGTGTTTTCGTCAGAGCTAACTTTGCTTGATCTATTGCCGTCTTCTTAACAGTTAGCTTCGGGGCCATACCTCTCCTGGTATAATGAGATAATTCTAGACAGCCTGATACAAAGTAACAGCAGAGAACGATACAAATAGCTGAACTTGTAACAAATCTTCTTGCGTTGCTACTGCTATTTCTTTTCCCAGTAGCTACCATCGGGTGTATCCTTATTACACCTTTTTTCTTGCCTGACGGCAACTGCTTCATTCCGCTAGCGCTGCATTCGCTGCAAAAAGGTTACGTGCGCCCGGGCTAGTGCCCCTGGACCCCTTCACGTCTGAACTCCTGGGAAACAGAAATGGCCTACGGCATCTGTAGAATTGCCAAGCTCAAAAACGGAGGAGCAATCGCAGCCTCAGAAAAGCATACCTTACGCCAGCGAGAAACACCCAATGCTGACCTGAGTAAAGAAAACGAAAGATTCATCGGCAGCTTTCCGGCCCATGAAATTTCCACGCTAGAGCTAGAAGTATTTGCCCGGATTGGCGAGCAAACGATTCGCAAAGATGCAGTGCTCTGTGTAGAGATTTTACTCACTGCCAGCCCAGAGTACTTCCGCCCCGATGACCAGGGTAGAGCAGGCAAATGGGATGCTGCCCAGTTGTCAGCCTGGAAACAAGCAAATCATCAATGGTTGAGTGAGCGGTTTGGCGATCGCATTGTTAGAGCAGAGCTACATCTAGATGAGGCAACGCCCCAAATTCATGCTTATCTGGTGCCATTGGATCAGAAGGGCAAGCTCAACTGCAAGAGTATTTTCGGTGGCCGGGAGAAGCTGAGTAAGTTTCAAGATAGCTATGCTCAGGCGATGGCCCCCCTGGGACTGGAGCGAGGCATCAAGGGAAGTAGAGCGACCCATACGCAGGTGAAGGAATACTATGCGGCAGTGGTGAAGGACCCTGATCAGTCCCTGACCCAAGCAGAGATTTACCACCAGCTTGCTGACCGCCAGCAAGTGCTCAAAGAGAATACCGAGCTAGAGCGCACGGCTAAAGCATTGGTACAACAGAAAGAGCAGTTGGTGCAGCGTATAGAGACGCTCCAACTTGAACTACGGACCCAACAACAGCAGGCGTTGACTTGGAGAACAAAATATCAAGCTCTGACGAATCAGTTACGGGAAATCCCGCTGACTCAAGTAGCTCATGAACTGGGCTTAGACCCTGATCCCAGAGACAAGCATAAGTGGCGACGACCCGTCAGCGGTTACCCCGACCGCATAATCAACATCACGGGCAGTAAGTTTTATGACTTCAAAGAACTCAAAGGGGGAGGTGGAGCGATTGACCTGGTCATGCAATTTGAGCGCTGCGATTTTGCTGACGCAGTGAGTTGGCTCAAGAATCACTTTGGTGAAGCGGCTGCGCTCGAGACGATTACCCGGCAGACAGAGCAAGTCGTGACCGAGAAACCTGATCAGCCATTTATTCCTCCAGAGCCCTTTGAACAGAACTGGCAGCCAGTGAGGGAGTATCTGACTCGCTCCCGTAAGCTTCCCGCTGCTGTGGTGGATGAGTTGCACCGGGAGGGGCTAGTTTATGCTGACGAGAGTCAGAATGCCGTCTTTATCCGTCGCTCCTTTGCAGGTGAGGTCGTGGGTGCTTCCCTGAGAGGCACTGCTGGGAAGCACAACTCCTTCAAGGGATTAGCTTACGGTTCTCGTCGCTCTCAGAGGTGGTTCTACCGGAGTCAGAGCATCTGGGGAAAGTGCAGCAGGTGGTGCTAGTAGAGTCTGCCATTGATGCGCTGTCCTATCGACTCCTACACCCACCCCATGATAAAACACTGTATCTCTCAACCGATGGCTCGGGCTAAGACATGAATGACCGCTCTATCGATGGAGCAAATGTCACTCATTCGCGACTAGGGTGGTCAATTCGTGCTACCTATCCCTGAGGTGCAAATTTTGCCTTGACACTCGAAACATCTTAAATTTTTGCCAAAGGTCTCATACTGATATCAGTAACTTCTACGCTGCGCGGCAAACTAAGTGCGTTGATGACCACTGTAGCCACGTCCTGGGGCTGAATCAGGCGTTCAGGACGGTATTCTCTACCTTCCAACCTGTGAATGGCTGCCTGCATCGGACTAGCAGTGCGTCCAAGGAATACGCTCAGAACACGGAGTCCATCGACATTCACTTCAGCTCGTAGACTATCGGCGATCGCCTTGAGCGCGTGTTTAGTTGCAGCTTACTGTCCTCCGTTTGCCCCTGCGCTTAACCCTGCACTGGAGTTGATAAAGACAATTTGACCTCGACTAAAAGTCAGCTAAAAGTCAGCATGGGTAGCAAGGCTTGCGTCAAAACGTAGGGAACGCGAGTATTAGTCTGGTACTGCCAATCAAAGTCTTCAACAGGAGCAGTCGCCAATTGCCCGCGAGACAAGACACCACCACTATGAACGAGCAAGTCCACACGTCCAAAATCCTGCCGAAGCTTTGCTGCTAGCGTTTGAATGTCCTCGTCTAACGTTAAGTCAACTTTTGGTAGCTTTGGGCTTGGGGAGCCCTGATGCTAGCCATCTCAGCAACGGCCTCTAGCGTAGCTATCTTACGTCCCACTAAGCAAAGCGTTGCACTCTGCGCGGCAAGACCCAAGGCAATCGCCTTGCCGACACCACTACTGGCCCCGTTATGACTGCAATCTGGTTTGTAAATACTGCCATAAATTCAGGATCTATTTTCAGCGGTTGACTGATTACCAGAGGCTGATTTCTTAGTTCTGAAACCTTGCAATCACATCGTTAACCGTGCCTATGCCGAAACCTCTTTCAACAAACCATGGACCATGAGTGCATCTGCTGCCTTTCTAACCAAATCAAACTTTAGGCCAGACCTGTCTGCAATGTCCAGCAGGCTATGGTCGCCATCAGACAAGTTGAGAACCCATAACAACGCCAGTTGATCAACACCATCCTCTGATTGGCCACCGATGGCGCGGTACAGCCCTCTTTTCCCTAACTGTGGCTCGCACTTGGGATTCTGATTTAAGTAGGTTTTATTATTTTCTAGAACGTGCAAAACGGATAAGTACTTAAAGAATGAATCAGCTAGGTATTGGGGTTGGACAAACTTTGGGTTGTCTGCTGAGGTATGGTACTCAGGAAAACTACCATTTGGCGATCGCATCAAACAGCCAACAGCAAGGTTGAAAGCGGGTGAGCAGAACTGTCGCTCGTCATAGCCGTAGGGTGAGAAATCCTCCACTTTATAATCTGTACCAGAATGTTTTAAGACATGAATGACCGCTCTATCTATTGCTGTATCTCCGCGACGACTTCTTTTATAGGTAGACGGACCTGAATCCCCGACACAGCTCACTACCAAGCCATATTTGATCCGAGAGACTTGAGCTTCATTGCGGCAGAGCCAGGTAATCGAACCAATGGTTCCCGGAATGAAGATAAATCGGTACGAGTACGACAGTGAAAATGAATTTAGATGCTTTGCCAGGAGGGTCGTGAGCGCTAAACCAGAAAGGTTGTCATTACATAAGGATGGATGACAGCTATGGCAGGATATCAGCACTTCATCCAAGCTTGCCCCCCTGAGATAGCATTCTCCGTAAGTTAGGTGGCCCGCTTCTAAGGAGGAATCAATACAGACTTCATATTCTTCGTCTTGTAGTTCTAATAATTGCTTGTGGCTCAGGCAAAAGCCCCAGCTCTCTTTGTAGTAAGACGTTCGGTAGGGAATCCAGTCAGGGCGATCAGGCAGTGTAAACAGGTGCTCCTTTAATTCCCTCAACTGCATTGTTTGTTGAACCGGCACACTATAGTTGACAACATGCAAGTTAGATTTTTGAAAGTCTACGACACGTTCACCTTTAGAGTTCTTGATATAAGCATCTTTGATATTCCACTCCTTTGGCACTACCCAGTCAAACACTTCCGTACCAGTAGGAACTTCATGAATGTCTAAGGGGATATGATTTTTAATAACCTTTAAAGTTTCTCTCAGACCATCGCCGGTAATGCTGCGGCAAATTGGGTATAACTTGAGAACAAGCTGATACATCTGGTGACCGAGGTCATTCAGGTTAAGCGCCTGCTTGAGGTCAGTAAGGTTCAAGGTCTCAAGCCTATTTTTATCTTTAATAACCATGGCTATAACAATCCTTGCGAATCATGAAATTAGTGGGGTAGCCTTCCACCCTGTGCAGGCAAGATGCCCACCCCACATCTTAAAATTCAAATCAAATTACTATGGTTGGGAGCTTTGACTTGATTGTTCTTAAGTTAAGTCATCCTAAAACTATTTTTCGGCAGTAGAAAGCTTCCGCATAGCTGCTAGGTGCGTTTGATTCAACTCCCCGTAACCTTAGGATTGATAAAAAGGTTGCTTCTGTAAACCAACGCTTTTCTTGTTGGGTTTTAAAGCTGTTTAAAATATAGTTAATTTTTTGATCACATAGGGCTTCATCTAAGTGAATAAATAAGTTAGGCGAACCTAAATCCCCATCGTACTTAGGAATTTCGTATTCCAGTATTAGATGGTTTCTAAATGTGTTCCAAGTTAAATCAGATATTGTACGATGGTCCTGGTGTAAGTCATTACGATAGTGAGTAAAAACAAGGTCAGGAAGAAAGTCTTGCCTTAACTGGTTAAAGAATTCTTTAATTTCAGCACCAATGAATGGAAAGAATCCATCTCTGAAATTTTTGATTATAATAGTCTTTTCTTTTACATCTTTTAAGAAAATACTAGCGCTATCAGAAGCTTCCTGTGCCCTCTGTTTATCAGAACTAAAAACAACCCAGAAAACTACAACTCTTTGATAGTCCTTAACCAACTTCAAAAGTGTACCTCCACAGCCAATTTCAATATCATCGCAGTGGGAGCCTAAACAGAGGACTTTGTAAGCTAAATTGCTCTCTTTAGCAAGACTTAAGTTAAGCATCTTTACTTATTGCTGACTATCTCCTTTTCTCTTTTCCATACTTCCCAAGGAGCATTGCCTTGAGAGTAGAGATCCTCTAGTTGTTGTTTCTCCTTGAAGGTATCCATAGCAGCCCAAAATCCATCATGCTTATATGCAATTAGCTCCTCTTCCTCAATAAGTCTTTGAAAAGGCTCATTGACTAATTCTTCACCTGAATTGATGTATGTGAAGAATTCTTTCTTAAACACAAAGTATCCTCCATTGATCCAAACTTCTCGTTGGTTTACATCTTGTATTTTACTCACTAACCCATTTGGTTTTGTTGAAACAAAATGAAAGCTATAGTTGGGCCTTACACATAGGAAAGTAGCTATTTTATTGCTTTTATAAAAATAGTTAGTTAAATTAGGAAGATACAGATCTGTTAATCCATCACTATAATTAGCCAGGAATACATCTTCCCCTTCTAAATGCTTTTCAACCGCTTTGAGTCTTTGGCCAATGTTTGAAGTCAGACCTGTATCTACAAAAGTAATTCTCCAGTCATGAATATCATTACTTAGTAGTTGAAGTTCCTTGCCCCCCGCTGATAGGATAAAATCGTTAGAGTGACATTCGTTATAGTTTAAGAAGTAGTTTTTTATTGTATCAGCTTTATAACCAAGACATAAAATAAAATCCTTATGACCGTAGTATGAGTAATACTTCATTATGTTCCACAATATTGGCCTGTACCCAATATTGATCAGAGGTTTTGGAATGTTTTCTGAATAGTCTCTAATTCTTGTTCCAAAACCACCACAAAACAGAACTACTTTCATTTAAATTACCTCTTTTTATTCACTTCCCCCTCATTTCTTGAGTCATTGAGAAATACAGTTGTCTGCTGTATTCACGGAGCTATAGAGCTTGTGAATAAATCTCCAACTCAGGAATCGGGACTACAAATCGACCACCCCAACTGCGTATATAGGAAGTTTGATGCATAACTTCATCTTTAAGATTCCACGGCAAGATCAATAGATAGTCAGGCTTGGCCTTCTTAATTTTATCTGGATGGAACACAGGTATGTGAGTTCCTGGTAAAAATTTACCTTGTTTATGAGGATTACGATCAACTGTAAAGTCAATAAAATCAGAACGAATGCCGCAATAGTTCAAAAGGGTATTTCCCTTGCCTGGAGCACCGTAGCCCACGATCTTTTTTCCTGCTCGTTTTGCCTTAATTAAGAAATCTAACAGCTTATATTTTGTTTCCTTTACTTTTTGATTGAATGAGAAGTAGGATTCTAAACAAGTAAAGCCAGCCGCTTTTTCTCTTTCTCTAAGCTCTACTACACTTTGGCTCACAGGTTGAGGGGTTTCACTATGACAAACATAGACCCTGAGAGAGCCTCCGTGAGTCAATAACTCCTCAACATCAAAAAGAATCAAGCCATGAGCGGCGAATACCTGCTCGGCTGTAATCAAGGAGAAGTAAGAGAAGTGCTCATGATAAATTGTATCAAACTGGTTTCCTTCCATTAGCCGCATCAGGTGGGGAAACTCTACAGTGATAATACCTTGCAGGTGCAACAATATTTTCATACCCTTAACAAAATCATTGAGATCAGGTACATGAGCTAGTACGTTGTTTGCTACGAGTAAATTAGCTTGCTTTCCTTCGGTGACGAGTTCCTGTGCCGTCTGCTGCCCAAAGAACTTGACAACTGTGGGGATGCCTTGGTTGATAGCAGCCTCAGCTACATTGGCTGCAGGTTCAATTCCGAGTACAGATACCCCTTTGTTACAAAAATATTGAAGTAAGTAGCCGTCGTTGCTGGCAATTTCGATAACTTGACTTTGCTGATGTAGCTTAAATTTCTCTACCATCACATCGGCATAGTGTTTTGCATGTTGTAGCCATGTATCAGAGTATGACGAAAAGTAAGCATAATCACTAAATATCTGGTCAGGACTGACATATTCTTGCAGTTGGATTAGAAAACAGCGATCGCAAATATAAACATGAAGTGGATAGAATGGCTCCATCTTGCTTAGCTGATCTAGTTCTAAATAGGCTTCACAGAGGGGAGACATACCTAAGTCAACAAAAGTATGATGCAAGACTGACTTGCAAAATCTACAATAGACACGATTTTTACTTAAGTGTTGATACCCTTCATCTAGCAATTTTTTGTACCTCAATCTGTTCTTGATTTACAATAAGGACTTGAGTAATGAAAAGTTAGTTGTAATGATTCTCAACTTCCTGCAACATAGTAGATGTTACTTTTTAGTATCAAAACCTTAAGTTATGTTTACGTACTTTTTCGCAAGCCCTTTGTACAATTTATATGCAGGAGTTACTATACTTGATAGAAGACTTATTTAACATTAAGCGTAGCTACAATTCCAGTTTGCAAGGTCTAACTTCATTGCTAACAAGATGTAGTCAATAAGCAAATTTTGAAAAAGTGATTTGCATATCAAATTAAAGGTAATGTTTTACACATATGGATGCACACCATATTAGTTGACCAGATTCATGGTGGTTGATGAATAATGCAATCACAATATCACGTAGCCAGACCGACTTGGAAAAACTAATCGATTTGCTTCAAACCGATTAGTCCGAGTTCTCAAGGTCAAATGCTTATGCTCAATCTTCTGTGTGTTGGCTTTACTGCCTGTATGGTGCTTCTGTTCAAGCAAGCATAGGTAAAGCATCCCAAGCGTTCGTGTAGAACTGAGTTATTCCAACCGGAGACAATATTTGCATCAACTGTGCCAAAGCCACATCCTCCTAGGGTGAGAGGACTTGCCTAAAAAGGAGTCAAAACTGTGAATTTGGGAGAGATCGCTACTGCTTTCGTGGGTACTGCTTAAGTGAAGACCCATTACACTCAAAGAAGTCCAGAGTTAGTCCAAGGTAAAACTTTTAGAACGTAGAAGATTGAGCTGTAAAGCATATCTAGGTACTGACCCGTTGCTTAGAGCAGAAGGACGACGCAAAGTCAAGGGTTTTAGCACCTTGAGCTTAGGTCTATATATCATCTTGCTAAAGATGATATTCCGCTTGCACTGCTTAAGTAGATCAACTTAGTTAAACCCAAAATGTACAAACTATGAAAGCCACTCTACACAACGACTTCTGTTGATTAGTATCTTGAGTTTGTTTAGGTGTACCTACTTAACTTTCAAATTGCTGCATCATTGATTGGGCACCGCGGTAATTTGCAATTTTCTGCCTGTACTCAGCTTTTTGTTTGACCTCAGCTAGAATTGCCTGCCAAGTCTCAGGATCAGATTCATAGTGGTTGAATAAAGCTTCAATCAGGACTTCACGGCTTAGCCCATTTGCCCGACAAACTTCTTGTAAGCGCTCAGAGATCGCTGATTCCGGTCGTATTGTGCTTTGTTTTGTTTTGAGTTCATCCAGCGGAGGCTTTGTAAAAACCTCGGATTCTAGATATCTAGCTATCGAGGTATCTGGAACTCTGTCTTGAATAGAAATATCTCGACTAGGAACACTGGGGCGTTGGCGTTTCTTTAAACGATCCAGAGCGTCATTACTCATCTGACAGTGCCTCAACTATTTTTTCAAAGGGGTGTTGAAGATCTGGATATCTGATGGTTGATAAAAGCTGGCCTTGACGGAGTGACCGTTTAAATTGCTCGGACTCTTTGATGGAAGGCAGTATAGGAATCTCGCCTGCAAATTCCTGCATTGTCTCGATGTTGTCTTTGCTCTCTTTGGTCTGGTTTAAACCAACCCAGCGATCGCGGAAAGGTAAGATTCCCAACACTTTACCCGTAAAGGCCATCAACTCAGACTGTTCTTGCAAAAAATCCAAAGTATCAATTAATGAGTTGAGTCCTTTCGTTTCGGCTTCAATAGGGACAACAACGAAATCGGTAGCTCCAACAGCAGTTAGGCATATTTGAGAGCGTGAAGGTTGAACATCTACCAAAACGTAGTCAAAAAGTTTCGATTGAAGACGTAGCTTCAAAATAAAAGCACCAGTGCCGCTGCTACTGAGAAATTCAGCTACTTTGAATAGCGACCTGTCTGCGGGTATGAGATCGATACCTCCCACATAGGCATCGGACTTGGCAAGCACTTCTGCCCGCAGTGCCTTTTGCCCGTTAGTGGCTGCCACAGTCCGAACCAAGCTCAGATCAAGGGTGCCACCGCCAAAATCTACGACCAAAATCAGTGAACCAGGTCGTTTCACCGCGTAACCTCAAGCCGCAGCCGTAGATTCATCTACAATTTGAACTGAGGGAAAATTAAGCCGATCCCCCAGGTCTCGGAACCAGTCAAGATAGCGCTCGAAAGCCCCCACAGGTACTGTAAAAATAACCTGACTCGGCTTGACTCGCTGGTCAGCTAACTGTACCTGGAGCTGCTTGAGAAACAGTTCTGAGATGAATTCTGCCGTGTAAACCTGCTGGTCAATCTGGCGAGCTGGAGGCCGGTAATCTGCTGCTAAGTCCCGCTTGAAGGCTTGAAACAATCGCTCTGGCTTAGTAAATCCTAGACGCTGCGATCGCACTTGCTCTCCAAACACCAGGCGTTCTGGCCCTTGAACAAAGGCTAAAGTTGGCACAACGTTAACCGGCTCCCCAGCAGTTTCAAAGCGGCGGGAGAGCCTATCGAACTTCAGGGTGCGGGGAGTTTGGGTAACCGGGTCCTGGGTGCAAATCACGGTGTTACTGGTGCCAAAGTCGATGGCTACAACCGTCACTTTGCCCCTCCGGGTAGCGTCCGGCTAACTTTAGCAGGACAGAGAATGCGATCGCCCTTCCGATACCCGACAAACCGGATGTAAACTGACTCATCTTCCTCGATGTCAGCCGCATCTGGATGATGAAGTTGCGGCTCATAGCGCACTTGCTCCCAGGCTGTGCCAATCCGCTCATAGCCCCACTCGCTGAAGAGAGTGTCCAATGGTGTAAAGAGAGAGGTCAGGTTTTTAGCAGCTAAATCTGGCTTTACTTGCACCATCTGACGAATGCTGGGGTAGTTGGTCAGGAGGGTTTGCAATTGCTGAAAGACTGATTCTCGTAGATCAGCAGTTAACTCAGTACCTTGTTGGTGCAGTTGCTCTCGCAAATGTAGGCATTCTTGACGCAGCACCTCTGTTTTGGAATCATTAGCTGTCTCAAGTAGCTGTGGTGGAATCAGGCTAAAGTTCTTCAGCAGTTCTTCGGTGCTCCACTTCAGGGCTGTGGCTAGCTGCCTCAGGTGGCAGAGCTGAAGCTGGGCGGTCTCTCCCTTACGAACCTTGTACAGAGACTTAGAGCTGAGACCAGATTGCTGTTTTACCTCTTTACCAAGTAGAAATATCTAATTGGTTCATGCGATCGCGCAGCAGCGGGTCATATTTAAGATTCAAGGTGTCTACTACCTTTGAGGAAGCACGAGCATAAAGCAGAACGCAGAGGACGCCTCCGAGAGGCAGAAAACTACTGAACAAAACTAACAACTCAGAGGGGCTGTCAAGCATCGTTAAAGCCCCCCTTATTGCTGAGTGAGGGATTGGGTTTCTTCTGTCGATAGTTGTTCGGAGCCTTCGTAATACTCTGGTAATAGCTCTTGGGATATAACTTGCCCTAGGGAGTGTTTTAAAACTTCTTGAACGAGATGGGAATCCTAAAGCTGACGTATTGAAAAGCTCCTATGATTCTTCCTCCTCAGCGTCGAGGTGACTTGACAAATTCCCAGTGGCAATGCCTGGCACCTCTACTCCCCCC
>JBGTDT010000162.1:0-4038 GCA_041748155.1 Thermosynechococcaceae cyanobacterium | reverse complement strand
ATCACTTGTACCAACTGTTGCTCGCGGCAGGTGGTTAAGAACGGCAAAATCCACAATGGCAAGCAAAACTTTAAGTGTCGAGCCTGTGGTAGAGAGTTTGTGCAAGACCCGCAAAACAAAGTAATTGACCAAAACACCAAGAACTTGATTGACAAACTGGTAGTACTAAGCAAGTAATGATGCATTGTAGTGGTGTACAAAATACCAAATAGCACCAACACGATTCTCCAAGGACTTAGAAAACGACAAGGTTTTTCGCACCAGCCGGGACACACGCTGGCGTAGGGTGTTGTTGAATCGCTCTATGTAGCTGGTCTTACCCGTCTCTTTACCTACTGCCTGATGCCGCTTGCTTGGCAGCACTGCTGCATAAGCTGCCCAGAAGTCGGTGTAGGCAACTGCACATTGGCGATAGACCCCAGGTAAAGAATTCCACAACTGGCGTGCAGCCGTTTCATCCCGTCTGCCAATATAAACCCCGACAATTTCGCGTGTGTGAGCATCGAGGGCTAACCAGACCCATTGTTTACTGCCCTTGTTGGCCGGTGACCTAAATGTGCTAGTTAGCACATTTAGGTACCCCCACAGCTCGTCACATTGCATCGTTAGTCTCCCCTTTTTTTGGGTGTCACCTGAATTTTGCGAGGCACCTGGGCATATTTCTCATTGACGTAGGTTTGCAACCACTGCTCAGACACCTGTGCTGCACGAGCAATTCCAGCCAGGGAAATCCGCTCTAGCAACAATCGGTCAATGAGTTCTCGTGTCCCTGAGCCAATTGTTTTTTTCTGCGGATGCTCGACAAACTGTCGCCCGCATCTATGGCATCTGAACCGTTGCTTACCGTTGTGGATGTGACCATTCTTAACCGTTTGGGAAGACGCACAGGTTGGGCAGATAGGCATGCTCAGAAAGCATCAGCAAGAAACTCTACTTTCTTATCATTACATCTTGAGCACTACCCAAAAAACTACAAAAAGAAGAATGCTTGCCAAAATCCAGTAAATTACGACAGGTCAAATATCTGAATAACATAGTGGAACAGGACCATAGAGCAATCAAAACTCTGGTAAATCCTGGCCTGGGTTTTGGATCGTTCAACTCAGCTCGACGAACCCTCAAAGGATATGAAGCGATGAATATAATCCGCAAAGGTCAGATCGAGAATGTAGAGAAAGGAGATGTCATAGGACAAATATCTTTCATTAACAAAACCTTTGGAGTAACTGTATAGTCTCCTATATTATTACAGGGGCAGGGTCGCTAAAGTCATTATTTGCGACACAGCCCTCTAAAGCGTATAGGAGTTATGCAACTGTGCCAAAGGTAGGGTAAAACGAGAGAATGAACCCACCAAAGGTCAACGAGTACGATTACATCAATTTTCTGTAGGGGTTTGCCCCGCCGTAGGCGTATGCAACGCAGAAAGCTTACAGTGGCTTAAAAGCTGAGCGTGTTCAGTCAGTCCAGGTAGACCCTCCGACTCATGAGGCAATTACACGGTTGCTGCAGGATGATTTTAGTGCTTGGAATGAATTTTCTAGCCTAGATCTTCTTTAACGGGATTGAGTTGGAAGCACTTCTGGGTCATCGTCTAGGGAGAGGAGGAATTGAATCAAAGTAGATCGATTAGGGGTAGTGAATTCTGCCTCTGCATCAACCTAATAGGTGTGTCCACTGATATCCACGTTTGCCTGTTGCAGATCCAGGTTGGCTCGGTTGGCCGCGATCGCAGTCTCCCGCAGGTCCCGGTCCAGCAGCAGGCGTAAGCTGGCATCAGGGTCAGGCTGAATAAACCTCAACAAGGTGCCTGCGACGCCAAGCTGCTCGCCATTCCCAACCCGAAAGCGTTCACTGGAATCATCCTGGGTCAAAGCTTCCGGTCCAGCCGCCACACCCCCATCATGTAGGTAGGGAGCACTGAGGTAAAGCCCAATCAAGCTAGGTACTTTGTAACCTCCAGTAGGATTGTTGATTACGAAGGCAAGCTGCTTGGCTGACTGTGGTGTAATGTCTGTCGGGACGGGTAGCACCGACGACTCGGTTGGCAGCGGCACAGACACAGTACTTGGGTAGGTCTGCGGTGTCTGAAAGATGCATGAGAAGGCTGACAATGCTCGGGCTCTGGAAGGCTGAGTCCCTATGCGGTCTGGGTAAGCTGCAATCACCAGGTCAAGATAGCTGCCAAAAGCGTTGCAGTCTTGCACCCTGAGTGCGTAGTCTGCTTCTGATAGAGTGAGTAAGCAAATGCTTTTTGTCCGGCTGGAGAAATTTCCATAGCATTCTGTCGTAGGTAGAGCTTGAACTCTATCTCCACAACACCCACTCATCGAATGAGCACTCTTCCCCGATTCCATAACATTCGCTAGAACCAGGAACAAGCTATCACGAGCTTTGCAGGAGTTATCCGTTCGTTGAGGAGATTCGGGATGGCTGATCAAAGAACTCCTATAAACGCCGGTCACCAACAGGCTAGTCTGACTTGTTCCAGTACAAGTCATGCCCTTGTTATTGGTGGGAGCATGGCTGGACTACTGGCTGGCCGAGTACTGGCTGACTACTTTGAGCAGGTAACGATTGTTGATCGCGATCGCTTACCTGAGCAACCGATGTTCCGCAAAGGAACACCTCAAGGTCATCATGTTCACCTACTCCTGAAGCGGGGGCAGATCATCTTAGAGCAGCTTTTCCCTGGCCTGGAAGCTGAACTGGTGGCTGCGGGGGCACCAGTAGTGGACTGGACAGCAGATTTCTGGTGGTTCAACTTTGGCGGGTGGAAACCGCGCTTTCCCTCGGAGATTACAACTCGTACCTGCAGCCGAGCGCTACTGGAGTGGAGTGTTCGGCAGCGTCTTGCCAGCTACCCTCATGTACGCTTTCTGGAAACCTGTAACGTTACCAACTTGCTTGCCGACGCTAACAAAACACGGGTGATCGGAGTAACAGTGCGCTCTCATCACCCATCGCAGCTAGGGCTTGGCAGCGAAGCGGAACTGCTTGCCAGTTTGGTTGTAGACGCCAGTGGACGAAACTCTCAGGCATCCAACTGGCTCAAAACACTGGGATATCGATCACCTTACCAAACGGTTGTCAACTCGTTTCTCGGCTATGCTAGCCGCTGCTATCATTACCCAAAGGGCTTTCAATCTGACTGGAAAGTTCTGATGCAGCAGGCTACTCCACCCACTAGCAGCCGAGGTGCAATGCTTCTTCCCATAGAAGGCGATCGCTGGATCTTGACACTTGCAGGGGCAGCCCGTGACTATCCGCCTACGGATGAAGCTGCCTTTTTGGACTTTGCTCGCAGTCTGCCTAGCCCAATTCACTATGAAGCAATTAAAGATGCCCAGCCACTCTCGCCAATCTATGGCTATCGACGGACTGAAAATCGTCTGCGCCATTACGAACAACTTCCCCACTGGCCGGAAAATTTTGTGGTGCTCGGTGACGCTGTTTGCGCCTTCAATCCAGTTTACGCGCAGGGTATGACTGTAGCTGCTCAGGCTGCCCTGACCTTACAGCAGTGCCTGCGGTTACAGTGTTGGCATCAACCCAGCAAGGACCTTAGTGGCTTGTCTCAAGCTTTTCAGAAAAAGTTAGCTAAAGTCAATAGAATCCCCTGGTTATTGGCAACCAGTGAGGATTTCCGTTATCCCACAACAGAAGGCAGCCAACCGGACTGGCTGACACGCCAACTGCACCGATACATGAATCAGGCGTGGCTAAGCGCCACCCAGCATCCGCATGTTTATAAGCGGCTTATGGAAGTGCTGCACTTACTCAAACCGCCGCGTACACTTTTCAACCCCCTTATCCTTGGGCAGGTCCTGGGTCAAGTAATCAAGGCTGTGTCGCAAATAATGACTTTAGCGACCCTGCCCCTGTAATAATATAGGGGACTATACAGTTACTCCAAAGATTTTGTTAATGAAAGATATTTGTCCTATGACATCTCCTTTCTCTACATTTTCGATCTGACCTTTGCGGATTATATTCATCGCTTCATATTCTTTGAGGGTTCGTCGAGCTGAGTTGAAC
>JBGTDT010000161.1:0-4610 GCA_041748155.1 Thermosynechococcaceae cyanobacterium | reverse complement strand
AATTTTCTGACCGCCGCCCGTAAATGGGCATCCGCTTCCGCTGCTCATAATATCTCCTGTCTTTGGAAAAACGCTAATCTACGGTTGCAAATTAGAGCGACCGAGAAAGCAATTTAAATGACCATGAAATAGTCATGGGTTTAATCATAATCGGTATGAGTCCGTTTTAGAAGGCTCTTTAAGCTATTGTAATAAGTGCAATCTCTGAATCTCCCGTAGTGCGTTTAGCGCAAAGCGCAACTGCGGAGCAACCGCCCGCCGCGTAGGTTGGGTTGACGACAGTAAATCCAACACACTCCCCTGTTACATTCAATCCTCTGTAGCCCACTCTAATCCCATCGGTTCTAGTCAACTGGATGAGATCGTTGTCCTTCCCGGCCATTCACATTGCATCTGAACATCACCTGAAGGGAATGCAGGTGGATGTTAAGTTTCACAGCCTCAACCCAACCAATGCGAGAGAGACGATCGCACTGGCGCAAGGTAATGGGCAAGGTGTAAGCAGGCATATGAATCGCTAGATCTAACCACACTAGCATTGGGCTCGTTTGGGCCATTGGTCTATCTTCTCACCCACAAATCAGCGGAAGAAACGGCAGAATAATCGACTCTCAACTGGTTTACAGCTGAGGAGATGTCTCCTGAAATCAATTGCAACGCTCTATTGTTACATTTAGGTGCAATGTGCTTAACAACGCCCATGCACCTGACCACCTAGAGGTTATCTGTTGGGAATAGGAGGTTGCCTGCGGCAGGTGATGGGCAACGTTATCCAGCTTCGTTGAATGTGAGAATAATGCACTGCGCTCCCAGGCTACTTAGCTTACCAGCAATTCGACCAGCTTCGGGGTGATACCTGTAATGTCTACAACGGTATCAAGGGCAGAGGCCTGGGGTCCAACTGCCAGCAGGGGGACGGGATTTAAGGTGTGGCATTTACTGGATAAGTCTTCAAGGTTACCGTGATCGCTGCTAACAATTAGTGTGACTTGAGGCGATAAATGCGTCACCACACCCTCGATAAAGGCATCAATTAGCGTAATCACTCGGTGAGCTTGTATTTGATCCTGCTGGTGTCCGGCGTAATCGGGCAGGTAGCACTCAAACAGGGTGAGATTGTGCTGGGTCCCGATCGCGGCCAGTCGTCGTCCGGCTTCCTGGGGCGTGATTGGGGCTTGTCCGTCTAGGCGATCGCCGGTGATATCCCAATAAATTGCTGCACCCTGTTCGTAATCTTCCCCCATCCGAAAGGGAACACCGGCAGTCAGGGCCAGAAGTGTACCAACAGAACAGCGACCCCGGCGCTGGGCGATCGCCTCAAAGTAAGCTGGCGGGTAGAAGTTGGCGTGAGTCACTGAGCCGCCCAACGCCAGCACCTGCTTGAACATACCACTTTCGAGAATCAGAGTTCGGAGGGAACCGTTGGCAAAGGCAGTTAAATGACGGCCCAAAAAGGCGGCGGCGTTGCGTCCAGTGTAGAGGGAAGTTTGGCCAGTTGCACTCTGGGGCAAACCCGGTACGCCTAAGCAGCTATCTATCGGCTTGAGTAAGAGCTGCGGGTTACTCACCCTAAGCGGAGATAGGAGTGGCCCATCCAAAAGCCGATCCAGGAAGGGTGCGCTCCCGCCAGAGGCAAAAGGATTGCTAGGCTGAGCCCCGGCCAGTCCTACCCCATCCAAAAACAAAAAGATAAATTGAGCCAATTTCATCCCACCGATCCCAAAGCTAGCCGCGTCCTCAGCTTACCCTTTGAGACGAACGCTAGTGTCTTAGAGATTAACCCTAGGATTACCTCAGCTTAACGTTCCAAGCCTAGAGTATATCAAGGATAACTACGGGTAAATATCAGCATTCATCAGCCGTTCATGTCATTGGCTTCAGCGAGTGGGCCTTCTACGGACCTATTGATATTCTGAGGATAGCCACAAAGGAGTCTGCTCAAACCAGATTGCTATAGTTATACATTCCTAAAGCCCATTGTTTCAAAGTTCTGTCGTGCTAGCGCTTCAAGTCTTTTTAACCTGCCTGTCCTGCTTGGGGAAGGCAAACATAGAATTTTATGTCTAAGCTGACTCGTAGACAACTATTGATTTTCTTTGGGGGCGGTGTGGGGGCTGCTGTCGTAGCTGGTGTGATCAGCAAAAGAATTTTTGACCCTAGTCCCAGCCCTGACCAGGCAGAGGCTCCCCTCAGCTTTACCCCAGTGCGATTGCCCCATCCCCTACCCATCTACCAACAGCAAGGGAGCTTTTTAGCGACCGCAATTGGTCTAGGTGAAACCCTGAAACCGTCTGTTGATATTAGATTAGCGAACTACACCGTCGTTGATGATGTGGTGGTGCCGCCGGAATACGAGCGGTATGTGATTATCCGCTGGGGCGATCGCGTTTTCCCAAACCAAGAGGAATACTTTGGCTATAACAACGACTACACAGCCTTTGTGCCGCTTGATAGCCAAAATTCTAATGACGGCTATCTCTGGGTCAACCATGAATATGTCTCCTTCCCATTTTCTCCCCTGATTCCAGACACTCCAGAGGATATTGGGTCAACCCCTGCAACTTATCCTCTCGTCATTGGGCAGAGTTTACCCGCTGCCCTAGATGTTGAAGTTTTGGGCGAATTCTTGTACAACCTGGGTGGCTCAGTGGTAAGGCTTGTCCGAGAAGATCCCAGTGGACGCTTCGCTGTTCGACCAGATGGGAAGAATCGACGAGTTCATGGTCTTTCGGGGCTGGGCATTAACCAACAACGGTCTGACCAGTATAAAACCATTACAGCTTGGGGGACTCGAAGTTATCAGAAAGGAGACAATAACTACCTGGTGAGCACAGGACCGGCGGCAGCCCAAGTCTTCAACTTGAGTACCGATGGATTGGGCAATAAAATTATTGGCACTGCTTACAACTGTTCCGGAGGAACAACGCCTTGGGGAACGGTGCTGTCTGCCGAGGAGAACTTTCAAGGGGGCGTGACCGAAGCCGTCAAACCTGACGGGACTCAAACCCAATACACCGAAGATACGATCGGGGCTGTATTTGGCTTGGTCGGTGAAAAGTATGGCTGGATGGTCGAACTTGATCCCGCCGATCCAACATTTCGTCCTCGCAAACATACCAACCTGGGTCGCTTCCGCCATGAAAACATTACCCTGCGGGTTGAACCGGGAAGAAAGCTAATTGCCTACATGGGGGATGACCGACGCGGCGGCCATACCTGGAAGTACGTCAGCTCAGGGACAGTGACTTCCCCGGAGAACAAAGCAAACAGCGCCTTGTTCGAAGACGGTACTCTATTTGTTGCCCACTACAATCCTGACGGTAGGGGTGAATGGATTCCCCTGCGCTTAGATACCGGCACCAACCCAATTCCACCATCAACCCTTGGCTCAGCAGAACTTGCAGCTTTAGGCAGCGCGAGTAAAGAGAGTGCTCTCAACCTACCAAATCGTAATGGGGTGGCAGGCCAAGCAGAGGACGGCGGTGCATTTGGCGTCAACGCTGCGAACGAGGCCAAAGTCCTACCAGAGTACCAGAATAAACAGCTACGAAGTTTCTACCCCAGTCAGGGTGCTCTTTTAGTCGATGCCTTCCTAGCTGCCAATCTTGCTGGAGGAACACCTACAGCTCGCCCTGAAGACCTAGAAGTTCATCCACGCACAAAGGAAGTTTTTGTGGCCTACACAGATGGTGCATCTGGCAATGACGGCTATCCCGATTCTCGAATTTTTACTGTTGCCAAATACACGCCTGCTGTAAATGCCACCCAGCAGTCAGGAGGACTTTACAAGATTATGGAAGACAGCCCCGATGGTACGGGAACAACCTTTCGCTGGGAACGACTGGCCCAAGGCGGGGAAGCAGGAGCAGAAGGGGGAGCTGGCTTTGCCAATGTAGACAACCTGGCGTTTGACACTGCTGGGAATGTTTGGGGTGTCACAGATATGTCGACTAGCACCCATAATGGTCTCGACATCGGTGCTGCTGGAGCCCTAAATGACATTGATCATACGGAGACAGGTAATGTTTCTAATCTAACCGGGGTTTTTGGCAACAACTGGCTTTTCTACATTCCCACAAGTGGACCCAATGCTGGGAACGTTATTCCCTTCGCCTACGGTCCGGTCCGCTGCGAGATGACTGGTCCAACATTTGTCGAGGATACATTGATTCTGTCAGTGCAGCACCCTGGTGAAGACTGCCCAATCAATGATGGCACTGTCCTGAACCGAAGTATCGAGATGCTAGACCTGAACGGTGACCTGTTTAAGCAAACCCGAAGTGTGCCGCGTGGCAGTAGTTGGCCGAGTAATATAGAAGGTAATTCTCAAGGTCCACCTCGCCCCTCAGTGATTGGAATTCGCCGTAAAGAGTCTTCTGGTAGCGAGTTTATCTAAGAAAATTTGTAACTACTCAGGTTGAAACTCAGGGATAGCAGGATTACCCATAAAAACCTGTTGGTAATGGACTAGACCTGTGGAAGTGAAGGATAATCCAAGGGTCGTTCGCTCTGGAGTTTTGGCATGGTTCTTGAACCCGTTCTTTGTCCAACGTGTCAGAGTAGCGATGTCGTGAAGCATGGTCAATCTGATGAGGGCAAGCAACGCTACA
>JBGTDT010000160.1:0-2637 GCA_041748155.1 Thermosynechococcaceae cyanobacterium | reverse complement strand
AAGTTGCGCTTCAGCCCAGAGCACACCATGCAGATTGCCCAAAAGCTTTATGAAGCTGGCTTGATTACCTACATGAGGACAGACAGCTTCGCCCTGAGTCCAGACTTCTGTGCTGCGGCTCGACGCTGGCTAGTAGCACATGATCCCGAAAATGTCCCCAAGAAAGTCGCCCAGCACCGCAGCTCCAAGGGTGCTCAGGAAGCCCATGAAGCGATTCGACCCACTGACCTGACTCGTCCCTCAGCCCAACTGAAGGCTGAACTATCTACAGACGAATTTAGTCTGTACTTGCTGATCTGGAAGCGGGCAGTAGCCTCTCAATGCCAAGCTGCTCGACTCCGCAAGACCCGCTTAGTTTCCCAGTCTGGTTCAGTATTCTGGCAAGCACGGGGGCAGGTCGTTGACTTCCCAGGCTACAGTCGCTACTGGAACAACCTGAGCGCAGACTCGGAGTTACCCGCACTTCAGCAGGGTCAGCTCCTCCGGCTCCAGCAAGCGGCTCATGAACAGAAGCAGACCTCACCGCCACCACACTATAGCGAACCGAAACTGGTGCAAGTGGTGGAGCGACGGGGAATCGGCAGACCGAGTACCTACGCTCCAACCATTCAAACCCTGAAGCAGCGGCAGTACGTCGAGACTGCCAAGGGGCACTTGCAGCCGACATCCCTGGGCTTAGAAGTAGACCAGTTTCTTGGACAAGCGCTGCCAGACTTACTGGAGGCTGATTTCACAGCCCAGATGGAGCTAGCACTAGACCAAATTGCTGCGGGCCAGGAGGATTGGCAGAAATACTTGACTACCTGGAATTATGACTACTTTATCCCTGCCCTAGAACGGGCTAAGAAGCTGCTTGTAAGTCAGCCTGTGAGCAATGCAGCAACCCCCAAAGGGAAAGCTCTGCCGTTATCGAGAACCCGGTGCCCACAATGTCGAAGCTACTTAGCGAAGATTCCGAGTAAGAAGGTCAAAAAGAAGTGCTTTCTCAAGTGCATCAGTGGTTGTGAAGACGTTGTTCTCTTCTGGTCTGACCGGGAGAAGGAATGGGAACAACCTCGCTCTAAAACTTTCAGTGGAAAAAGCCCAGGCAGACCTCCAGTTACCATCACAACACTTGGTTGCCCTGTGTGTCCTAAGCCTTTAGAAGAGTATCGCTACGAGAAAGAAGGACGACAGAAAAGCTTACTACGCTGCTCAGACCCTAGCTCTCGAACTGACAAACAGCATCAGGAAGTTGTTTACTTCAAGACCCAGAGTGGCTGGTGGAGTCCGAAATATGGGGACCTCCCCTAAACAGACCTGCTTAATGCAAAAAAGGGGAGGTTTTCAGTTTTTGCTCCATCCACTTGCGCTCATGATTTCCGCAAATCACACCCTCTATAGTGTAGTCCTGCCTAGTTCGATCTCTTGCTTGAGTCGCCACAAATCGTTTTGAAGCTGTTGACCCGGAGCTTCCCCGAAGAAGGTGGCGATTACAGCTCCTACCATACCGCCTGGGGGGTTGTAGTCCAGCCTCACCTTGACCTCTGTGCCCTTCTCATACTCTGAACTGGAAAAGCTGACAGAGCCACTATTGGGAACGACTGCCCCTTCTAGTGATCGCCAAGCAATAAATTGGTTTTCTTGCTCGTCAGTAATCTCTGCATCCCACTCAACATGATTGCCCAGAGGTGCTTTTGTAACCCAATGGGAACGCTTATCATCTAGAGTTTGCACTGACTCCAGGTGATTCATGAAACGAGGCAGGTTTTCAAAGTTGCGCCAGAAGCGGTACAGCTCTTCGGGCGAGCGGTTGATCCTTACGCTTTGTTCAACATGGATGCTCATGATTTCACCTCATACGCAATTCTTCTAGCTCAAGCAATTTTACTTCAGGGGGAAGGGTAACAACTGAGACTCCTTAGGGAGCATAGAAATTCTCACCTTGCTGCACGAGTTGGTAGCTCCCCTCTCTGACAGAAAGTGTCAGAACTGAGTACTCAAGTGTTAATTCTCAACAATATTGAGAATTCTCAATAAACTTAACGAAAAGCAAGGGATTTCAGCGAAAAATGTGGAGTCAAATTCTCAATAAGAAATAGTGAGTACTCAGTTCTGACACGAGTCCATCAAAATCCAGGGGGTGGGGTGGAAAGTTGGTCCTTAGAATCGCTGTGATGCCGGTTGAAGAGAGAATCTGGGTGGCCTGTGAGTGTGTACTAGTTAAAAGTCGTGCTGTGCGGCATCAGCCCCCTAGATTTTGATGGGCTCTTACTCAGGTAAATGTACTATTCCAACGCCTAAACAGGTTTTTGCAGAGTTATAATAATAGTACTGATGTACTATTAAAGTGTGGTAAATAACTTAAATTCAGAGTTCCATACGACCATTTAGCAATATACTTGCTCTGCTCTCAATATGGCTGCTGGCTATAGGAGATGGTAGTCCACCTATCTAAAGCTAGGAGCAAAGGTGATTTTGTTGTTCTAGTCTTGCAACAAGGTTTAGCGTCATTAATAGCACTAGGAACCTGAGTAGAGAACGTCTGCCTAGTAGTAGAAGTTAGGATTGATTGAAGGATATAACTTATGTCTCTTAATATTGTTTCTCTGACTGGCCGAGTTGGATTTGACCCCGAAGTCCATCACTTCGAGACGG
>JBGTDT010000159.1:0-7121 GCA_041748155.1 Thermosynechococcaceae cyanobacterium | reverse complement strand
AACACAACCCATTTGGCAGTAAGCAAAAAGTCGAGGGTGTTGCCTACTGAATCCACAGCCCGGTAAAGATACTTCCACTTGCCCTTAATTTTAATGTAGGTCTCGTCCACCCGCCAAGAGTCATTGGTAGGACGCAGGTAGCGGCGGCAACACTTGTCCAGTTCCGGGCTGTAATGCTGCCAGCGGAACACGGTACTATGATCCACAGGTAAACCACGCTCTGTGATCAGCTCTTCTACCTGCCGGTAACTCAAGGGGTAGCTCAAGTACCAGCCCACACAGCAAAGGATGATGTCGGGCTGGTAATGACGCCATTTGAATTGAAGAGACTTGGACATGAAAAGGAGATTTGAAGATACAGGCTCCCTACCCTATCACCTCTCACTCCAGTCTTTGCAACACAACCGTTGGGGCTCACTAGTTTCAGTTTTGACTAATAGGATTTTCATTATGAAAATTCCGTAGAAATACTGAGTGTTCTCTCTAAGCCTCTCCGTAAGATAGGTGAACATGACTAGGGGGAGAGCAAATGTATGCTATGTGTTTGTCACTGCTGTCATTCTTAGATAGGTCAATGGCTCTGAGGTATGTCGAAAGAAAATAGGCCTTCCGCCATAAGCGGGTTCGGGAACTTCCTAGTTAAAAAGTTATTTTTTAGCTAGCTCAACCACGATCGCGACCTAGGATCCAAAGTTTGTTGCCTTGTCTATTGCGATCGCTATTGGGGCGGCGCTCCCTGCCCTTCGGTTTGCGTTTCAACTTCGTACGGTTGATCTTATGAAAAATGTTCTAGAAGTCAAAAAAACCGACAGTGGCGTCTTGATGGGAAATGTTAATGCTGGAATACACTGTACCGCAATGGCTGCGGTCAGCTTTGGATTAACCTCTGAATCAGTGGAAGAACTGTCACAGTCTATTGCTAACCCCTTGCTAACCATAGGTCTGGGAATTGGGACACTGGTCCTCTTGGCTTTGGCGCTTGACACTACCAATATTGTTCGTCGCTTGAAAGCTCAGGAAGAGCGCTTCCGACTTTACATGGACAACAGCCCAGTGGTTGCCTACCTTAAAGACGCAGATGGTCAATACGTATATGCCAATACCTTGCTCGAGAACCTGTTTGGGGTCAAGGCGGATCACCGAACCGATCTTGATTATTTCCCTGCTGAGCTGGCGAACGAACTGAAAAAAAAAGATTTGCAAGTTCTAGCAACTGGCGAAACCTTGATCATTGAGGAATCCCTGCCGACACTAGCTAGCATAGCCCAGGAGTGGTTATCCTGCCGGTTTAGAGTAACAGATTCCCAAGGGGCCCATTTCATCGGCGGGGTATTGCTGGACATCACGGAGCGCAAACGCTCGGAAGCTCAGCTCAAAGAATGTGCTGACAAACTTACCCGTAGTAACGAAGAGCTAGAGAGATTTAACCTTTCGGCATCCCACGATTTGAGAGCGCCACTCCGCACAATTTCGACGCGGATGCAGTTTTTGATCCGGGACTTAGAAAAAGGGAGTCAAGATGTGCAGCATCAGACGGAGGGCATCACCCTTGCCATTTCTCGCATGGATAGACTGTTGAATAACTTACTGGCCTACTCTCAAGCTGGGATGCAGATGAAGAGTTTGGAACCTACAGTTAGCTCGACTGTAGTTCAGGCAGTACTGGATAGCCTTCAAAGTCTAATTCAAGAAAAGCAAGCAGTCGTACAGGTACAAAAGGAGCTACCAACCGTTCTTGCTGACCCGACACAGCTTGTTCAAGTGTTTCAAAACCTGATTAGCAACGGAATTAATTTTTGCCAGAACAAACCCAAGATTACGATTTCGGCAACTTGTCAAGCGCAGGAATGCACATTTTGCGTCGCTGACAACGGGATTGGGATATCACCAGGTTCAGAACAGCGAATATTTGAGACGTTCGAGCGGTTACACCGTCAGTCGGAGTATGAAGGCAGTGGCATTGGTCTATCCATTGTTAAAAGAGTGATCCAGCAGCACGGTGGCCGGATCTGGGTTAAATCTGAGCTAGGGCAGGGTAGCCGGTTTTTCTTTACACTTAAGGAGGCAATAGATGCAGGGTAATAAGTTAGGGCGAGCAATCGAAATTCTGCTAGTAGAAGACAGCTTGGATGATGCAGAATTCACCCAGCTTGCCCTTGGAGAAGCTAGAATTGCTAACCAGATGCACCATGTTGAGGATGGAGAAGCAGCGATCGCATTCTTGCGGAACCCAGACAATCCTCGGCCCGATTTAATCTTGCTCGACTTGAACATGCCAAAAATGGACGGGCGGGAAGTCTTGCGAGTGGTCAAGCATGATGAGTCTTTGAAATCAATTCCTGTCGCTGTTCTAACGACAAGTGACCTGGAGTCAGACATCCAGTACACCTATCAGAACTATACCAACTGCTATATGCGTAAACCTGTCGCATTTAGCGACTTTGTCCAGATTCTGGGTCGGTTTCAAACCTTCTGGTTACAAACCGTGGAGCTACCTAGCAATTGAGCGTATTAGCATACTCGTCAATCGATGAATGGGTACAAACGTCTCAGTCTTCCTGCTAATTCTCTCAGCCCGGAAGCAAAAGTCCTCTTTGGGTTTGGCCTGGCTTCAGTCATTTCATTTGGGCTGGACTATCGCACGATGGTAGGCGCCAAGAACCAGATATCTGAAGAAAAGGTATGTTTTTCAGGATGACCAACAGTTGAGTTAATAGTTCAACTGCTAGTTCCTGCAGGGAAGCTGCATCCCAACTAGTTAATAACGTCGCCGTGATTTGAGCAGTAGGGTTAGCACTGTTTGTCTTTCGGCGTTGCTCAACATCAAACTGGCGAAGAAAGGTAACAATATGCGGTTGTCTCTTGAAAAGAAGGTCATAAGCGGATTTGGGTTTATGTTACTCCTTTTGTGCCTGATCGGCGGAGCCGTTTACCAAAGCACCACCCAACTCGTTCGAGCCAACCGCAGTGTGAAACACACCCTCATGGTGCTTGAGAAACTGGAAGATGTTGCCTCTCATCTCAAGGATGCTGAGACTGGGCAGCGCGGCTATCTACTTACTGGCAAAGTAGCTTATCTAGGACCCTATCGTGATGCAACTGCAGTTCTTGGTCAGGAAATCGAGGCGCTGCAGCAACTAACTGTGGGGAATTCCGCTCAACAGCGGAGACTGAATGCCCTTGAGCCTTTGGTTGTGAGCAAATTAGCTGAACTCGATCAAACCATTGACTTGCGAAAGAAAGCTGGTTTTGAGGCTGCATTGCAGGTTGTCCTGACGGACCGAGGCAGGCTGCTTATGGATCAGATTCGGGTATTGATCAATGAGATGAGGGAGGAGGAGAAGCGATCACTAGAGCATTATTCAGCTGCGGCAGCAGCACGGGCTCAATTCCTGATTGGTGGAGTTGCTTTGGGAACGCTTTCGGCTTTTACGCTGACCCCGCTAGCCATCTTTGTCATTAACCAGGAAGCTACTCAGCGGCTGCGGGCAGAGAAGGCACGATTGGAGAGTGAGCAGCGGTTCCGGCGGTTGTCTGAAGCAACTTTTGAGGCAGTTGCCATTAGCGAACAGGGAAGGGTTCTAGATACAAACCGAAGCTTTGCGGAGCTATTCGGTTATGAACCAGCTCAAGAGATTGGCATGAGTGCAGTCGAATTCGTCGTCCCAGAGTGTCGCGAGGGGGTCAGGCAAAAGGTGGCACTAGGGGAGGAAAATCCCTATGAAACCGTTTGTCTTCGGAAAGACGGCACGACTTTTCCGGCTGAGATTCGTGGCAAAATGTTGCGCTCCCAGGAACATATGGTACGGGTGACGGCATTCCGCGACATCACCGAGCGCAAGCAGGCCGAAGAAAAGTTACGAACCTACGCAGCCAATTTAGAAAAGGTCAATCAAGAGCTTGAGCAGTTCAATTATATTGCTGCCCATGACTTGAAAACGCCGCTGCGGACGATCGCAACCCGAATGGAGATGCTACCTAAACAGCTCGGACCCCTGAGTGGGCAGGCCCAGCATCAAATGTCCCGGATCTTGTTGGCGGTGCGGCACATGGATCGGCTGCTCAGCGATCTGTTGGCCTATTCACGGGTTGGCACTCGCACAGAACTGCCTGTTTTCACAGACAGCAACGCCATTGTCCAGCATGCTCTAGATAACTTTCTGAACCAAATTCAGACAAGCGGCGCCATCATCCAGGTAGAGCCCAATTTGCCAACCGTGCTGGCAGACCCTAACCAGGTCGCTCAAGTTCTGCAAAACCTGATCAGCAACAGTATCAAGTTTTGCCGAGTCACTCCGCAAATCAGGGTTTCAGCCACCTGTTCCCAAGATGAATGCACCTTTTGTGTGGCTGATAACGGCATCGGGATTGCGGCTGGGCACGAGCAGCGAATATTTGGCATCTTCAAGCGGTTGCACAGTCAAGAAGAGTACGAAGGGACCGGTATCGGTCTGGCGATCGTCAAGCGAATTATTGAGTGGCACGGCGGTCGAACCTGGGTTGAATCTGAGGTTGATAAGGGCAGTAAATTCTTTTTCACATTATGGAGGGCTGACAATGCAGGGGGGACAGGGACAACTGATCGAAATCTTGCTAGTGGACGACAACTTAGATGACGTCGAGTTCATTCAGCTTGCCTTTTATGAAGCTAGGGTTACTAACCGAATACATCATGCAGCAGATGGGGAAGCAGCGATCGCGTTCTTGCAGGACCCCAGTACCCCTCGGCCCGACTTGATCCTCTGTGATCTTCACATGCCGAAAATGGATGGGTCGGAAGTTCTGCAAGTGATCAAGCACGATGAGTCCTTGAAGACAATTCCAATCATCATGTTGACGAGCACCGGTGTGGAGCAAGAACTCCAGATCTATAAAAATTACACCAACTGCTACAGCCTGATGAAACCAGTTAGTTTTGGCAACTTTATCCAGGTTTTGGTGCAGATTGAAACCCTCTGGTTGCAGATCGTCAGTTGATATTTTCTGACCTAACCCGCGGTCCTTCAAGGGTCTCCGGCCCGCTGCGCGAACAGCTCTGCTGAGGCGAATCCTCTCTAAGCCGCGATCAGGGTATCCAAAATTTTTCGTTGAGAAGTCACGCCTCACAGTTCAGGGCTGGGCTGACTCTTCCGTACAGCAAACTCCGTACATCTCTTTGTGACTTATGAAAAAGATTTATCTGCTTCTGACTAAAGTCAGCCTTCTCAGTCTAGTTACTCAGCCAGGGCTTACACAGTTGACTGTCGAGGCACAAGATCTACCCCCCCCAACTCCCCAAGTTTGGCAGGAGAAAAGACCTGGTCCCCCGGGTTCCTGGTCCCCCGGGGTGATCGAGGCGCAGACAGAGCCACCTGCTACGGAGTCAATTACCTCAGTGTCCCAGCTTTCAGATGTGCAGCCGACAGATTGGGCCTTTCAGGCTCTCCAGTCTTTTATAAACCGCTATGGTTGCCTTGCGGGTTACTCTGACAGCGCTTTCCAAGGCAACCGTGCCCTGACCCGCTACGAGTTTGCTGCTGGGATGAGTGCCTGTTTCAACAAAATCAGGGAGCAGATTGACAACTTACCGCCAGAAGATCTCACAACACTTCAACAGTTGCAAGATCAGTTTGGCACAGTGACAAATCTACAGGGCCGAGTAGCGGAGCTGGAAGCTCAAACAGCAACGCTAAAAGCCGAGCAATTTTCTACTACAACGGAGCTTGCAGGTCAGGCAATCTTTGCCGTAACAGGGGGCGGTTTCAGCGGGGAGCGCATTGTGGGTCCGACAGGCGTAGAGGTTACTGGCGCTGACCCCAATGCCACCTTCCTCTACCGGGCGCGACTGGATTTGAATACGAGCTTTAACGGGTCAGATCTACTGAAGCTCCGGCTGCATACCGGCAGCGATCGCGGGGGCGACAATCTAGCAGGTTTTCTAGAGCCTACCTTTGGCAGCGTTTTGGACTTTTCTGTTAAGCCGGCTACGGACGCACTCGTGGTAGGCCGACTGTACTATACCTTTACCCCATTTCAAGATTTTACAGTGTCCCTGGGTCCTGCGATCATCATTGCAGATTATGTGGATAGAAACAGCTACGCAAACCTGAGCTTCCGAGACTTTACAACTCAGGCTTTGGTTAACAACTACATTCTTTTTCCTATCTACGGCCCTAGCTCAGGGGCGGCTATTGGTTGGAATCCAGATGGCGGGGCGTTAACGTTGCGGGCAGTGTATGCAGCAGGAGACGCAGGGAGCGCTAACTCTCAAGGGGTTGTCAGAAGTGTAGCACCGTTCACCAGGTTGCTATACCCTGATGGGAATGGCAAGCATGGTCTGCTTGGTGACCCTTACCAGAGCACTATTGAGCTAGAGTATTCTCCGAGTCCTGCCTTTGCCTTACGCCTCCAGTACAGCGGTGGCCAGGTATTAGGGGGTCAGTTTGATGTCTTGGGGGCCAACTTTGAACTGGCACTTTCGCAACAACTTGCAGTTTTTGGTCGCTACGGCTCCGGCAGCTATCAAGACACAGCCTTTGGGGACATTAAACCCAATTACTGGATGGTAGGTGTGGCGTTCCAGGACCTATTTGTACCGGGCACTTTGGCGGGTATCGCTGCAGGGCAGCCGTTTATCGAAGGAGCAGTTGGCAACGCGGCTCAGACTAATATCGAAGCGTTTTATAACTACCCGCTGAGCACTAACATTAGCATCACACCTTTAGTACAGGTGATCCTCGACCCTGCCAATCAAAGCCGCAACGGCACAATTGTCACGGGCACTTTGCGTACAGTCTTTTCCTTCTAGAGGGTGTTATGCACTTTAAGTGAGATTGACTCCTAGAAGGAGTTTGAGACTTGGGCGGGGTCGCAAATAATGTCTTTTGCGACCCCGCCCCTGTAATAATATAGGAGACTATACAGTTACTCCAAAGATTTTGTTCATGAAAGGTAGTCCAGAATAGGTAAGGATAGAGGTCAAAGCTTTACTGTTAACTATGCTAGGGAGTGTTTTAAAACTTCTTGAACGAGATGGGAATCCTAAAGCTGACGTATTGAAAAGCTCCTATGATTCTTCCTCCTCAGCGTCGAGGTGACTTGACAAATTCCCAGTGGCAATGCCTGGCACCTCTACTCCCCCC
>JBGTDT010000158.1:0-2476 GCA_041748155.1 Thermosynechococcaceae cyanobacterium | reverse complement strand
CTGAGACAATTGCGATCGCTCATCGAACCGCTAACGCCACCCTCGCACCGTTGCACCTTATCCTCTGGCAACTGGGTTTGCTCTCAACACAGAAACTAGAACGGGCGTTTGACTGGCTGGAAGGTCACTCAGGGCTGTAGGAGTAATGTTCGGAGCTACTGGGCGATCGCGTTTAGCTTCATAGGAGGAATGAGATGCTATCTGACTGTTCTAGTTGTAAGTTCTTCAATCCTGAGCTGTGTGCTGTGAATCCACTTTACCGGCAGCGGGCGGATAAGTGGCGAGGCAGGCTGTCTGAGCAGGATTTAGCGGATTTAACTTTCTTAGGGGCAGAGCTTCAGGCTTGTCCTGATTGGGAGCGATCAGAAGAGCTTGAATCTGTGATGGTGGAGCTGACACTAACTCGCAGGCAGTGGCAACAGGTAACGCAAGCCCTGGCTCGGAGCGGCTTGGCAGATTTGCTGACTGAGCAATTGCAAGCAGTACTGCCAACCTCAGAGGAGATTGTAATGATTGGGGTGGATTCCAGCAATATCGCAGCGATCGGCTATGGCAGTATCAATCAGGTGCTACAGGTGGATTTCCACACTGGCAGCCGTTATCGCTATTTTGAAGTGCCTCTAGGGGTGTTTGAGGCGTTTCTGGCAGCTCCTTCTAAGGGCCGCTATCTCAATTACCAGATCAAGGGGGTCTACAGCCATGAACGAGCTGACTGACTGGTTGGGGTGATGCTTCAAAGGATCTGCCCTGGCGATCGCGCTAAAGAAAACAATCCTAAGTCATGCAGTTAAGGCAATAGATAGATGGAACCACAGCAAAAACGACTGGCATCACTGCTAGGTCACTCTCCCAAGCTTTTACCCTTAGCACAGCTACCTGATGAAATTTGTGCTTGTCTGTGCGATCATGCAATTTCGCTCTCAATGGGTGGTTTTGATGCCATTGCAGCAAAAGTCAAGCTGGAGAAACTGATCACCATGACCCCAGATCAGATCCTCGCAGCTTTTACTGAATTCACTACTCAAAAAAATAACACTCAACAATAAGTTAATTTGACCCGGCGATCGCCATCCTCAAACAAGGCAGCTCTATCCTAATGCTGCTCAGGCTTGGCTAGTTGTCGAGTATTACCGGAAATTCACTGGAACAGGAGGAAGGTAAAGGATGAGTTATGTTTTTCAGCCGCATCGGTTTGATTCCGCAGCACTGATCCAAGACAGCGAGTCTGAATACACTCTGGCCCCAGACTAGTTGAGTTGCTGGATTACGATCGATGGCCTCTCGGTGTATGTCAAACGAGAAGAGGGATTGGTGGTCGTGGAAATCTATCCCCTGGACCGGGAAGATGAACCGGCGATCACGAGCATCGGCGCACTCTTGCCTGAAGGAAAACCTAGAGGGCAGTGACTGAAATGGAGCTTAAACGACAGCTTGAGCCAGAAACTCAGCCGCGAAAGCTGCAAATTTCGGTAGCGATCGCCTCTTGCTGTCGCTAGACAAATGTGTGGTACAATTAGTTGTACAAGTTTTGGGACCATCAGTGGAAATTGTCAGTGCAAGTGAAGCTAGAGCTAATTTGTTTAGCTTAGTAGAACAGGTCAATCAAGACCATTCACCGCGAGTCATTACCAGTCGGAAAGGTGATGCTGTTTTGCTATCTAAAGCGGATTGGGAAAGTTTACAAGAAACTCTTTATTTACAATCTGTCCCTGGCTTGGTGGAGTCTATCAGAGAGGCTGAACGTGCCAATGATTGGCGATCTGAGGATGAGTTTTTGCAGGCGTTAGATGACGTGGACCATTGAGTTTAGCCGAAGTGCTCTTAAGGATGCCAAAAAATTGAAGTCTGCTAATCTGGCAGAAAATGTTAAGCAATTGCTTGAAGTTCTCAAGCGAGATCCCTACGAACCCCCTTACGAGAAACTTTCGGGCAATTTGAAAGGCTATTATTCAAGGCGAATCAATATCAAACATCGCCTTGTCTACGCAGTTGATGATGATACCAGGACGATTAGAGTTGCTTCCGTTTGGTCACATTACGAATAAAAATGGGGGGTTTGACTGGTGCGATTTTTCCCTCAATGCTTTCAAGCTCTTTTGCTGCGATGGGGTGCTGTTGCTTTCTTCGGAGAGTTGAGCACAAAGCTCTGGTTTTGATCATCACCTGAGTTCTGAGTTGTGGAAGCAGTTCTAGCTAACTACTGTTAAATTTTAGCTAGAACTGCTTGGCTAGTTGAGCGGGAAGCACTCCAAGGCAGGGGGTAGAGAGGATAGTGACGGCGATCGCGCTTGACCAATTGGGAAAGTATACGCCGGAGGGATAGGAGTCATTCTTGCTTCACCTGAATCTCATCATAGGCTTGTACGGCTTCTCGGAATTTGCCACCTCTAGCAGCTCGTTCCACGGCTTCTGAGCGGCTGATGCCGAATTCCTGTGCCACTTGATCAATCAGCTTCACAGCCGTCTCGGTGAGCAG
>JBGTDT010000157.1:0-2258 GCA_041748155.1 Thermosynechococcaceae cyanobacterium | reverse complement strand
GCTAGCAGTTGCACAGCTAAAATTTCCAAGATAGGGCTGAGGGACTCATCCACTGTAGGTAGAGATAGATTGACAACGGCTGGATCTGTGACCTTCTGACCAACCAGAACAACATGCCCCCCATGACTGGCGATATCTGTTGCCAGGCGTTGACTGAGCTCCCCAGTACACCCCCCTTGGGCAAACAGAATCACACCGACTTCTGGGGAAACAGTCTCCATCGGTCCATGGCGAAATTGCCCCCCAGAGAGACCGACTGCATTAAGACGTGCAGCTTCTTTAAGAATCAAGGCTCCGGTCATGGCTGAGGAAACCGCCGGACCTCGGCCCAGGAGGGACAGGAAGGATGCGGATTGTAAATGCTCTATCGCCGGCTCTAACCAATTGGACCAATTTTTTAGCAAGGTTGCCATTTGGTCCGCTACGTTAATTAGATCAACATAATCCTGAGACTCTAGACTTCCAGTTAAGCTGCGGGCGAGGAGATGCAAAATTGCTAGACAGCCTGTGTAGGTCTTCGTTGCAACGGGAACTTCTGACCCTGCATTCGTGCAGAGCGGGATGCTGCTGTGACTTGCCAAAAAGTTATCTCTCTCGTTTGTGACACTCACTGTGGTTAGCTTACCCTTGACAGCCTCCACTAAGCGGCGGATTTCAGCGCTCTCCCCGGACTGAGAAACAACCACCAATAGTGTCTGCTCAGTCAGCATTTCCAGTGCATAATGAACTAGCTCTGAAGCCTCAATGTGGATAGAGGGTATCCCTTGCTGATTTAAGTACAACCAAGTTGGAAACAGAGCATAGTAAGAGCTGCCCATGCCAGTCAAAACGACCTGCCGGTAATGCCCTCCGAGTCCCTTCTCCGTCAAGGATTGCCAAACTTTATGGTCCTGGTAGGACTCCACAACAGAACGTAGAACTTTTGGCTGCTGCAGAATATCTGAGAGATAGCTCATTTTTAGAGAGTGTTTTTAATATTTCTTAGATATTCCCACAGGCTTTTGTCAAGTGGGTCCAACTGCTCCTTCAAGAGGACTATGGTCACTTGCAAGCGATCGCTAAAGCTACAGGTGTATCAAAGACCTTACCATTGTGACTTCGTCGCAATCAGTGCCGCCGCTGCCTCCGCATCCAATGGCCGAGAGAAAAAATATCCTTGCCCATAGTCACATTTCAACCCTCTCAACTGTTCGAGTTGCTCTGCCGTTTCCACCCCTTCTGCTATTACAGCCAAACCGAGTGCTTGGGCCAGCGTTGCGATCGCCGCAACAATTGGGGTGCTGGCTTGGGGACTCCTTTGATCAACGTCCATCCTGCTAACGAAGGAGCGATCGATCTTCAATGTATGAATGGGAAGGCAGTGCAGACGGCTTAGCGATGAATAACCGGTGCCAAAGTCATCAATGCATAGCTTCACATCCAATGCTCGTAATTGCGCCAGGGTGGTTGTGGGTTGGGTGTCTTTCATAATGACATTTTCGGTAATCTCTAGCTTCAAGTTATGTGCATCTAGGCCAGTCTTCTGTAAGGTTTGGTTGATCTGCTGAATCAGATCGGGGTGCAGGAACTGTTGGGTGCAGAGGTTAACGCTAATGGTCAAGGGTGGATTTTGGGGGAACTGCTCTTGCCACTGCTGCGTCTGGCGACAAGCTTCCCGTAGCACCCACTGGTCAATCAGGAGGATCAGCCCGGATTCTTCTGCAACTGGAATAAACTCCCCTGGGAAAATCAGACCCCGGTCTGGATGTTGCCAGCGAACAAGGGCTTCAAAACCAGTAATCCTCCCGGTTGTGAGTGACACAACGGGCTGATAATGGACTCGAAACTCCTGCCGCTCAATTGCCCGGCGCAGTTCAGTCTCCACCTGCAAGCGCCCTACTGCCCGTGCATGCAAGTCTGTGTTAAAGATTTCGTAGCGCGCCGGCCCCCGCGCCTTGGCCTGGTACATGGCGATGTCAGCATCCCGCAACAGGTCTGCCGGCTGGTCATAGCCTGTCACACTTAGGGCGATACCAATACTTGCCGGAGTCAGCACCTCCTGGCCACCTAAATTGAGCGGTAATGCCAGTTCCGCTTGTAGGCGCTCGGCAACCCGGATCACATGGCTGCCGTCCTCGACACCCTCCAGCAGGATAGTGAACTCGTCTGCCCCAAGCCGTGCCACGGTATCCGTAGGACGCAGGCATGCCTGTAGCTTACCCGCTACAGTAATCAGTAACTCGTCTCCCAAGGTATGCCCCAGGCTGTCATTGATCACC
>JBGTDT010000156.1:0-54091 GCA_041748155.1 Thermosynechococcaceae cyanobacterium | reverse complement strand
TAAGAAGCTTTCCTGGTGCTTAGGGCGCAGTGGACCCACGCCGACCCATCCCGAACTCGGTTAGTGAAACGTTGCAGCGGTGAAGATACTTGAAGGGTAGCCTTCTGGGAAAATAACTCGGTGCCAGGATAGATACTGTAGGACCTTGCAGTAGCCTCTTCTTGGTGAAGAGGCTGTTCTGCTCTTTAGCTTAAAGAATATTACTTTTCCAACTTGGATATGTCTGGAAAAATAAGGGAAGGCAAGCGATCGCCACGAAGAATTTCTTCACTTTGCTGGCTTATTTCCTGCAATATTTGGTCAAAGACTTTACTGCTAAACAGCACCAGCAATAGGGGGATGACAGTTAGACTAATTAAAACCTCCGGTGAAACTCCGAAGTTTAAGCTGTGATTGTTGGAGAACTGGTTGAGCCGAGAATTCATACTTACCTTTGTGCTACACAAGCTAGTTACGTTTGTTCCTCAGGAGCATCGGTTTGAGGAGGACTTGGCCGCTCCAGCAAACTTTTTTTAGATTGCTTCAAGTAGCTCCAAAGCTTTTTAATCTCCAGGTACGCTTCTTCGGGCGGAATTTTACCTCCGGTTTCTAAGCTACATAGAAGACCGACACGCTGAGCGAACTCTTGCAAATTAGCGTTGAAGGCCAAGTTTTCAGGTGTAAACTTACCGTAGTATTTGCCAGTTGGGTAGAAAAATTTTTCTTTACTATTTTCCTGATCGCTTGCCACAAAAGCTCCTAATCAACGAGGTATTTAACGAATTGGCTGAACTCAAACAATCTCCACTATTTAGTATTAAGTATACTAAGGTGTCAGAACTATCTTTGGACATTTATAAAAGGATAGTAGTTGAGCTACTATACAACTCTTCTCTAAGTTGCCCAAGTCCTTGCCCAGTTTAGAATTCGATCAACCTGCTCTGTAGTAGCTGCCTCGCAATAGAGTCGTAAAACAGGTTCAGTACCACTAAAGCGAATAAGTAACCAACTTTGATCCACCAAGCGGAACTTATACCCATCACTTGTCAGGCAATCAATTACTAAAAGATCTGCTATTTCTGTTAAAAGTTGAGCTTCTAGTTGTTGGAGTAGGCGTGATTTTACTTCCATACTGGGTAGGGGTAGATCAATTCGGTTATAGAAGGATCTGTAATCTGCTTGAGTCTGTAAATCTTGATAAAGCTGACTAAGATCCTTTCCAGATTGGGCAACTGCTTCTAAAAGGTACAGACCCGACAGTAGCCCATCCCGCTCAGGAATATGGTTGCCATAGCCAATGCCGCCTGACTCTTCTCCGCCCAGCAGCACATTACTTGTAATTTCTTGCATGCGGTCAGCAATGTACTTAAAGCCGATTGGAGTCTCGAACACTGTGAGGTTATAGAAGGCAGCTACACGAGGAATTAGGTCAGATCCACTAATCGTTTTGATTACTTCTCCAGAAAACCCTCGCCTAGCTGCCAGATGTTCAACCAATAGGGGGACTAAGATTTGTGGACTCAGGAAGTTACCCTGTCCATCTACTGCCGCGATGCGATCGCTGTCACCATCAAAGACTAAACCAACTGCTAGTGAGTCTGGATTTGACTCAAGGTGATGGGCTTGAATTGTTTGGAGTAGTTTACTGAGATAGCGAGGAAGAGGTTCAGGCGCTCCACCACCAAATAAAGGGTCGCGATCGCTGTTGAGTTCTCTGACGGGAAGTCCCAGTAGTTGAGCTAGTCCACCCGCAGCCGCCCCGTGCATGACATCTACAAAGACGGTCAACTTTCCTGAGGCGATCGCCTCACGAATCAAGTTAACGTTAACTTTCGATTGTAGAACTTCGCAATAACTGGACCAAGGATTAAACGTCTGAATCTGTCCAGGCGTCGAAGTTGAAGTTTGAACAGCTTCTTCGGTTAGTTGTGCTTCAATTTGCTGAGTCACTGGTGGAGGCACTGATCCCCCAAAGGCTCCCTTGATTTTGAGACCTGAGTACTGTCCAGGATTGTGACTAGCCGTAATAACCAAAGCTCCTAGAGCACTCTGTTGCTTAACAGCCCAGCTTAATGCAGGGGTAGGAGCGTAAGTGTCTGATAATAAAACATCGAACCCCGCCTGGCTGACAACTTCTGCGACCGTTTGGGCAAACTCTTCTGCCAAGAAACGCCGGTCGTAACCCACAACAATAGTTTGACTTTGAACCGAGTCACCATAAACACGAGCTAGAACTTTGGCTGCTATAGGTGCAACGATCGCTAAGCGCTCGAAGGTAAAGTCTGCGGCAATTAAACCTCGCCAGCCGTCTGTACCAAACTTAACCGGGCTGGTGGTCATGGATGTTGACGGAGATTGAACCATGGCAGAGGCTACCTTAATTAAGACTGAAGTACTTAGAGTCTAGTCGGAAGAGCAGTCTCTAGACTACGTTGAAATTGCCTATATGTTACTTTACAACCTGCTTACTGGTGCTCAGGTAGGGAAATGTTGGGAGTGCCTCTAGTCAGTTGTTGCTGTGGTTTGCACTATAGTAATGCTTGTTGCGCTAGAACTTGCGTTACAGCCCGAATAAAATGACCTACCTCTCTGACATCCTGGAGCAGCCTAGCGTGCTGCACTCTGTAGTAGAGCACTACGGTAATCAGCAAAACTGGCAGTCTCTGTTGGATGAATTACACCGCGATCGCTATGATCAGGTCGTGCTTACAGGCATGGGCAGCTCTTACTATGCCCTGTTTCCCACTTGGTTGTACTTAAATCAGCAGGGTATTCCCACAATTCATATTGAGGCTTCAGAGCTGGTTCATTACGCCTTGGCGATGCTGGGCGAAAGAACACTACTGATTGTGGTTTCCCAGTCTGGCGAAAGTATTGAGATCCAGCGCTTGGTCAAAGCTTTGAATGGTAAAGTAACTACGGTGAGCGTGACAAACACTCAGAATAATTTCCTGACAAGCCATAGCAATATTCCGTTGTGCACCAATGCCGGTCAGGAAGTTCCTGTGGCAACCAAAACCTACACGAGCAGTTTGGCCCTCTTACACCTGCTAGCCAGGAGTCTGACAGGACACCTGGAGTCCCAGGACTACGCGGATCTTGGTAAAGCTGCTGACCTGATCAGACGCTTGCTAACTAATTGGCAAGACTGGCTAGAACCGCTGGCGAATCACTTGCAACCCGCTTCCTTCTTTTCCCTGCTTGGACGTGGCCCCGCGATCGCCTCAGCCATGACAGGAGCCTTGCTCTTTCGAGAAGTTGCTCGCCTGGATGGAGTTGGTCTATCCGGAGGTCAGTTTCGGCATGGCCCAATGGAAGCAGTGTCTTCTGGTACAGGCGTGATTTTGTTTGCTCAAGGACGGACGGGGGAACTGAGTCAACGATTAGCTGTAGACATCGCCAGCCATCACGGTCGCGTTGTTCTGATTGGTCAGGAGGTAACAGACTCGACAGTGGTTAATCTTCCCTTACCTCTAATGAATGAGTACCTCATCCCTATTTTAGAAATTGTGGTTGTCCAACTGCTAGCCGCTCGATTTGCCGAGAAGGCTGGAATCGTCCCCGGTGAGTTTCGCTGGAGTGGTAAAGTAATCCGGAGTGAGTAGGATTCATCTTTAACTTTTCCTAAGAAATTAAAGTTCCGACAAGATTTCTTTAGACACACTCGTTTATGCCACTTCCCAAGCTTGTTTTAGCCTCTGCCTCGCCTGCCCGTCGTCAGTTGCTCCAAAGTGCTGGGATCGAACCTATTGTCTGTAAAAGTGGCTTTGACGAGGCCCAAATTCAACTGTCTGATCCGGCAGAGCTGGTCCAGGTGCTGGCCCACTCTAAAGCTAAGACTGTTGCTGACCAGTTCCAAGGACCAGTGCTTGTTTTAGGTTGTGACTCGGTTTTAGCGTTAGCCGGAGAAGTTCATGGTAAGCCTGCTGACGCAGCAGAAGCGATCGCCCGCTGGCAGCAGATGCGGGGTCAAGTTGGTGAACTTTGCACAGGCCATGCCCTAATTGACTTGGATCAAAATCAAACCCTGGTGCGTTGCCAGGTCACCCAAGTCTATTTTGCCAATCTTAGCGATCGCCAAATTGCAGCCTATGTTGCCACCAGCGAAGCCTTGGAGTGTGCCGGGTGTTTTGCCCTTGATGGCAAAGGGGGGCTGTTTGTCGAGAGAATTGCAGGCTGTCACAGTAACGTGATTGGTCTGAGTCTACCTCTGCTCCGGCAAATGCTGTACATTTTAGGATATGACGCCACTGACTTTTGGCGCTCTGAGAACTAATTCACGACTACAACGGGCGTTCCTAGAGTAACCTGGGAAAACAGTTCTGTAATATCTTGGTTATACATACGAATACAACCGTGGGAGGCTGCTGTCCCGACTGACTTAGGAGTAGGCGTACCGTGAAAGCCAATCCAGTTTTGACCGTTGGTCCAGAAGCCAATCCAGAAGCGCCCTAAAGGATTTTCTGGATCACCACCGGGAATCACAACCCCTGCTTTGAGGGGATGAGCCCAAGCTGGATCGCGAATCAACTGCATCACCTTAAACGTGCCGGTTGGTGTCTCCCAACCTTTGCGACCGACTGCAATCCAGTAACTTTTAACTTTGGTATTACCGCGATAGAGGGTGACCTGACGTTGATTAAGGTGGATTTCTAAGCGGAGTGGGGAACTGTTAGGTTGGGTGACTGTAGCTGAAAAATTCTCTGGGGATTTCTGTTCTATTGCCAGCAACCGCTGCGGAGACCCAAGAAGTCCCAGGAAAAGCACAAAGCCTGCTATTTTGACAGATCGCCTCAACATCTCAACTGCCCCCCGGCAAAAACCTACTTCAATTTAATAGAAGCTTAACCGAAATAGGTTGTTCCAATTAGGCCATTGAGGCGGCTAGCGCTTCTAAGCGCTCCTGTTGGTCTTGGGTGACACAGTCCTGAATCACGGGGTCTATATCCCCTTCTAGGACAGACTGGAGGGGAAAGTTACGACCAAGGCGGTGATCCGTAGCGCGATTATCTTTGTAGTTGTAGGTACGAATTTTCTCGGAGCGAGAACCCGTGCCCACCTGCGATCGCCGTAGGTCCGTCACTGCTGCTTGCTGCTCTTGCAGTTTTAGGTCGTACAGCTTTGCCCGCAAAATCTGCAGGGCTCGCTCCTTGTTTTGGAGCTGCGATCGCTCTTCCGTACAAAAAATCCGAATACCGGTAGGCTTGTGGTACAAATCAACAGCCGTTTCTACTTTGTTAACATTTTGCCCACCCGCTCCGCCTGAGCGAGCAGTGGTTAACTCGATGTCCTTGGGATCGATTTGAATTTCTACCTCATCGACCTCTGGCATCACTGCCACCGTGGCTGTAGAAGTATGAACCCGCCCAGAGGTTTCCGTTGCTGGCACCCGCTGGACTCGGTGAACTCCAGCTTCAAATTTTAGCTTACTGTAAACCTGGTCGCCCTGGATTTCTAGGATCGCCCCTTTGAAGCCTCCCATTTCCCCGAGAGATTCACTGACAAGCTTGACTCGCCAGTGCTGTTCTTCGGCATAGCGAGAGTACATTCGGACTAAATCACCAGCCCAAATACTGGCCTCATCTCCGCCGGTTCCAGCCCGGATTTCTAGCATGATATTTTTGTCATCATTGGGATCACGCGGGAGGAGCAGGATCTTTAAGCGGGTTTCCAGCCGCTCTAGCTGATCTGCTAGCCCTGCCGCCTCTAAGCTAGCCATTTCCTGAAGCTCTCGGTCACTCGTTGCTTCTTTAAGAATCTGACGGGTGTCTGCTAGCTCTTGCTGCATCTGTTTCCACGTTTCGAAGGTTGTCGCAACCTCTTCAAGAGAAGCACGAGCTTTAGCAATTCGCTGGAATTCACCCGGATCGGCAGCAATTTCTGGATCGGCTAGACGGTGTGTTAGCTCATTGAAGGTTTGCTCAACAGACTTGAGCTTGTCTAGCAGGTAGGCTTCAGCCATAGACCATTAATGAAACGGAGAGAGAGGGAGGATAGCTAACCAAACTGGTTTGATAGAGGGTGTGCCCGACGCACCAACCCAATCTACCTTTACTGAGGCTGACCGGACTCCTCCTCCATCATGCCGTACTTGCGTAGGAAGCGCTCAACTCGGCCTTCGGTATCAATTAGCTTCTGCGTCCCTGTATAGAAGGGATGGTTACCTGACCAGACATCAACGTGAAGTTCTGGTTTGGTAGAGCCAATCGTCATGACAACTTCGCCGTTACAGTGAACTTTGGCCTCTGGATACCATTTCGGATGAATGTCTGATTTCGGCATATCTTTAATTTTCTTGAGCTGACTTGGTTTTACCTCAACTTTAGCATGCAGACCCAGCCCTAGCGCTTGGAGAATTGAGGCGCTTTGCGAGCCTTGCGGAGTCCGTACTTTTTCCGTTCCTTTGCTCTAGGATCACGAGTCAAGTAGCCCTCAACTTTGAGGGGCTTACGGTTGTCGGGATCAAGTTGACACAACGCCCGCGCAACTCCCATGCGAATGGAATCGGCCTGGCCTGTTAGCCCACCCCCGTGGGCATTAACCAGCACATTGTATTCGTTCTCTAAACCTAAGGTTTCTAAGGGGGCCTTGGCAGTAGACAGGTAGCCTGGGTTGAACTGAAGGTAATGGTCTCCGGGTTTACCGTTGATCAGCAATTGTCCGTTCCCAGGTACGAGCCGCACCCGCGCGGTCGCAGACTTGCGGCGACCCGTTCCCCAATAAGTTGCTCGACCGGTTTGGTCTGTAACCTGTTGCATTAGCGTTATCCTCCTGGGATGGTTTGCACTTCTAGGACCTGAGGTTTTTGGGCCTGGTGGGGATGCTCCGGTCCGGCATACACTTTGAGCTTAGTGAATAACTGCCGACCTAGGGTATTTTTGGGTAGCATTCCCTTGACAGCAAGCTCAATAATCCGCTCCGGCAGGCGGCTTTGTAGTTTGGCAAAGGTTTCAGTTTTCATTGCGCCTGGGCGACCGGAATGACGTCGATAAAGCTTCTGCGTCCGCTTCTTGCCAGTGACGTTTACGTTTTCGGCGTTGATGACAATCACAAAGTCACCTGTATCCATAAAAGGGGTATAGATGGGCTTAGTCTTGCCCCGTAGAATCATCGCGATTTGAGTCGCCAGACGACCGAGTCGTTGATCAGTTGCATCAATTACATACCAGTTCTGCTCTAAGGAGCTTTGGGAAGGCAAATAGGTTTTATTCATCATAGTTTTTAATCTTTCATCCAGTTGAGGGTTAAGTTGTCAAAAAAGTTGTGTTTAACTCAGGCAGTACTCCGCTGGTTGGGACGGTAGGACAAACCTAGGTAAGGTATCAAACCAGACATCTGGCGGAAAGGGAAACTCTGGATATCCAACCCTGAGTAAACAAAGCCCCTGGGCTGGAGCAGCATACTTAACCTGGGCTCGACACTGAGATCTCCAGAGTTCTGTAAAACTATCTGGCGACTTGATCCCTCGGCCTACCTGAACCAGAAGCCCAACCAGAAGCCGCATCATCCCGTATAAAAAACCACTGGCTTGGACTTCAATCTGGACGAAAGGACCCTGGCGATCGCATTGAACTCCCTGGACATCAACCCAGGAGTGAGGCCGGCTTGAGCCAGCCCGGTGAAAGGCAGCCAAGTGGTGACAACCGAGAAGGGGGTCTAAGGCAGCTTGCATGCATGAGATGTCTAGTGGCTCATAATAGTAGTGCCAGACGTAGGGCCGGACAAACAAGTTTGGCCGAGGCTCAGTGTAGAGCGTATAGCGATAGCGTCGCCACAGGGCCGAAAAACGAGCGTGCCACGTTGCACCCACTTGGGCAGAAGCCCGCACAAGAATGTCTTTGGGTAATTGCGAGTTCAAAATGCTGGCCCATCGGTGTGCAGGAATTGGCGCTGTGGTATCAAAGTGAGCAACTTGAGCGGCGGCGTGAACCCCTGTATCTGTTCTACCTGCACCATGAAGCGTGACTGGTTCGCCTAGGACCGACTGGAGCGATCGCTCAATTTCTCCCTGAACACTGCGATGGCGAGGCTGTCGCTGCCAACCATGAAAATGAGTGCCCAAATACTGAACAACTAGGGCAACTCGCTGGGAAGAGGGGGAAGGTGAAACAGTCAACATCGAAGGTCAGACAACTTGCCTAAGTCTTAACGGTGGGTCAGGTCAGCTCAATGATCGCCATTTCAGCATTATCGCCCCGGCGTCTAACGGTGCGAAGAATGCGAGTGTATCCACCCGCACGCTCACTGTAGCGGTCCTTGACTTGCTCAAACAGAGCATGGACAAGCTGCTTATCGTATATGTATCCTATTGCTCGCCGCCGAGCGGCCAGAGATCCATCCTTTGCCAAAGTAATAATGTGTTCGGCTTCAGAGCGTACAGCCTTAGCTCTGGGTTTGGTTGTGGTAATCCGGCCATACCGGAGCAACTCTGTCGTAAGCGCCCTAAGTAGGGCCTTACGCTGGTCAGCAGGCTTTCCAAGTTTATTGACATCACAACGATGACGCATACCCAACGGCTCCCTTGTTAGCTAGTTTTGGCAGACTTTTCTTGGGGTAAGGTGATTCCCAGACGAACTTGCAGGGCTTCAATCACCTCTTCTGCCGATTTGGCCCCAAAGTTTTTGATCTCTAGCAAGTCCTCTTGGGAAAAGTCCAGCAAATCTGCGACTGAATTGACCTGAGCTCGCTTGAGACAATTGTAGGCACGGACAGACAAATTCAACTCTTCGATCGGAATCTGATTTGTTTCATCTTCTTCCTCAGTCTGAGCTTCTTCGACAGGTCTAAAGGTAACGTCCTTGAGTGGACTGAACAAATTCACCAAAATGCTGGCAGCCTGACCAAGGGCTTCTTGGGGAGTAAAGCTACCATTTGTCCAGATATCCAAGATTAAGCGGTCTTTCTCTAGGGAACCCCCAATTCGAGCATTCTCGACCGTATAGTTGACGCGGCGAACGGGCATGAAAATTGCATCAATTTGGAGAAAATCTAAGGCGGAAGCCTCGTCATTGCCTCGTTCTATAGCCCGATAGCCATTCCCTTGTTCCATTCGGAACTCCATCTCCAAAGTTGCATCTGTAGATAAAGTTGCAATGTACTGGCTTGGGTTCACAACTTCGACATCTGAAGATAACTCAAAGTCCTGAGCAGTAACAGTAGTCGGCCCTTGAACAAATATTCGACCCACTTGCGGGCTGGGTGTGTAACTTTTTAGGACTAGCCCCTTCATGTTCAACAAAATGTCTAGAACATCTTCACGCACCCCTGGAATTGTGGCAAACTCATGATTAACACCGGCAATCCGGACCGCTGTAACCGCTGTTCCTTCCAAGTTAGATAGCAGAACGCGTCTGAGTGCGTTTCCAACGGTTGTGCCTTGACCACGCTCCAGGGGCTCCAAGACGAACTTGCTATACTGACTATAATCTTCTTCTATACGAGACTCTACACACTCAACTTGAAACTGCGCCACACAAGTACTCCCTTCCTGCTTTCACAACTACTCTTTTGATACACTCATCCTTTGAAAGTCAGAAGCCAGTCTCTGGATGTTCGTTTACGGGCTGATAAGGTTCAACCAACTAGCAACCTTAGACCAAACAAACTGTTGAATTAATCTAGACCCGCCGTCGTTTAGGCGGACGGCAACCGTTGTGGGGAATAGGTGTAACATCCCGAATTAACGTAATCTCTAGCCCTGATCCTTGTAGGGCTCGAATTGCTGTTTCTCGTCCTGCTCCAGGGCCGCTGACCAGTACCTCAACTTGGCGCATGCCTTGATCAATGGCTCGGCGTGCTGCACTTTCAGCGGCGGTTTGAGCAGCAAAGGGCGTTCCTTTCTTTGCACCTTTAAATCCACTCGAACCAGCCGATGCCCAGGAGACAACCTCCCCACCTTGATCTGAAACTGTGACAATTGTGTTGTTGAATGTGGACTGAATGTGAGCTACACCGTTAGGTACGTTCCGTTTCTGCTTGCGGACACCTGTCCTTCTAGTAGGTTGTTGTGCCATAGCTTGAACTTAGTTGATTTAACTTAAAAACTATCTAATACTGTTACCTTGCCAGACTTAATTACTTCTTAGAAGGGGCTTTCTTCTTACCAGCAACGGTCCGACGTGCACCCTTGCGCGCCCGCGCATTTGTGCGAGTTCGCTGCCCTCGAACCGGTAAACCCGAACGATGTCGCCGACCTCGGTAGGTCCCAATATCCATCAAGCGCTTAATGCTCATCGTTTCTAAGCGCCGCAGATCACCCTCAACTTGGTAATTGCTCTCAATTTCGCCTCTGAGGGCAGCAACATCAGTATCGCTAAGATCCTTAACTCGGGTGTCTGGGTTTACTGCCGTTTCTGCTAGAATTTTCTGTGACCGTGCTAGTCCAATTCCATAAATATAGGTCAGACCGATTTCCACACGCTTGTCTCGCGGAAGATCTGTTCCGGCAATCCGTGCCACGCTAATTTTCTCCCTACTTGCAACTTCTTAACTGCTAAATTTTACAACTCAAGCTATTCAGGTAGTTTAAGCGGGCTACCCCTGGCGCTGTTTATGCTTTGGATTTGAGCAAAGTACCCTGACTCGGCCCCGACGACGGATGACACGACACTTCTCACATATTCTACGAACTGAGGATCGAACTTTCATACCTTGGCTAGCGATGCTTACAAAACCTTTACCTTATCAACATTTAGAGATTTTTGCAATTGTTATTTCTTATTGCGGAGGCGATAGGTAATTCTTCCTTTGGTCAAGTCGTAGGGGGTAAGTTCTACTTTGACGCGATCGCCGGGTAAAATCTTGATGTAATTCCGGCGAATCTTGCCTGAAATGTGAGCCAAGACATTGAATCCATTATCGAGATCAACCCGAAACATGGCGTTAGGAAGAGATTCTATTACGGTCCCTTCCATCTCAATTGCATCTTGTTTGGACAATTTGATTGCTCCTGAACGTTTTGGATGGCTCAACCAGCCATCAGTAGGCTAAGTGAAGGCAAACCGGTCAATTCCAGTTTAAAGCAAGGAATGGCAGGGTCTGTTGCACCACTTCAAGCACCACATGTCAACCAGGCTATGCCGTAGACTCAGCGATCGCAGATTTAATAGCGGTTGTCACGGCTGCCATTTCCATATTGCCATTAATACTAATCAGTCGTTGGTGGCCTTGATAGAAGTCAATCAGGGGTTTGGTTTGATTCCGGTAAACCTCAAGACGCCGTTGAATTACTGTTTCGTCGTCATCTCCCCGGCCTCGGCTTAGCATCCGAGTCATTAAAATATCGTCTGGCACTTCCAGGTTGACGACAAAGTCATAAGCTTGATCGAGTGGTTGTAGCAGGTGATTAAAAGCCTCAGCCTGAGCAACGTTCCGGGGAAATCCGTCTAGAATCCAGCCTACTTTGGTATCTGACTGACGCAGTCGTTCTCGAATTAGAGCGATGACCAACTCGTCAGGTACAAGCTCACCCCGGTTCATGTGAGCTTTTGCTTCTACACCCAGGTCAGTTTTAGCAGCCACCGCAGCCCGGAGAATCTCCCCTGTAGAAACGTGAGGAATTTGCCAGTACTGTGCTAAAGCCTGAGCTTGGGTTCCTTTGCCTGCTCCTGGAGGTCCAAATAAGATCAGGCGCACCACTACTGCTTCACCATCCCTTCGTACCGTTGAGAGATCACGTAGGTTTGAATCTGCTTGGCCGTATCAATGGCAACCCCAACTAAAATTAGCAAAGAGGTTGCTCCAAATCCCTGAAATGTCGTGACGCGAGTCGCACTTTCAACTGCTGTAGGGATAATCGCGACGGCACCGAGAAAGATAGCGCCTAAAAGCGTCAAGCGGTTTAGAACCCGCTCAATGTACTCTGTGGTTGCTTTACCAGGGCGAATACCGGGAATACTTGCCCCCATTTTCTTCAAGTTTTGAGACAAATCGACCGGGTTGATGATTAAAGAGGCGTAGAAATAGCTGAAGAACAAAATTAAAACCAAGTAAAAGCCGACGTAAAGCCAAGGTGTAGGGCCACCTGGAGAGAGATAATTGGCAACCCTAGCCATGACTTCGTTACGGGTAAAGGATGCCAGGGAAGCAGGCAGGATTAAAACTGCAGAGGCAAAGATAATTGGCATTACCCCCCCTTGATTTAAGCGTAGCGGTAAGTAACTGGTCTGCTCCCGGTAGAGGCGACGGCCTACTTGTCGTCGAGCTGAAATGATCGGAATCCGTCGGGTTCCCTCCTGGACGAAAACAATGCCCACAATCATAGCCAGGAAAACTAAGGTCAAGATCACAATGCCCCCAACATTCCCGCCACCTTGGGCCAGATCAATGGTTTGTCCAATCGAGGCCGGTAAGGTAGACACAATGCTGAGAAAGATTAGCAAAGAGGCTCCGTTGCCAACGCCGCGTTCTGTAATTAATTCGCCGACCCACATGACAAACATTGCCCCTGCTGTCAGTGCCAGTGCCATCTCGGCAACAAACAGAGGTCCCCAGCTTGCCACAGCCGGTCTGACTAAAAAACCAATGCCAATACTCTGAATTATGGCTCCGCCTAAGGCGACATAACGGGTAATCTGCGAGATCTTCCGCCGTCCCGCTTCACCCTCGTCTTTCTGAAGCCGCTCTAAGGAAGGAATTGCTGCAGTTAGCAACTGTAAGATAATTGAAGCGTTGATATAGGGGAGAATTCCCAGAGCAAAAATGCCCAGAGTAGAGAGTCCACCCCCAGCAAAGATATCTAAGAATCCAAGCGCAGGTGTTGCTTGAATAATTTGGGCCAACACAGTGCGGTCGATCCCAGGAACAGGTAGGTAAACCCCTAAGCGGACCAAAATTAGCAAGCCAATTGTCAGGAATAGCCGACCTCTAAGCCCAGCGGCTTGAGCCATCTGCATGAATGTTTCTTGGGCGCTGGGGGTTTTGCCTCGACTAACCACCATAGGGAACCTCTACTACCATTTACCTAATTCTAAATTAGACAGTACCGCTGATATCGCTGTCACCAATTTGGCCCTCAGCCTTGAAAGCCCTATCTGCTCTGCTGATTGTTACCGACTACTCTCGGTCTTACTGTAGCAGACCTCAACCGTCGTTCGTGATCTCCCATCTCCCTCCTGCTGCCTCAATCTTGCTCCGAGCTGACTGGGTAAAAGCAGCAGCTTGCACCTGCAGGGCCACACTTAAATCTCCATCCCCCAGAATTTTGAGCGGGTCCCTTGGTTTGGTCACAATACCTGCTGACTTCAGAGAAGCGAGGGAAACCACTGTATTTGCAGCCAGAGAGTTTAGCTGACTTACATTGATTGTCGTGTACTGCTTGCTATTAACGATTGGAAAGTGCTTCAACTTTGGAATGCGGCGGTACAGAGGGTTTTGACCCCCTTCAAAACCGGGTCGTGTCGGGCGACCGGAGCGTGACTTCTGCCCCCGCATGCCAAAACCACAACTGGCTCCCTGGCCTGCGGAGATCCCCCGACCCACCCGGCGACGTCGATGCTGGGAACCTGCTTTTGGTTGGGCGTCTTCTAGTCTCATGAATAATTCCTTCAGCAATGGATAAGGGTAGCCAAATCAGGCGTAGAGCTTTTCGACAGAGATTCCCCGTTCTTCTGCAACCTCAGAGAACGTGCGTAAGCTGTCTAGGGCATCAACGGCAGCACGAGCGTTGTTCAGGGGGTTGTCAGAACCTAGTTGCTTTGCCAGAACATTACGGACCCCTGCTAGCTCTAGGACAGTCCTAACTGCACCCCCAGCAATCACCCCAGTGCCGGGGGCGGCTGGCCGCATCATCACAGTGGCAGCACCACCGAGGCCATTTGTCGGGTGGGGAATCGAGTTAGATTTTGTCAGGGGTACATCAACCAGGTGCTTTTTGCCATCGGCAACGCCCTTCTTCACCGCACCGATCACATCACTGGCCTTGCCGACACCTACGCCAACTTGGCCGCGCTCGTTGCCGACGACAACAATCGCCCGGAAGCTCAGCTTTTTACCGCCTTTAACCACCTTAGAAACCCGACGGATCTGGATAACCCGCTCTTGCCAGTTAGTTTCTTTTTCTCGATTGCGGTTGCCTTTACGTTGGTTTGCCATAGGGTTGGTCCTTTATCAGTTGACAATCTCTCAAAGTATGAGCAGGCTTCAAAATTCTAAGCCTTCTGATCGAGCGGCCTCTGCCAGTGCTTTCAACCGACCGTGGTAAAGCTTGCCGCCTCGATCAAACACGACTTTTTGAATATCTTGTGCCAGCGATCGCTGGGCAATTAGCTTACCCACTTGAGCCGAAGCATCACAGGTTGCACTGGAGTCTAACTCAGACCTAAGTGCTGGTTCTAAAGTCGAGGCTGCCGCTATGGTTCGTTGTTGGTCATCGTCAATCACCTGGGCATAGATGTGCTGGTTGGATCGAAAAATAGCTAAGCGGGGACGGCTCGCAGTCCCAACAACTTTGCGACGCACCCGACGGTGCCTGCTTTGGGTGGAAGCTTTGCGACTGATCATTATTTCTTCCCTGCCTTACCCACTTTACGTTTGATTATTTCTCCGGCGTAGCGAATGCCCTTACCCTTATAAGGCTCTGGAGGCCGGACAGCCCGGATCTTTGCTGCGGTATTTCCCACAACTTCTTTGTCAATCCCGCTGACGGTTACATTGGTATTTCCTTCAACGGTAATCTGAATTTCCGGCGGAGGCTCAACTTCAACCGGCTTACTGTACCCGACGTTTAAAATTAGCTTGCCACCCTGAACCTGAGCCCGATAACCCACCCCTTGAATCTCCAGACGCCGCTGAAAGCCCTGAGATACCCCCTCTACCATGTTGGCGACTAAGGTTCGGCTCAGGCCATGACGTTGGCGCGCCACTCGAGAATCGTTCCGCCGACTAACAATTATGGTCCCATTTTCCTGACTGACGATGGCTTCAGGCGTAATGACTCGAGAGAGTTCTCCCTTAGGACCTTTGACACCAACTTCTTGCCCCTCAAGGTTTACAGTCACCTGGGGGGGGATGGGAATGGGCCGCCTTCCGATGCGAGACATGATTTTAAGCTTGCTCCTTGTACAACTGATCTCAAGACTTTGCCCTACCAGATGTAGCAAAGCACTTCACCGCCAACACCGCTCCGGCGAGCTTCTCTGTCGGTCATAACGCCACTGGAGGTAGAAATAATTGCCACCCCGATACCCCCAAGCACCCGGGGCAGATCTTTACGGTTCGAGTAAACCCTCAAGCCTGGCCGACTCACTCGCTTGAGGGTGCGAATGATTGGTTGGCGCTGCTTACCTTGGTATTTAAGGGAGATGACTAGGTTGCGCTTAATCGATTCTCCCACTTCTTCAAAGTCCCGGATAAAACCTTCCTCTTTCATGACTCTGGCAATATTGCGGGTCATCCTGGTGGCTGGAACTTCTGTTGTTTGGTGCCGGGCTAGATTTGCGTTGCGGATGCGTGTCAGCATATCGCTAATGGTGTCGTTTACCGCCATAGTTTGCTCCTTGTGACTCCTTAGCTCTCCCGGAAGGGCATGCCCAGTTCTTTCAGCAACGCACGGCCCTCTTCATCTGTGTTTGCTGTCGTGATAATCGAAATGTCCATACCACGAATCTGATCAATGCTGTCGTAGTCTACTTCTGGGAAGATCAGTTGCTCTCGAACTCCCAGGGTAAAGTTGCCTCGCCCGTCAAAGCTTCTGGGGCTAATTCCGCGAAAATCACGAATCCGGGGCAGCGCCAGGCTAATTAGTCGGTCTAAAAAGGTGTACATTCGCCCGGAGCGCAGGGTAACCATAACCCCAACTGGCATTCCTTGACGAATCTTAAAACCAGCGATCGCTTTCTTGGCTCGCGTCACAACTGGTCTTTGGCCTGTGATCACAGCAACTTCGTTTAAAGAAGCTTCAAGGGCCTTAGCATTTTGAGAGGCCTCTCCCAGCCCGCGATTCACAACCACTTTGACAGGTTTCGGAACCTGATGGATGTTCTGGTACTGAAACTGCTTCATCAGATTGGGAACAACAGTTTCTTGATATAAGGTTTTCAATCGTTCTGCCATAAGTCCTGTGTCCTAGTCGTCCCTGGTCTGGGTCAGGGTACGAGGGTTTTAGCGATCAATAATTTCCCCAGTCTTCTTGAGCTTACGGACCTTGCGGCCAGTCTCGTCAAAGGTGTAACAGAGCCGGCTGGCAACGTTCTGCTTTGTCGAATAAAGCATGACGTTTGAGCTATGAACCGGTGCTTCAATCGTCGTAATCTGACCCGACTCGCCTTCCTGCTGGGGTTTGACATGCTTGGTCTTAATGTTGACCCCCTTAACAACCACTTGACTGGTCTGGGGGAAGACCTGGAGCACTTCTCCCACCTTAGCCTTGTCTTTACCCGCAATTACTTGAACGGTGTCACCTTTCTTGACATGTATCTTGTAGCGAGACTGAATAGGTTGCCCAGCGCCTTGAGCATGTTTTGCCATCAGAGCACCTCCGGGGCTAGGGAAACAATCTTGGTAAAATTCTTATCTCTCAACTCTCGGGCAACAGGTCCAAACACCCGGGTTCCCCTAGGGTTGCCATCGGCATTAATTAAGACCGCAGCGTTGTCATCAAATCGAATGCTCATACCGCTGTCGCGACCGATAGTTTTACGAGTCCGAACAATTACAGCCCGGACGACATCAGACTTTTTCACAGGCATGTTCGGGGTGGCGGCTTTGACAGTAGCAATCACCACATCTCCAACTCCGCCATAACGACGATTGCCGCCAAGTACTCGAATACAGAGCAGTTTCTTGGCCCCGCTGTTGTCTGCAACATTTAAGTATGTTTCCTGTTGAATCATGCCAGTTAACCTACACTCAGATCTAAACTCGGGGAGCAGTGGTCAGGATATCCGCGATCACCCAGCGCTTGGTACGACTGAGGGGACGCGTCTCTTGAATTCGAACGCGATCGCCAACGCGACAACGATTCTCCTCATCGTGAACCTTAAATCGCTTCGTTCGGGCGATAATTTTCGCGTACTTTGAATGGGAAACCCGGTTCTCTATTGCAACAACTACGGTCTTGTCCATCTTGTCACTGACAACCAGGCCAACTCTTTCTTTAACTGCCATAACTACTTACTCCTGAGAATCCGACGCAACTACGGGCTCATCTTCCGCCTGGATACTCAGAAGACGCTGCCGTTCAACGGTCATTAATTGGGCTAATTGATGACGGGTGTGCTTGAATAGGTGGGGCTTGACCGTCTGGCGCGTTGCTTTTTGCATGCGTAGCTCAAACAACTGCCGCTTGAGTGCCTGAATTTGTTCTTCAACTTCCTGGTCACTTAGACTTTTCAAGTCTTGAATTCTTGATAGTGCCATGACCTATGACTCCTGAGTTTCCCGCACAACAAACTTGGTTTTAATCGGCATCTTAAAGGCAGCTAGCCGCATTGCTTCTCGAGCAGTTACCTCTGGAACACCTGTGATCTCGTATAAAATTCGCCCAGGCTTGACGACAGCAACCCAAAACTCAGGTGCCCCCTTACCTGAACCCATCCGGGTCTCGGCAGGACGCATCGTCACAGGCTTGTCTGGAAATACTCGAATCCAGATTTTGCCACCGCGACGAATATAGCGAGTCATAGCTCGGCGACCTGCCTCAATCTGACGAGCAGTAACCCAGGCGGGTTCTATCGCCTGCAAGCCAAACTCACCAAAATTGAGCGCGTTACCTCGCGTGGCTACACCCCGCATACGCCCACGCTGTTGCTTACGAAACTTAGTTCTTCTTGGACTTAGCATAGTCTGCAGTCACTAGTAATGAGATGAACTGGTGAGAAAACGAAAGAAACATTACTTTGGCTTAAACTGAAGCTAAGCTTCGTTGGGAGAATCAACAGAGCGATCTTCAAACTGCTGCCGCCGTCTTTGTTGTTGACGTCGCCGAGGCTGAGCTTCCCTAGTCGCGGGCTGCTCTTCTTGACCAGGAATTATCTCCCCCTTGAAGACCCAGACCTTAACGCCGAGAATACCGTAGACGGTGCTAGCCGTGTAATAGGCATAGTCAATGTCAGCCCGGAGCGTATGTAAAGGAACTCGACCCTCACGAGTCCACTCCGTTCGAGCAATCTCTGCCCCATTTAGCCGACCAGCCACCTGAATTTTGATCCCTTCAACTCCAGCCCGTTGAGCCCGTTGAATTGCCTGGCGGACGACTCGCCGGAAGGATACGCGTCGCGCTAGTTGCTGGGCAATGTATTCAGCAATGAGTGCCGCCTCTGCATCAACCCGTGATATTTCTACTACGTTGATTCGGATGGGGCGCTTGCTACCTAACTCTTCTTGGAGCCCAACCCGCAGCGACTCAATTCCACTGCCACCCCGACCTACCACAACTCCGGGTCTAGCAGTCCGAACTTCCAGGTCAATCTGGTCTGCTTTGCGCTCAATATGAATACCAGAAATCCCGGCGTTTTTAAGCGCATTCTCAGCATAGCGACGAATCTTATAGTCTTCTGCCAAAAGCTCTGGGTAGCGTTTTTTATCAGCGAACCAGCGAGATCGGTGTTCTTGTGTAACACCGAGGCGAAAACCAGTTGGGTGTATCTTTTGTCCCACAAATGCATCCTCAGAAACGAACAGAAGTAAAAGACTAATGCCGAGATAGCGCTTAGGTCTCAGCCTCAACCTGACCAACAGAAATAGTGATGTGACAGGTTGGCTTACGTATCTGGTAAGCTCGACCCTGAGCACGGGGCCTAAAGCGCTTAAGACTTGGCCCTTGGTCAGCATAGGCTTGGCTGACAATTAAGTTCGTTGGGTCCAACCCCTGATTATTCTCTGCGTTAGCAACGGCAGACCGCAGCACTTTTAAGACTGGTTCACAGGCGCGGTAGGGCATGAACTCAAGCACGATCAAGGCTTCCCGGTAGGAACGACCTCGAACTTGGTCAAGGACACGGCGTACCTTGTGAGGTGACATGCGAATATAGCGGGCTGTCGCTTGAGCCCCGGCTTGTAAATCTTTGGTCGTATTCTTAGCCATAGGTGTGTATTAGTAGCGAGCTCTCTTATCGCCCTTCGAATGACCGCGAAAGGTCCGGGTTGGGGCAAATTCTCCCAATTTGTGCCCAACCATTTGTTCTGTGATAAAAACTGGTACGTGTTGCCGTCCGTTGTGTACTGCAATGGTATGGCCGATCATTTGGGGCAAGATCGTTGAAGCACGGGACCAAGTCCTGATCACTTGTTTTTCACCCTTGACGTTCAAGGTTTCGATCTTGCTGAGTAGATGATCGGCGACAAAAGGGCCTTTTTTGAGCGAACGAGCCATAGTTGAGTTAAAACCCACTGCAAATATTAGGACAATTTCGGTTAGAACCTGCTGGACTAGAGCAGTTTAGACCTTAGGCTTGACGACCGCCCCGGCCCCTTCGACCCGTTCTGCGGCGCCGACGAACGATTAGGGCGTCACTCTGCTTCTTGCGTTTGCGCGTCTTGTATCCTAGGGTTGGTTTGCCCCAGGGTGTGACCGGTCCACTTCTACCAATAGGTGCCCGACCTTCACCCCCACCATGAGGATGGTCAACCGGGTTCATAACTGAACCTCTGACTTCGGGTCGACGCCCTAACCAGCGTTTGCGTCCGGCCTTGCCAATACTGATGTTGCTAGCATCGACGTTACCCACTTGACCGATCGTGGCGTAGCATTCTTTGCGAAACATTCGTACTTCACCAGAAGGCAACTTAAGGGTAACGAAGTCTCCCTCCTTTGCCACAACCTGAGCCATGGCGCCAGCAGCTCGGGCCAACTGACCACCTCGACCCGGGGTCAACTCAATGTTGTGCACGCTAGTACCCAGGGGGATCTTAGTCAGCGGCAGAGAGTTGCCCACTTCAATCGGTGCATCAGAACCAGAGTGAATCAGCGTCCCAACCGCCAGATCGCGGGGATGTAAAATGTATCGCTTTTCTCCATCCTGGTAGTGAATTAGAGCAATTCTGGCATTTCGGTTGGGGTCATACTCAACCGTAGCAACTTTGCCCAGCACGTTGTACTTGTTTCGCCGAAAGTCAACCAAGCGATAGCGGCGTTTGTGACCACCACCGCGACGACGGCTCGTAATTACGCCCCGGTTGTTACGCCCCTTCACCCGGTGCTGAGAGTAGGTCAGAGATTTTTGCGGCTCACTGTGGGTGATCTCGGCAAAGTCAGAGACAGATTTCTGACGGGTGCCAGGAGTGTAAGGCCGATAAGAGCGGATGCCCATAACTTAAAAAGCAATAAACTGCAATCGATTGGTTAAACTTCTGGGAATAGCGTGATCGAGTCGCCAGGTGTTAGGGTGACGACTGCCCGCTTGTACTGGGGCCGATGGCCCGCGAACCGCCCAATTCGGCGCTTCTTTCGCGGTGGACATTGAGTGTTAACGCTGACAACTCGAACCGGGAACAGTGCTTCGATCGCAGCTTTAATTTGAGGTTTGGTTGCTCTCGGATCAACCTCGAAAGTGTACTTGTTTTCTGCTAGCAGCATGGTGGCCTTTTCCGAAATAATCGGGCGGCGAACCAAGTCGGCCAGGGTACGGGGGGCAACTTCAGGCACCGTAAACCTCCTGAACTTTAGCAAGGGCAGATGTTGTAATCACAACGTGGTCAGCAGCTAGCAGGTCAAAAATATTCAGGTTATCTGCCAGAATCAGTTTAAGCCGGTTGATGTTTCGAGCAGATAAGTAAATAGTTTCTTGCTTTTCCGCCAGGATTAACAGAACTTTGGCGCTAGGATCTACACCCCACCGAGCGATCGCCGCCATCAGCTCCTTTGTTTTAGGCCGGGGCAACTGATCAGCAAAGTCTTCAATCACAATTAAGTTCTCGGCCCGACTCTGGAACGAGGTTCGTAGGGCCAAACGCCGTTCCTTGCGATTCATCTTCACTGAGTAATCCCGTGGCTTGGGACCAAAGATCACGCCACCACCACGCCACAGCGGAGAACGATTCGAACCAGCTCGGGCTCGGCCCGTTCCTTTTTGTCGCCAAGGTTTACGTCCCCCACCCCTAACTTCAGCACGAGTCTTCGTTGAGGCAGTTCCCTGGCGAGCGTTAACTAGCTGCCGTCTCAAAGCTCGATGAACAATATGAGCAGCGTTAGCCTCACTGGCTACCTGCAAGTCAAGAGAGGCTTGACCCGTCTCCTCTCCTTGCCAGTCTCGAATTACACAGTTAACCATAGCTCTCTATACCAGTCCTAGACTTTTTTGTCTGTCTCACTCTCAAGTCAGCTTAGGGTGAACCCACTATTTTTGCAGGAGCAATACTGAGTAAAGCGCCGGGCTTGCCGGGAACAGCTCCCCTAATCAGCAGCAGATTCCGCTCAGTATCGACCCGGACTACCGTTAACTTGCGAACTGTGATCCGGCTACCTCCCAAGCGGCCTGCCATCAGCTTGCCAGGATAAACCCGACCAGGAGTAGTACCAGCCCCTGTAGAGCCAGGAGCACGGTGGTTTTTTGAGCCGTGAGCCATTGGACCACGCCTAAAGTTGTGACGTTTTTGATAGCCTGCGAATCCGCGACCAATGCTAGTACCGACGACATCCACAATCTGACCGGTGGTAAAGCGATCGGCGGTAATCTGTTGGCCGAGTTCAAATTCGCTGGTGTCTTTGACGCGATATTCATTAAGGTGCCGCATCGGGAGTGTACCCGACTTTTCCAGGTGACCTAATTCGCCTTTGCTTAAAGCTTTGGTGCGAACTTCGTGATACCCAAGTTGAATTGCAGAGTAGCTATCCGTCTGCTTAGTTTTGATCTGCGTTACCCGGCATGGCCCCGCTCGAACAACAGTGACAGGAATTGCTTTACCTGATTCGTCGAATACTTGAGTCATTCCGAGCTTAGTACCGAGAATGCCAACAGACACAATGACTAGTCTCCCTTCCCTAAACAGAGTACATTAGCTGAAGCACAGTCAAGCTCTTAGAGTTTGACTTGGCCCCATTCTTCTGGAAAAGCTCTCTAAAAGTACGTTCCTAAGGTTTCTAGGGACAGATATTGAGGGGCTTTCAGTTCTTTAGGCTAGCTTCAATTAGGAAGCGGAAAGCGCTGCAATTGACAAGTGCTACCCAATCGACGCCGGGACTTGAGTACCGAACTTACTCAGTATCCCTACTCTGGCGACAATTAAGTAGTATAGATGAGTTGGATGAGTTATTCAACCCTCTTGAAGGTAAAATTAAGAGCGCCCAGCTCTGCAAAGGGACTTACTTGTTTACATAAGTTAAAACCTATTTAGCTTGGAAGTCCCTAGCAGACTAAGAACACGTAGGCACCTAAGCTCAAGGGTTGCTTAAATTTGGTAAAACATTTTTCTTTTTGGTTCGCAGATTTGGCTTCAACCTCTGCTGTAATTTTTACTCCAAGTAGCTGTAGCTTAATCGTCAGTAAAACTCCATGCCGGACTTTTTCCCTGGTCAGATGCAAGCATCACCTCTGAATCGTCAGGCCATTTTTTGGGCATCACTGCTAACAGCGCTATCAGCTTGGCTGGGGACGAAAGGGTGTACAGCAGCATCAGTATCAACGTCCTCTGCACGCCCCAGTGCCACGCTAGAACTTACCTCTAACGCCCACCAGCCTTTGGCTAGCCTAACACTCAAGACCATGAGTGGCGGCACTGTCCAGGCCACTCGAACCTTAAGCAGTTTGCTCCCCCTGATTAGCCAGGGCACTACTGTACCACGACAGTTGAAGTCTGAAAGGACTGCTGCGGGGGGTTGGCGCCTAGAGTATGAGTTATCTGCGAGTCAGGGTATGCGGGCCGTCGTCTTAATTCGACAGGTACGGGCTGGTGTGTACGATCTGTCCGGCGAGGTCTTCTCACCCAAAGCCCAGCGTCTGACCCAAATTAACTTTCCCCAGTGGAGTTTTACTACCCAACCCAATGATGAGGTGTATCCCTTCACGCCTTTCAAGTATAAGATGGCGTTTTTTCGAGATCCCCGCCATAGTACTGGTGGGCAACCCTTTCACTACCTCGGCTTGGGGCAAAATTTGGGGCTGGTCGGTTACGCTGTTTGGCCAAAGTTCAACCACAGCCCTGAAACCGTGCGATCGCCGGGTAATCTGCGGATCTCGTCTGGTCAAAAGCCGGGAACGCTGCATGCCCGGTACACATGGCACGGCTACACGTGGAAGCGGACTGGCCAGGAGTTTAGCTGGCCCACGCCGACAGTCCGCCTCCAAGCTGCTACTGACATCGATGCTGCTTTAAACTTGCTAGCTAAGGACATGGAGACTGGCCCGCTCTACACCCGTAAGCTAGCTGCTTACCCAAGGATAGGCCAGGATTTTAAGACCCACCTGTTCCTTAAGTGGAGTGGCAGCGGCAAAAATGGCCATTTCGACCGCTTGGCTGCTCAGTTAAGCACCCTAGAGATGAATGGCAAAGCGCTGCCGCTCTTGCTGCACCCTGTGATTCTAGGCAGAGACTTTGATCACCGCTATCCAGAGTTCCTACCCGCTGGAAGTAACAAAGGCGGTAATGCCGCTTTGCAGCGCTTTTACCGGGCTGCCCACAACCGGGGCATGCGCGTTGGCCCCTACACCAACGTCACGTGGTGGGGCGACACTAGTCCCTTTGATAAAAAACCTATCCAATCGACCCAAGCCAACCGCTCTCTGATCCTAGAAAAGCTACAAGGCAAATGGACTGCGCGCGGTAAACCCTATGCTGCCATGGCTCAGCGGGACAGCGGTCGCAAGCTAGCTGGGGTCAAGACTAAGCTCTACGGAGAGTGGTACCCTAACACCCGCCAAGCCCGGCTGCACCACTTTGGCTGGCGGATGAGTATGTGGCATCCAGATCTACTGCGGGAAGCAGAGCGACTCTATCGGCAGTTAACTGGGCACGATGACACCTACGGTGACTTCAACAGTGACTTCCTGTTTCTTGACCAGATCCAGACAAGGAACTTTTTGAGAGCATTCGGCGATTACGATTTCAACAATGACTACGGCATCAAGGACCGCTACACGCCCTACGGCCTCCAAGATGGTCTAGATAATCTGGCCCGAGTCGCCAGTTTGTATGCGCCTGTTGCAATTGAAGGACACGGCTTGACCACTCTATCCCATGTGATGCTATTCGGCTCCGGATTTCTGTCCTCCATCCGCAAGGCTGCCGCCGCAGATACACTATTTACCGCAGACCAGGAGCTAGTCGGTACAAATCTGCGCTTCTACCGCAAGTACGTGTCGTTGATGGGCCACAACCTGGAGGACGATAACCTTCCGGTCGGCGATTACACAGCGCTCGGCAGCCACCTTGCTTTGGGCCTTCGCTTGTATGCCAGTGCTCAGGGTCCCCTGGCAGAGCCATCACTACGCGATGCGCCAGAGTTCCTCGACTGGGTTACCTGGCTCGCTCTACTGCAACAGCACGTCGCCAGCCGTTATGAGGGTGTGGCTATGATGCCCCTGCGCCGCGCTGGCGATCGCCTGCTTGAAAGTCAGTTCGGCAACTTTCGAGTCGTGTGGAACCTAGCTGACACACCGGCTACCCTTGATGCCCAAACGGTAGTCTCTCCTCGGTGCTTTTTTGCCAGCGACCCTGGCACTGGTTTACAGGCTGGGTGCCTAGACCGCTTTGGTGAGCTGGAGCGGGGCAAAGATGCACCACCCCTTCGTGTCATCTTCGATCAAAAGGCTGGTATCCGCTATGTGTGGCGAGATACAGTTCCAGGCCTGGACCAGTGACCCTGCCTGTGTAAACCTTGCTAGCCCCGCTGGCTTCAAAGCATTGAAAGTTCACCGACAACATCCAGGCGCTTGTAGTCGCTCAGTATCATATAGGTCTCAGCCAGCCTTTCAGCAATTATTGGACTAATCCAACCTAGTTCTTTGAGTAAGTGAATTGCTGCTGCATACTTGGCTCGCTTTGCCCCATCAATGACTTTGATGGCTAGACCCATTCCCTCGCCTATGTGCCCAACACACTGAATGCCTTCAGCGCCGGTTTTACTCACTAACTCTCCCTGACTGAGTTGCATTAACTCAGTGTCGAAGTGTCCTTCACCAGCCACCATGACAGGATGATGGGTCATGGCCCGGACTACTCGCTCCATATTTAAGTTGTTTCCAGAGACCAACCGGGCATAGAGCGAGGCCATCTGATCCAGTTGCATAAAGTAGGTAGGCGCTCTGCAGTCGTCGTGAGCACTAATGAACTCTGCAGCGGGCATCCGCAACAGCTCGGCAACTTTACTAAGAATGAGCTGCTGGACAGGATGATTCCGCTGTAGGTAAGTCTGCAGGGGCCAGTTTTGTTGCTGACAGACTGCCAGCATCCCGGCGTGCTTTCCAGAGCAGTTATACTGTAGGGGACTTTGTCCTGCTTGAGGAGTTGGACACTGGAGTGCAGTCGGGTCGATATCACAACGCCAGAGGATATTAAAAACTTGCCGGACATGTTCAGTTGTGCCCTGGTGGGAGGAACAAATTACAGCCAAATCTCGATCATTCAGGTTGTATCGCTCAGCAGTCCCAGTTGTCGTAACGGCTAGAGCCTGGAAAGGCTTAAGAGCAGAGCGAGCGAAGAAGGCTGCTTCTGAACTGCCCGCAACGGATAAAACACGGCCCCGGTCGTCACATACTACGGCTTGAGCTTGATGCTTAGACTCAACAATGCCTTCACGCAGCAACCTAACTTCCAGGGCCGCTGCTTGAGTTCGTTTTCCCATTGTCATGGATAAGACTTTAGCATCTAATTAGTCTAGGGTAAACTCTTGCTTAGCTATAGGGCGAGGGTGGGTAAGCAGCTAGGACTTTAGAGATTCACTTTGTGTGATTTGCCAGGGATGAACGGAAACTTTTTTAGAATGACGCTTGACCCAGGTAGGATTGGGCCAGTGTGTCTAAACTTTTATTCACTTCATCCCTACCGAATCTACTCGAAGAGTACACTGACTGGATCACAATGCTTGAGCTAGCGACCCTGGGTCTATTACAACGTGAACCGCTGCACGGCTACCGGCTGAAACAGCAACTGGAGCTATTTATTGGGGGCTGCATCAGTGTAAATTATGGGGCTATTTACCCGCTACTGAAACGTCTAGAAGAGCGCCAAGCGATCGCGACCCTGGCCGAGGAGGCAGGAGAGGCTGGCCCCAGTCGTAAGGTCTATGCCATTACCCTGCGAGGGCGCGATCGCTGGCGGCAAGAGATGCTAGAGTACCCGCACGAAAGCTGGGTCAATGCCCGCTCTCGCTTTATGGTCAAGTTTTTCTTTTTTAGCTATCTGGAATCTGCCGAACGTGCCAAGTTACTAGAGCACCGGATCATGGTTTGTCGGCTGCGCTTGGAGAGCCAAGAGGTTGAACTGGCCCCAGACGATCCCTACCGAGCTGCGATCAAGCAGAGGTTTATTGCTGTACTCCAAGATGAAATTCAGTGGTTAAGCGAGCAACTTGCCAGAGAGCAAGAAGACCCAGCTTGTAAAAATTTAGCGAACCAAAGCGGAGATGATGCCACTATCTTCTACAGTCAATTGGATCAAAGTTTATTCCGGTAACGACGGGCTCGGACTTCAGCCTCGGCCATGACCTCAGCCCTATTTTCCAGCATTTCTGCCGGCTGATTCTCTAACACTTTGGTTGAGAGCGAAACTCGACCTCTGCCTTCATCAATGCCGACGATAACCGCTTTGATTGGCTCCCCTCGCTTAAAGACGGTGGTAAGTGACTCAATATAAGCTTGGCTGATTTCCTTGATGTGAAGTAAACCTGTACCACCGGCAAAATCAATAAATAAGCCAAACGATTGGATGCTGGAAATCTGGCCTTCTACGAGCTGTCCGATTTCTAGTTCACTGAGCCTGGTTGACTGAGCGGCCAGGCGGTGGGACAGGACAAGCTTGTTCCGTTGTGGATCAACCTCTAGAAAGCTAGCGGCCAGGGTTTGACCCTTTAACCCTAAGAGATCATCGCGCTCGATCAAGTGCGATCGCGGAATAAAGCCCCGCAAGCCTTGGACATCAACGGTAACACCGCCTTTATTAGCACCTGTAACTCGAACTTGAATTGTTTGGCTGCTAGCTTGCGCTTCCAGCAGCCTTTCCCACAGGGCTTTGATTTCTAACTGCCGAATCGAAAGGGCAATTTGACCATCAGCATCTTGTTCCCGAATAATCAGGAAGTCTCGCTCTTCCTGAAGAGGCAGCACCTGAGGCCAATCATCTACGGGTTGTAGAGATGCTTCTTCAATCGGCAGAAATGCCAGTGACTTACCTCCAATATCAATGTACGCCCCATTACTTTCATAGCTAAAGGCTTTGCCCTGCACGACTTGTCCTGAGCGAAAAGCGTAATCGTGCTGGGTCAGAGCTTGGGCGAAGTCATCACTTGAAAATGACGTAGGTTCTTTAGCGGATCTTGAAGTCATAGAAGAATTAATGGGTCAAAACTTAAAACGTGTCAAACCTAAGTTCACCCATTCTAAGAGAACTTTTGGAGAAACTTCTGAGTTACTCTTCCTCCTCGTCGCTTCGGTTGAACAGAAGACTGATTCAAGGGCTTGTGCCTACTGGATGTTTTCTACTGTCTGGCAAGTACTTGTTCAACGGCTTGACGTTGTCTGCTAAGGCACAGTTTGGTGGTTATCTGTCAGCCTTAAGTATCAAAATCTACTAGGAGCTCTTGAAGTCCGAAATCTGGTAATTAGTGAGTGTAGCTTTAGACTATCCCTGACTTCAATACAAAGCCGATGATTCAAGCAACGATTAAAAGAGCGTGGATTTGCATATTTTGTTTGTCTTTGCTGACTGTTGGTTGCGTGAGCAATCGCTCCATCAACAGAGAGGACAACCAAAACAGCCAAACAATTGCATCGAAAGAGGTCATAACATCTAACACGAATAACGAAAACAAATTACGCGATCGAATTGAACAAATATCTCGTACTGCTCAAGGACGTGTTGGGGTCACAGCTACAGTGCTAGAAACTGGAGAGTCAGTGACTCTGAATGGAGATCAGCGATTTCCGATGCAAAGCGTTTACAAATTTCCCATTGGCATGGCTGTGCTGGCTCAAGTCGATCAAGGCAAGTTAAAGCTAGATCAGAGGGTTCGAGTTGAGATCAGTGATTTTGACTCAAAACTTTCGTACAGCCCAATTCGAGATCAACATCCGCAAGGCGGGGAACTGAATCTGACTGAACTGCTGAGATATATGGTGTCTGAAAGTGACAATACCGCTTGTGATATCCTCTTGCGACTTGTAGGGGGAGCCGAGATCGTTACTAAGTACTTACACGATCTTGGCGTAAACGACGTTATTGTGGCAAATACCGAAAAAGAGATGAGTCAGAATTGGGCACTACAGTACCGTAATTATGCAACGCCTAACGCAGCAGTTGTTTTGTTACGGGCACTGCATGAAAGACAAGGGCTTTCAGAATCTAGCCAAGCGTTGTTGCTGCGATTGATGACAGAATCTACTACAGGTCTAAAACGTATCAAAGGCGGGTTGCCAAAGGGAACAGTGGTAGCCCACAAGACTGGTACATCAGGCACTATGGATGCAGTGACGGCTGCAACAAATGATGTGGGACTCGTGACGCTACCAAACGGGCGCCATTTGGCGATCGCAGTCTTTGTTTCAGATTCGACGGCTGATGACGCGACGCGTGAAGAAGGGATAGCAAAGGTAGCACGAGCGGTATGGGATGAATGGAGCAAATAAACGCGATGTTCGAGGAGAGTGTATCGCTAGCTATTACACTGCTTTTGGGGTCAAAATTTGTACTTAAGCAACTGCATCAGTACAACCTCTAAGTTGCTTTCGGTCGTTCGCCTCCCAGTCTTTCCCCTGTCCTCAATTCCTTCTGTGAGATTTGAAGTATCTAGCCCGAAAGACTGCCTAGTCAGAGGTAATAGTCCGGTTCGTAAACTTGCCTTTGTGCTCCACTGCTACAGTAGTTGTGCAGTGGTTAATCCCATGGCTTAGCCTGCCATGAACAAACAATCTGAGTTATTCACCTCGCCTTAGCCTGCCTCAAGCAAAACAGCATCCCCTTCAGCGGCTGCTTAGGTATGGGCATCAGTATCGCAGCCGTATCTGGCTGGCAAGCCTTTGTTCCGTCCTGAATAAGATTTTTGACTTAGCTCCGCCTGCCTTGATTGGCGCTGCGGTGGATGTGGTGGTTGAGCAACAGGATTCCCTAATTGCTCGCTGGGGGGTGACAGATGTTTTTAATCAGTTCTTAGTTCTCTCCTTTCTGACACTGATCGTCTGGTTACTGGAGTCAATTTTTCAGTATGCCTATGCTTGGCTTTGGCGGAATCTGGCCCAGACGATTGAGCACGATCTACGGCTTGATGCCTACGGCCATTTACAGAATCTAGAACTGGCCTTCTTTGAAGCGCAAAGTACCGGCGGCTTGATGTCTATCCTCAACGACGACATCAACCAGTTGGAACGCTTTTTAGATATTGGAGCCAACGAGCTGATTCAGGTCAGCACAACTGTGGTGATTATTGGCGGAGCCTTCTTTGTCCTGGCTCCCAGCGTGGCCTGGATGGCGATGTTGCCGATGCCCTTTATCCTCTGGGGATCAATCGTCTTTCAGCGGCGGCTGGCGCCTCGCTATGTAGATGTGCGGGAAAAGGTCAGTCTGCTCAACGGGCGACTATCAAATAACCTAAGTGGGATCACCACGATCAAGAGCTTCACTGCCGAAGCCCATGAGCAAGCCCAGGTCCAGCGCGAAAGTGAAGCCTACCGGCAGAGCAACCGCCGGGCGATCGCCTTGAGTGCGGCCTTTGTGCCCCTGATCCGGATCGTGATTTTGCTGGGCTTTACAGCGACGCTACTCTACGGCGGCTTAGAAGCTGTAGCCGGAACCCTCTCAGTTGGGACCTACAGCGTGCTGGTATTTTTGACCCAACGTTTACTCTGGCCCTTAACCCGGCTGGGGGAAACCTTGGACCAGTACCAGCGGGCTATGGCTTCTACAGCCCGTGTCATGAACTTGCTCGACACAGCGATCGCAATTCATCCGGGAGAGATTGCCTTGCCAGTTGGCTCAGTCCGGGGGGAGTTGGTTTTTACCGACGTCACCTTTGGCTACCAGGGGCACCCCCCAATCATGCAACAGCTTTGCCTGCATATTCCGGCTGGGAAAACGATCGCCATTGTCGGTCCTACAGGCTCCGGCAAAAGTACTCTGGTGAAACTGTTACTGCGGTTGTACGAAGTCCAAGCAGGCAGCATTACCCTGGATGGGATTGATTTGCGGCAGCTAAAACTAAGGGATTTACGCGGCTGCATTGGGCTGGTTAGTCAGGATGTTTTCCTGTTCCACGGTACGGTAGCCGAGAACATTAGCTACGGAAGTTTTACTGCCAGTACCGCCCAGATGATTCAGGCCGCTAAGCTGGCCGAAGCTGACGACTTTATTCGCCAACTCCCGCAAGGCTACGACACAATTGTGGGGGAGCGGGGACAGAAGTTGTCTGGGGGGCAGCGACAGCGCTTGGCGATCGCCCGCGCCATCTTGAAAGATCCCCCCATCCTGATTCTGGATGAGGCCACCTCAGCGGTAGATAATGAGACCGAAGCGGCGATCCAGAGATCGCTGGAGTACATTACTGCTAATCGGACAACGATTGCGATCGCCCATCGTCTTTCAACAATTCGCAACGCCGATCACATTTACGTGATGGAACACGGTCGCTTGACCGAGCAGGGACGACACGAACAACTGCTGCTGCAAAACGGCATGTACGCCAGCCTCTGGCGAGTCCAAATGGGCTTAAGATCCTGAGCTTGCGAGGGCGGCAGACCCAGGAATCTGGGTAACGATATCACAACTGCCTTAACTGACAACTAAGCTGCTAGCCTGTTTGAGCCTAGCTCTGAAGATTTTGCATTTCTTGCTGCACGCTGATCCCAATTGATAAGGCATCGTTGACAAGCTGCCCGTACTCGCTGGCTTGCCGATTCACTTCCAAGCCGGTTAAAGTTGACAAGTTATTCTCGATATGAGTCAACAACTGGTGACGCCGACTAATTAAACCTTTGTGCTGCCTGAGAATGCGCTCAACCATTAAAGCACTGACTAGACTATCTCTAGTAACGCTTAAGACTTCAATAACTTTCTCGCGCTCAACTAGATTTACATCAGTGCTGCCAACTGCTGTTAAGCGATTGAGGACATCAACAGCCTCAACAGTTTCGTTGTATTTATCAACCTCGTCAAGGAGATTTGCCAGGGATGTTATCTGCTTACCTTTCACCCAGGTATAAAAATTCCAGGCAAGAACAATTATTACAGAGATTACTAGGGTAATTTTCAGGATTGTGAAAATATTTTTAGATAAGTTGATAAAATTTTGAGCAATGATAAAGCCAGTGGGTAGAACAAAAATACAAACTAAACCAAACCAGAAAAATTGAGTCAAGAAAAAGGAAAATAGCTTTTTTGAACTGTGTACAATAGAAGGCCTGCAAACATCGTCCATAAACACATCATTAATTTCTAGGCCACTCAACCGCTCTAGTTCCTCTTCACCAATTTTTAAGCGGTTTAAATCAGGTTGCATGCCTGTCGCTTTACTAGAAAAGGATGTGACCAATCGCCTTGACAACGGCCAGGTAAAAGTTGCCTTCTCGCTCTCGGAATAGCTCAAACGGTTGCCCCGGTGCTCCAAAAAAAGGTCTGAGCGTCCATCCTAACTGACTGCCGACAAAAGCATATAAGCCTAACCAAAACTGTAGAATTTTTGTCCGAACTTTTTTACTGTCAGAGTCAGGGTCGGTAACTGAATTTACTTCATCAGCAGCAGCATCTGCATCTCTTTCACCATCTGTTACATTAATTGTCGGAATTAAGACTGGTTTCATTGCTTGATATAAAAAGTAAATACCAATGAATCCTGTGATAGCAAAGATGGTTACGTTTAACAGCAGAAACCACTGATAGCTATTGATAGTAGCTAGAAAAAATATAGTTACAGGTGCAAAGCTAAACAGTAAAACACTTGTAATTGATACCGCCGTGAGTAATAAAGCAAACTGCTGCTCCAAGCTTTGAACTGAACCAAATAGAACATTGAAAAAGTATAGCGTGGGGAAGCAAATCACAAGGGTAATTAAGTAGAGGGCTGGCAGCTTGACTGCTGAAGCTAAAACTTGCAACCAGCTCTGATATGCACCAATGATTGCGCCATAAATTGCTAAGAATATGGCGCTAGAAATAAGTAGAGCTGCAATCTTGTTTTTAATTTTTACGCCTTGACGAATTTCTCTCAAAAACCTTTCGCGATCCCGCAGCAACACAATCAAAACTGTAAAATGCCACATTTGATCCCCTGCAATATTAGGACTTAACAGGTTGTACTAGGCAATCTTTGAGACCATGCACGACTTGATCCTGTTCCTCAGGGGAAAGTTCCGGAAAGATTGGGAGCGATAAAACTTCTTGAGCCAAGCGCTCCGCTACAGGCAGGTGATCGGCTTGATAGCCCAAAGGCTGGTAAACCAATTGCCGGTGCAGGGGCAGGGGATAGTAAACCGCTGAACTAATTCCCTGTTGTTGCAACTGCCTGCGGATCTGGTCGCGATCGCCCTGCTTCAGGGAAGATCTAGAGGGGGGCAAGATGCGAATAGTGTACTGGTTCCAGACGCTCTGGCCTCCTGGCAAGGCTTGGGGTAAACTAATTTCCTTCACCCGGCTGAGCAACTGGTTATAGCGATCGGCAATAACATGGCGCTGAATGTTCCACCGGTTTAAGTACCGGAGTTTGACTTGAAGAATCGCCGCTTGTAAAGTATCCAGGCGACTATTCACGCCAACCACTTCATGACAATCAGAGTTCCGCCGCCCGTGATCTCGCAACATCCGGATCTGAGATGCCAACTGTGGATTGTGGATTGTGACTGCACCGCCGTCGCCGCAGCCGCCGAGATTTTTAGTCGGGTAGAAACTAAAACAGCCAATGTCTCCAATACTGCCCACTTTTTGCCCGGCCCATTCTGCACCGACAGCCTGGGCACAATCTTCAATCACTGCCAGATTGTGAGTTTTGGCGATCGCCATTAAACGAGTCATATCCACGGGTTGCCCAAACAGATGCACCGGGATAATTGCCCGTGTTTGACCTGTAATGGCAGCTTCCAGTTGATCCAGGTCCAGATTGAAGGTCTGGGCAGAAATGTCAATAAATACAGGCGTTGCCCCAACCAGGCTAATCGCTTCAGCCGTAGCAATGAAGGTAAAGGGGGTGGTAATCACCTGATCACCAGGACCGATGTTCAGGGCTCGCAGGGCCAGGTAAAGTGCATCGGTGCCGGAGTGACAAGCCACACACTCAGAGGCCGTGATGTAATCGGCAAACTGTTGCTCAAACGCCTCGACGATGGGTCCCCCAATGTACCGACCCGAGGCAAGGACTGCTAGAACTGCCGCATTTACTTCTTCACCAATCGTTTGGTACTGGCGTTTTAAATCAAGCAGGGGAATGATATTCACGCGCCTCAACGTCTGTGGGAATTGGGATCAGCGTATCACTTTCTGCCTGTGCACTTTAGACTAAACCTGTCTAGGATTGTTGCCAGATACCACAATCTAACTGAATACAGTGCTCTAGTTCGAGTCCCAATTAGAAGTGCTAGAACACAGTCAGCCTGGGGTCAACAGAGCACTGCAACCGTTGCTCCCAAGAGGTGACTGCTTCGTTGTGAGTTTATCAAGTGCGGTTGAGCTTAACCGTTAGCGGTTTCAGGCTGAACTACACTTGAGAAGACGGTGTGCGATCCAGCCTCAATGAGCTATCGAGATATTATAACGATCGAGCCAGGTAAGCGAGGCGGTAAGCCTTGTATCCGACGGATGCGTATTACTGTATACGATGTGCTAGGTTGGCTAGCGGCTGGTATGTCTCATGCAGAAATTTTAGCGGATTTCCCTGAGTTGACTGAAAAAGACATTAGAGCTTGCCTAGAATTCGCTGCTGACCGCGAACACTATGTAGTTGCTTCGATAGGTACTGTTTGAAGCTACTGTTCGACCAAAACTTAAGTCGAAAGTTAGTGGGTCGGCTGGCTGAAATTTTTCCTGACTCTAGCCACGTTCAGTTTCATGAACTAGTAGAAACTAGCGATAGTGAAATCTGGGAATTTGCCAGGGTACAAGATTTTTGTATTGTGACTCAAGATGCAGACTTTGCGGAGAGAAGCCGTCTGTATGGCTCACCCCCTAAAGTAGTTTGGCTACGCTGTGGAAACGCCTCGACAAAGCAAGTAAAAACTCTACTTCGTTCAGGCGCAGAGGTGATTCAAGCACTCCTGAGTAATCCAGGGGGCGACTGCAAATAAATCAATCGACAGAGAGGCAGAGATCAATGACGGCTCAGCTAGAGGAGAGATAATTGCTTATCAGTGCTGTGTGTTCTTTGATACCTTGCTGACTACACATCCCAGAGCCAAGGGAGTTCGAGGATAGTGTGACAATGTTTAAAGCATCTTTAATTTCTGACAAGACATGGCTAAGTCTGATCTCAACCGTGTTTTACGCCGTCTACCTATTGCTGTCGGGGTACTCGCGGGTATCTTGCTCCTGAGTAACCGCTTACTCACACCGGAACTCACTAGTTCTCAGGCTCGTTCCGATGCTCTGGGGGTGATCCTCAGCGCCCTCTTGGTCTTGACGGGCTTGCTGTGGCAACGGATTCAGCCGCGATCGCCGGACGCCGTTGATCTAATCGGCACAGCAGGTTTCGAGTTTGCACCGGGACTTCCAGAAGCCGTCAGGACAGAACTGGCTTGGGCCTCCCATACCTTGCTCAGCAATACAGTCACGCGATCGCTGGTTGTTTGGTTCGACGGGCACACGCTACTGCGGCGGGGCGTGCTTGGTCCAAATTCAGCCCTGAAGCCGGGGCCAATTGTCAAGCAAGTGTTAGCAAAGCAAAAAGCAGTTTACCTGGTCTCCCTGAGTATCTACCCCGGCAAAATAGAGTTTGACTACCTACCGGAGAATACCCAGGGGGTGATCTGCCAGCCGCTAGGAGAACAGGGTGTGATGGTTCTAGGGGCCAATGCCCCCCGGAGCTATACGCGGCAAGATGAAGCTTGGGTGAGCGCGATCGCGGATAAGTTAGACAACACCCTTAACCAGTATTTGGGTGGACCTATCTCCTCGGCCATGCCTTCGTCCCAAGTCTGACCCTTTTTTATTCCACTTGGATGCTCTAAGTAGGTAGACTGAATCATTTAGCAATTTTCAGCTTACTGGGCCTCTCCTTTTCTTATCCCGAACTCACGTTATCTAGGGAAGAATGGATGTTCCTTTCGTTCACCTGTCCTCTAGCGGGGCTATTCATGTTCTAGCAAAACACTGCTTGAGGATTGATGAGCACTCCTTCAGCGATTGTTATATGATTCGCACAATCTTAAGCTCCAGAAGCCAGGTCACAGTTTAATATAAGACTAGTCTTTCTTTGTAGCATTGCTTAATAATATTTTCACGAATCGTTAATGTATTCTTCAAGAGTTTTTAACCTTGATTTATCTATTAATTAATGGCAGCCTAATAGGTTGACGGTGCAGCTACTTAGTTCTACTACAACTACAAGGCGACTATGCGGCTAAGTCGCCTAAAAATATGTATATTCTCTGTTGTGCTACGAAAACAACTTATCTTGACCAATGGATAATAAAATTATTCTCAATTCTTGAAGCAGGACTTACTTTTTACAAATTTTCGGTATTTTGGCAAGAAGAAACTAATAATCAATGCTGTAGCCAGCAAGCTTACTCAACAGAGGAAGCAGCATATCTAGCTGCATTTTTTTTCTGCCTCCGTGCTTCCTTGGATAGGGAAAAGTGTCCTGCTTTGATCATGGATTTTAAAGCGGGCTACATCTTATCAATTAATTTGCCAGCATTTCACCTCTTTGGCGTTAATGCTGTTGGCTTCAAAATGCTTGACTTTGCTGTCAATCTCGAAAACTATGAGCGAATTTACCGGGAGTTACAGCAAACAGGCAAATCCCACCAATCCATTTTGCTCCATAATGCCGATGGGCATTTGGTTGAATGCGAGGTTGATGCTCAAATCGAGCCTTATTGGTCTGGATGGGCAATTTTTCGTCTCAGAGCTAACAAATTAACCCATCACACCCAGACAAGTCGTTAAACAGTAATTCTATCTTGCCTGTGTAGGTCTGACTGCGGTCAATCTCGGGTAGTTGGGCTGCTCTCCACCTGATTACTCGACAGCACAAACGACTAAATTTTTCCAGATCCTTGGACATAACCACCCGATTTTCATCGTCTCTTAAAAAAATGTCTGTGAACAATCCAGGCTTTATCCCTGACTGCTCCATTACCTCAACTGGGTCTTGCCCTTCAAGTGAAGCTTTAATCAGCAGGTGCAAGTTATGTTTCTGTTTGTTGCTAAGATGGCACTCCGTGATCTTCCTCATGATATCAAGCGTTTCAATAGTTGCAGCCAAAGATAGAAAATAGCTCAGCCAGGAGGGCGTAGTTGCAGAATGATTCTGTGTCTAACTCCCTCATAAGTAGGTATATGAAGTGCGTGTGAAGGTTTGATGAAAAATAGATGAGAGATTTCCTACGAAAAATAAGGCTCTTGCAAAAGTCGATTTTGATGATGTCTCTGTAGTACTTCTCGTTCTTGTCTTTTATGCAAGAAGTGTATACTTCCACACGGGACAATCTTGGGACATCCTTGAGTCCACTGCCTGTCGGATTGTCAAGAAAGTCAAGAATATTCTGCTGCAGTCTGGGCCTCGTTGCACTGCTAGGCAAGAAAAGGCTGCAAGCGTCTGAGCATCAGATTGAAGTTATCGTTGTGGATGTGACCGAAACGCCTATTGAGCGCTAAAAAACCAGCGGCAGTTCTACAGTGCGGCAAAAGCGGGGAGAATTATTCTTCCCGCTTATTGCCTTGGCAAACAGAAACGGCACACGCTCAAGTCCCAAGCGGTGGTTGAACAAGCCCAGGTCAAGTTGGGTGAAGTAGCCTTGGGCTCGATGCTCTAGGATTTTGCCGCTATCCATTCCAACTCCAAGCTATCGCTATGGAGCGGGGCTTCCGCAAGTCAGCTACCAGTTGCCCTCCTATCACACATTGCCCTCCTATCGCACCCAGACAAATCGTTAAACAGTAATTCTGTCTTGCCTGTGTAGGTCTGACTGCGGTCAATCTCGGGCAGTTGGGCTGCTCTCCACCTGATTACCCGACAGCACAAACGACTAAATTTTTCCAGATCCTCGAACAAAACCACCCGATTTTCATTGTCTCTTAAGAAAACATCTGTAAATAATCCAGGCTCTATCCCTGATTGCTCCATTGCCTCAAACGGATCTTGCCCTTTAAGTGAAGCTCTAAGCAGCAGGTGCAAGGTATGTTTCTGTTTGTTGCCGAGCTGGCGCTCCATACTCGTCTCCTGAGCATCTGGGAGTTCGCCTAGTTGAGCTTTGAGATAATCGCTCAGCTTTCGGATCTGCGCTAGAGATAAATTCTGGACGTGGGCAGCTATCTTCTCAAGCGAATCATCACCGACGCTTCCCAATTGAGCGTCAGGACGAGAAATGTAAAGTACTAGTTCCTCTTGTGTCCATCCTTTTAGCTGGGCAATGCGCTTGAGGTTTTTGTCGTTAGGGAGGCAAATTTGCTTTTCCCAGTCCTGAAGCGCTGTGTATGACGTTCCTAGCTGTTTGGCAAATTGCCGTTGAGTGGAGTTGCCTCTTAGCTCCTTGAGTAGTTTGGCCAAGTGCTTTCTGGCTAGTTTGTCATCAACAATCACTAAAACTGCCATTAGGTATAGGTAGTTGTTGTTTCTCAATAACTAACAATCATAACTACTCTGGAGAATAGGTTGCATCTTACTGAAAGACGATCCTTATCTCAAGGGCAAACCTTTCAAGTCTTCTTTCTTCCCTGAATCTTTAGGCAGAAGCCCAGTTTATCAAGCTTCGTTAAAGTTCGCTTGGGGTATTGACAGAGCCCACTTGTCATTGACAGATTTTACTTGTCACAGTTAAAGTAATGACAGGTGAGAGCTGTCATCGCAATGGCTTGGCCGACGGTGACTTCCTCTTTAACGCTACCTACGGTTCCGCGTGAGACACGAGCGGAAGCATAGGTTGATTTCGCTTGCTGGTCTGTAACCCTTATTAGGAAGACATAGATGAAACGTTTACAAGCTCTAATTCCAGTTTTTGTGTTAAGCGTTGCAGTCCCATTTGTCCCACAAGCCCTAGCGGCTCCCGACACCACATGTACTGGCACCATAGGTTCCGGCACAGTACCGGGTAAGCTTGTCGTGCCCCCCGGTGCAACCTGCACTCTCGACGGCACGACCGTGCTTGGCACTATTGAGGTTGGGTCCAGCGCCACCCTGAGGGCGAGCAGGATCAAAGTCGAGACTGCCGAAATCCAAGCCACTGGCTTCCGCCAGATCTTGATCACTAACGGCTCGGTCGTTGACGGCCTACAGGCCAAGGATGGCGGCGCGGTGACTATCACTGGCTCTACGTTTGAGGGGCAGGTGCAACTCCAGAAGAATACGGGTAGGGTGAATATCTCGAGCAACTCTCTTGGAGAAGGGGTCCAAATCACCGAGACGAGTGACCGTGTGACCTTTAGTGGCAACAGCCTCGAGGGCTCGAGCGCAGAGATCACGAAGACCACGGGTACGCTCACAGTCAAGAGTAACCGGGTCGGCGAGAACCTAGAAGTCTCCGAGACCCAGGGGCAGGTGACGGTTTCCTCGAACCGGGTTAATGACAACCTGGAGGTGTCCAAGAACCTGGGCGGGACGACTATCTCGAGTAATACGGTCGGCGACAACCTCAGCTGCAGCGACAATTCCCCACCGCCCACCGGCGGCGGCAACGTCGCGGGCGCTGATGGCAATGGCTCCAAGGATGGCCAGTGCGCTGGGCTGTAGCGCTCAACTATAGCAGTTCTCAGTTGGATGCAATACAGCTCCGGAACCTAACCCCCCAGCCCCCTTCCCTAGCAGGGAAGGGGGAGAAAGGTTCCCCTCTCCTGCAAGGAGAGGGGTTAGGGGAGAGGTCAGAATGTAGTGAATCGAAGTGCAAACCGCTCTAAGTAGTGCCCTAGTGAGACTTTAGGAAAAGGTGGCTCTTCAAGAACCTTAACAGTAAATGTTGAGCCAGCTTTACGTTGATCGCCAGTATTTGCTTGCTGTAGATCAAGAGAAGGAGTAGATTATGAAACACAGTCAAGGTAGCCGCCGTAAGTTTGTGCAACTTGCCTTACTCGGTGCAGGTGCAAGTTTGCTCTCAGTCATATTCCCTAAAACATTTGTCCATGCCGCAGGGGAAACTGAAGCCTTACTCCTGAGCTGTATGGATTTCGTCTCCTGGACGAAACTGAAAGGTACATGACTCAACGAGGTTTGAGAGACAAATACGATCACATTATTCTTGCAGGTGCTTCGCTCGGCGTACTTGCGGAGGATAACTATCCTACCTGGAATAAGACATTTTGGGAACACCTAGATGTTGCTATTCAGCTTCACAAGATTCACAAGGTTATCGTCGTGGATCACAGAGACTGTGGAGCTTACAAAGTAGTTTTGGAGCAGGACTTTGCCAAAGATCCCACCTTAGAGACAGTGGCGCATGCATCGAAACTACAAGAGCTTCGTAAGCAACTCAAAGCCAAGTATCCTGACCTTGATGTTGAACTGCTTTTAATGAGTCTCAATGGAAAGGTGGAAGTTATCACTTGACATAAAGAGTTGTAAGAATGGGGTTTGGGGGCTTCGCCCCCAGAAAGGGGTTTCACCCCTTCACTCCAAAAATCATCTTCAGTTTAATTACATCCAGCCACTTAGCTTAACAGAGCGGTACATTCTAGGATTAACTTCTGATTAATCAAGGCATAGGGTTGAATGTCTAGGGCTCGCCGGAAAGCTTGAATTGCTTTACCGTACTCCTCAAGGGCGACGTAGCACAAACCAAGACCATGTAAGGCCCCAAAGTGAACTGGGTTAAGCCTGATAACGTCCTGGCAGTCCGCCAGAGACTTTTGATACTCCCCTTGCCTGTAGAAGAGAACAGCTCGGCGATTCCAGGCTTCGGCAAAGTCAGGCTGATCCTTGATCAGTTCTGTCAGCACTGTCTCCGCTTGAGCCGTCTCTCCAGCCTCTAACAAAACCTGACTGCGGCCAATTTGCTCTAACCCATAGACTCCCTTCTGCTGGAACCAAATGCACCAGAGTTCTTGAGTTGCACCGTTACGGACAGTCTGATCAGGACTCTTAAGGTCCAAAAGTAAGGAATTAATTGATGTTTGATCCACAAATACATTGCCTCAACTCAGGGTTAGGTTCACCTCGGCTCCTGATTATTATGTATTTTGCCGGGCAGTCAGAATGACCTCCCGCGATCGCGGCTTGGGTCAGTTAGGACGCTCAGGACTTCCTGTTAGCTGATCTGGGCTGATCTGGGGCTATCTGGCTAACCCAGAGGGTCACGCTACCGACTACTGGGCCAGCCTGGACCCGATCAAAACGCAAGTTACTGCTGCTGTCGCACCAGTTCCTGTTGAACCCGTGCTTTAACCTCCTGGTCTGTCTGAACCTGACGAGTAATTTGATTGAATTCCCCGATTGACAGACCGCTATTTTTAATAATTTCGGCAGAACGCCTGTAAAACTCATTACAAATGGCCTTAACAGAACTGGGAGAACTGCTTTGACGGCAAATATTACCGGGAACAGTACCGCCCATCTGTCGCTTTACTTGTTCAAAGTGAGCTTTGCGGACAGGTTCAATATTCAAAACAGCCTTGGCATAGTTTGTAACTTGCGCCGTGGACTGAGCATAGGTCGCCGTATCAAAAACGAAAGTTGAGAGATCCCTGGACAAGCTAGGTACCCAACCAGACACTAAACCAATTACCGACAGGGTAGCAATTAGTGCAGAACGAGGTACTAACTGACTCAGGGGGTTCCAGGAGGACAGCGTAGAGTTTAACATTGAAGATCCAAACAGGCTAGAACAGCATAAGACTCACTTGCTTTGAAGTATCTAAGGATGGAGAAGTTCCACCTGAAAAAACATTCCTTGGTAGGGGTGGACTTGATTCAGGCACCCAGCCGCTATAAATCAACGGTAAAGCTGACATAGTTCCAAAGCTCTAGATTGTAGGGCTGAAAGTTCATCAGCACCGCGTTTAAGATTGACTTCTAGGGCTAGCAAAAGGGGCAGAGCCTGCTGAAGCTGAGCAGCCGACAGGAACTGTACTTCCCGCTGTAGAAAGTAAATACGCCTGGGATTGCTCACCTGAGCTGCCTGGGCAATGACTCTTTCATCCCGTTCGCCTGCCTCTACCATCAGTTTGACCCACAACCAAGTTCGAAATTGCTTGACCAACGTGGCAACGATGCGTAAAGCAGGCTCGTTTTGGCTGATTAAGTCAGCAATCAGGGCTAAAGATCGGGATGAATCTCCCCGACGAATAGCATCAGCAAGCTGCAAACTACTTTGAGTTGTGACTGCCACTAAAGTGGCAACGGTCTTTGCATCTAAACTTTGGCGTCCCTGGTCTGGGGTGCCTGTGGCAAACAGGCGCAGTTTTTCTAATTCGTTGTAGAGTCGCCGAGTATCATTACCCACGGACTCAGCCAGCAACTCAACTGCCTCATCGGTTAAGGGAACGCCAACCTGTTGGGCTGCTTGCTTAACGGCCTGCTCAAGCGGTTCAGTTTTCCAGGGTGCAATCGGAGAAAACTCCCGAACCTCGGCGAACTGCTGGAGCAACTTGGTGACTTTGCTCCGACCATCTGGCTTAGTCTGAGTTGTCAGGAGTAAGTGAGTAGTGTTAGGCAGAGATGGCAAGGTTCGCTCTAGCTCAAGCAACAAGGCTTCGGAGCAGCGTTGCGGCAGGGTTGTGTCAGCCAGCCAGATCAGCCGATCGCCCGTGCCAAAGCTGGGGGTCATGGCTTGGTTCAAGGCATCAATAATAACTTCAGGCTGTTCAGAGGTGGTTTTGTCGTAGTTGAAGCTGGCCCAGCTAGGATCAAGGACGCGATCGCGCAAGGCTTGCACGGCTCGTGTTAGATGATACTCATCTTCCCCCCAGTAAAGATAAACAGGCATGTTCAAGCTGACCCCCGCTTATCTCTCTATTATTACTGACCAGTAATTTTGTATGGTTTAAAGTCATTGATTTTTTGTCCCTGGTAAAGATTTAGAGTTGGCCTCTATCCGACAGCCCATGACCTTACCTGCCCATCCCATTTTGGCCCAAAGTTTTACTATTATTGACCGGGAAATGGGTATCCACCCGTTTAGCCCGCAGGAGTACGAGATCCTGCGACGGATCATTCATAGCACCGCTGATTTTGAATTCCAGCACCTGATCCGGTTCAGTCCCCACGTCATTGAGGCGGCGATCACGGCTCTGCGCCAAGGAGTCCCAATCATTACAGATGTGACGATGGTCAAGCAGGGAGTCGTTTCCTTAGTGCAGCAGACCTTTAACAACCCGCTAATTTGTGCCCTGGAGCAAGCTTCAACAGCTCTGCCCGGTAAAACTCGCACAGAGACTGGGCTACTCCAGTGCCTGAAGCAATTCCCCACCGGAATTTACGTGATTGGCAACGCTCCTACCGCTTTGCTAGCCCTGTGCGAATTGATCAAGTTCACTTCTCTACAACCGGCACTGGTAATTGGTGTACCTGTGGGATTTGTCTCAGTTGTGGAGGCGAAAGCGGCGCTGGCCCAACTAGCAGTTCCCCAAATTCGCACTGAAGGACGCAAAGGCGGGTCAGCCGTTGCAGCGGCTATTCTCAATGCCCTGTTAGTTCTGGCCTGTGAGGAGCTAGCCCCATGAGTCCCATCCACGTGGTTGGGATTGGCTTAGAGGGAGCAGCAGGATTAAGCCAGCCAGTGCAGCAGATTGTAGATCAGGCCACCCTGCTGGTGGGCAGCGATCGCCACCTAAGTTACTTTCGCAACCATCCAGCTCAGCGGATCATCTTAGGGGACTTGACCACAGCTCTGGCACAGATCCAGCAGCAGTTGTCCCTGCATCAGCAGGATTGTATTGTCGTTCTGGCATCTGGAGATCCGCTGTTTTTTGGCCTGGGACGACTTCTACTGATGGAGTTACCCCCGGCACAATTGACGTTTCATCCTCACTTGAGTGCAATTCAGCTTGCCTTCAGCCGAATTAAGGTTCCCTGGCAGGATGCCTGCGTGATCAGTGCCCACGGGCGATCCCTCGATCAACTGGTGCAAGCCCTGCAACAGGGAATTGAGAAAATTGCCGTGCTCAGCGATCCGATCAACACTCCCAGTGCGATCGCCCGGCTATTCCTGGCTCTAGACCTGCCGACTCACTACCAGTTTTGGGTGTGCGAAAATCTGGGTGGCTCTGAGGAGCAAGTTCAAGCTTTGCCTCCAGAAACTGTCTCCGAACGGAGCTTTGCTCCCCTAAACGTGGTAGTGCTGCTGCGGACCCCGTGTATTGACACTGAGCCGTTGAACCTGAAAACTTTATCTTGCCTGGGTTTACCTGATCAAACCTTTCTAAGCTTTGTGGATCGACCTGGACTGATGACCAAACGAGAAGTACGGGTTTTAGCCCTGGCTGAGTTAGCCCTGCAACCCGGTCAAGTTATCTGGGATCTAGGAGCAGGAACTGGCTCTGTCGCGATCGAGATGGCCCGCTTAGTTCCCCAAGTTCACGTTTATGCAGTAGAAAAAACGGCCCTGGGAACCCGTCTAATTCAGCAGAACTGCCAGCGTTTCGCAGTTAATAATGTGAGTGTGGTTCATGGTACTGCTCCGCAGGTTCTCCAGAGCTTACCCGACCCAGACCGAGTATTCATTGGCGGCAGTGGCGGCAACCTGACTGATATTTTAAATGTCTGCCAGATACGTTTGACCTTAGGTGGAACTGTTGTTATTGCTCTGGCTACATTGGAGCACTTAAATCTTGCTCTCAACTGGGCTAAGCTCCAAAATTGGAACTACCACTTACTACAAGTTCAGATCTCCCGGTCAGTTCCCCTAGCAACATTAACCCGCCTAACACCACTGAATCCAGTCACGATCATGACAGTGGTTCATCCCCACCGTTATTGATGCTAAATCAGCAGCATCTTCCTTCTAGTTTTCTACAACGATAAAAATGGGCTGCAAAAATTTACAGCCCTGGTTCAAGTTTTCTAAACGCCAGGAAGTTTATGACCGTTCGTAGACCTGCTAGTACTGGCAACTTAGTGGTCATAAACCCCAAACATTCTTTAACTACAGTCTTTTCCAACCTCAGCAAAACTACTCTTCACTGTACTGAGTGGCTTGAGCTTCATCTGGATCGAGCTGAATTAAATGAATGTGTTTGTAACCAAGTTTGATTTCAAACTCGTCCCCTGACTTTAATCCCATCGCCTGAGTATAGGTCGAGCCAATCACAATCTGGCCGTTCTTATGCACACTAACCCGATAGGTTGGTTCTCGACCTCGACCGTCTTTCGAGCTTTCTGGACCAAGGGGAATGCCTCTAGCTGCCAGAATTGCATCGTAAAAAGCGGTTAAATTAACTCGGCTTTGGCTATTTTTGGTGTTAGTGTAATATCCACAGCGTTTGGCAGTTTCTCGTCGCGGTAAGTGGGAAAGTTCTTTAACTTTTTGAAGTAGTGCCTTTCCAGTTAGTGGAGTTGTTGCAGTTTCGGTCATCACTGTTACAAAAATATTCCTCAAAACGACTAGAGCATCGACTCAGCTTTTGCTCGCATCGGCATTTATTCTAATAAAAATATATCCTTAAAATCCCTATTTGTGGAAGAAAAGTGGGTCAAATAAATTAAGGAGTAAGGAAGTAAGTTCAATTTTGCAGTCTTGCTAGTACAGGTTTAAATATTTGCAGGCAAACATTGAACTTCTAAAGCACAGTCGGACATCTTACTAAAATACGAAAAAATAATAGACTATCATGGAAACATTAAAGACTACTAATCTAATTTTCCCGTGATAGAGTTTATTAGTATTGACTGTCCTTTGCTGGCATGCATTTAAAGGTACCAGCGTTGGAGGAAAGTTGTCTCTGCTAACTTGCTCAGTCCTGACCTAGGACAAGAATTGACCTCTAGTCGTCCCCTAGCCGTACTGATTCGTACTGATAAAAGATGCAAGTTCTTTTTAAGATAGTCCGCCAAAAGTTAGCCGCCGCTCCTTGGGTTCAGGTCTATCCGTTGGACATCAATCCGGGTAGTACCATTTTGGACTGCCTTAATCAGATCAAGTGGGAACAGGATGGGAGCTTGGCTTTTCGAAAAAATTGCCGCAATACAATTTGCGGGAGTTGTTCAATGCGAGTTAATGGTCGCTCAGTGTTGGCTTGCAAGGAAAGTGTAGGTCCCGAACTAGAGCGACTTCAGCATCTAACGACAACGGCTGAGAGTCTAGCTGTGGATGTAAAACCCCTTGATCAGACTCCAGAGATTACGATCGCCCCTATGGGCAACATGCCGGTGGTTAAAGACCTCGTGGTCGATATGAGCAGCTTCTGGAGTAACTTAAAGGCGGTTGAACCCTACGTCAGCACGGCAGCAAGAGCAATTCCGGAGCGAGAGTTTCTCCAAACACCAGCGGAACGAGCCAAACTTGATCAAACCGGAAATTGTATTTTATGTGGTGCCTGCTATTCCGAGTGCAATGCCCGTGAGGTCAATTCAGAATTTGTCGGTCCCCACGCTTTGGCTAAGGCCCATCGCACCCTGGTTGATTCTCGCGATGATACCAGCGAAACGCGCTTAGAGAAGTACAATCAAGACCTGCAAGGAGTTTGGGGATGTACCCGCTGCTTTAACTGCAATAGCGTCTGTCCGATGGATGTTGCTCCTTTAGATCAAATCAACCAGATTAAAACCAAAATTCTGGCCCGTAAAGATGAACAAAGCAGTCGATCTATTCGCCACCGCAAGGTTTTAATTGACTTGGTTAAACAGGGAGGTTGGATCGATGAGCGCCAATTTGGCCTCCGGGTTGTGGGCAACAGTTTCCGCGATCTGAAGGGACTTTTAAGTTTAGGTCCCCTGGGTATACGCATGCTCAGCCAGGGTAAATTTCCGGGAAAATTTGAGCCTTCTAGTGGTGCTCAAGCGGTGCGATCGCTGATTGAATCTGTGCAAAAGCTGGAGTCCAATCCCATGAATGCTGAACCGTCTCCCCCTGCCGAAGGTAAAAAACAACCATACCTCCAGCTTCAGCCCGTATTCGGCTGGACTCCTTATGCAGAACTGATCAATGGCCGCTTTGCCATGATCGGCTTCGCGGCCCTACTTGTGATTGAACTGTTAACACAGCAAGGTTTCTTGGCTTGGCTGGGACTTCGATAAGAAGATAATGCTATCGACACGCTTCACCCAGGCCCTAATTTTTGTCCTTCTTCATGGCAAGCTAAAGATATAAGGGGACAGATATTCCTTACGTGGCTCACCTGTTAGAGGTTGCTAGCATTGCTTTAGAATCCGGTGCTAATGAAGATGAGGCGAGCCTGCTTAGCAGGAGCTTCACTAACGTCGCTTTGTTGCAGAATGCGATCGAAGATCAAGGTGGTAACGGCATAGACAAAGCAAATGGCTATAGTTCGTTTAGAAGAAATTACTCGCAGGTTTGACGCAGTCACTGCGGTTGAAGATGTCACCTTTGAAGTGCCAGACGGTGAATTTTGGGCGATTGTGGGACCTTCCGGCTGTGGCAAGTCAACCTTGCTGCGGATGATCGCGGGGCTAGAATCGGCAACCTCCGGCAACCTCTATATCGGCGATAGGTTGGTCAACCAGGTGGCAGCGCGGCAGCGGGACGTAGCAATGGTGTTTCAGAACTACGCGCTCTACCCGCACATGAGTGTGTCGGATAACCTGGCTTTTGGTTTACGGATGCGCAAAGCAGACACTAAGACAATTCAAGCCCGCGTTGAGCGGGTTGCCCAGGCATTGAACATCACCCACTTACTCAACCGTAAACCCCGGCAGTTGTCGGGTGGGCAGCAGCAGCGAGTGGCCCTAGGGCGGGCGATCGCTCGTCAGCCTCAAGTTTTCCTATTTGATGAGCCGCTGTCCAACCTGGATACCCAACTTCGAGACGATACCCGCGCCGAACTGAAGCAATTACACGCCCAAATCGGGACGACAACCCTCTATGTCACCCACGATCAAACTGAAGCGATGACGCTGGCCGATCAGATTGTCGTGCTGGATCAAGGTAGAATTCAACAAATCGGTGCTCCGCAAGCCATCTACACTCAACCTGTCAACCGGATGGTGGCCTCCTTCCTGGGTCATCCAGCGATGAATATCCTGCCTGCAACCTACGCTGAGGGAAGGTTTAACGTCGGCTCCCAAGCTTTCCCTTGTCCTCAAGATCTCCAGCGATCGCTCCAATCAGCTCAGGGACATACGATCGATCTGGGAATCCGTCCAGAACATATCTGGGTCCAAACTCAAACCGAGTCGGTCCAGCTACCCTCTCACTTACAAGCCCAAGTCCAGCTTGTCGAACCCCTGGGGCGCGAAAGCCTGACCCGCACTGTCTTAGTCGATCAGCCTAGTCAAAGTATCAATATTTGTACAGGCCCAGATCTGGCGCTCCAGCCTGGAGACTGTCTTGCTTTGACCCTCGATTTGGAACAGCTCATGGTCTTTGATTCCTCCACAGGAAACCGCATCAGGCATCTAGCTAGCGTTTGAGCATGCGCCAGCTTCAAAGTCAGTTCTGCGGCGATGGGGGCGAGGCTTCTCCAGGCAACTCAGGTAAGGGGGTAGGGGTTTCCTCTCTAGGCTCAGAGGCCGGCTCAGAGGTCGGTTCAGACTCAGGGGCTGGCGGTGTGTCCTCGGTTGCCGGCGGTGGGGAGGCTGGCGTTTCCTCAGTTGCCGGGGGTGAAGGGGGTGTAGGTGTAGTTGGCTGAGGCGAGGCTGAAGGGGTAGTTTTCTCAGTCGGCTCGGAAGCTGCCCCAGATTGAGGCGACTGAGATGACTGAGCTGCTGGGCTTGACTTGCCAGCACAAGCCTTTTGCGTGTACTCAAATCCAAAGCCGGAGATATAGGCTTGATACTTGCCAGTTCCGGCAAAATTATGATTTGCTACTGTCTCTATAGCTACTTTGTCTAAAATTTGCTCCCCTGAAGATTTTGTGAGTCGCGGTGACTCAGCCAGGTTGCCATCGGGCTTGACGATACTCATAACTGAGGCCAAACCGCTAAGCTCGTCTTCGCAGGCTGCACTTGGGTAGGTATAGGAGATGGTTGCAGGTCTGAGTGAGATGTTGGAGTCGTAAGCCTGGCGAGCAGTTGCTAGCAACTGGCTTCTGGAGCCTGTGGACGGAGTCGCTTCAGGTTCCTCAGGTTGCTCTGAAGGGGCTTGGGACTGTTCAGCACAAGCTTGCTCAGAGTACTCAAACTCTGAGCTAAAGACTAAACGCTGGTATTGCCCATTAGCGGCGATCGCATAGTTTTTTGGATTCAGGGCTACTACGTTCAAGGTTGGGTAGCCAGTGGAATCTATCAGCTTGAGACCATTCACAGTGCCGTCAAGGGAGACCAGCTTTCCCTGCGGGTCTACTAAAGCCGCGACCTTAGCACGACCGGCCATTTTGCTGCTACAAGCTTCCTGCGGGTAGGGCAGCGTCACTTCCTTCTCTTGCAAAGCAATTTCTGAATCGGGAGAGACTTGCCGGGTCTGAGCTAGCCATCTTTCTACTGGACCGACAGGAGCCTGAGGTTGGTTGCCTGGACTGGGAGCACTGCCTGGAGAGGGTTGGCCGCCTGGGCTAGGAGCAGTGGCCGAGGCAGTATTGCCTGGATTACCTGGAAAAGGAGCTGGCGGCAGTCCCGCTGGTACAGGAGCGTTATCGGCCTCAACTTGAGGTAGAGATAGCTTATTAGGATCAAAGGGCGGCACGTTGGTTGCAGTCTTTGGCACCTCAAAGTCTTTGACATTAGGAAAGGGCGCAATTGTTGGCGCTGGGCTTGATCCCTGAGCCGGTAGACTCTGCTGGGGAATCGGCACGGTAATAATTGACGAGCTAAGATCTGGTTGGCGACCAAAATCCGGAAGGGTCGAGTTAAAAGTAGAAGACCCAGGCTGCCCAGGAACGTAATTGGGTAGGTTAGGTGGTAGAGAGCCAATCCCAAGGGGAGGCAAGCCAGGGGAGACATTTGACGGTGCGGTTGAAGTTGCCGATTGGGGTAAGCGGCTCTGCTCAGCAGGCGATAGTTCGACCAAATCGACCACCCGTTGCGAGTTAATTGGCTTGGACAGGGAGGGTAGGTAGGGGAGAGCTGCAAAGGCAACCCCATGAAAGGCGACAGAAGCAATCAATGCTAGCTTGCTGGGCTGGCGAAGTGATTCAGGTAAGGCATCAACGATAGAACTGTAAGACATAGACAAAATAGCTCAGAGTAAACTCACCACAAGTTTTAGCGGAGAAGGTCTAATGACGGCTCTAGCCTTCGATCCAGGTTTAGAACAAGTAATGTTTATTGATTAGGTTCTAGTTTGAACTAACAAGAGAATGCTGCTCAAGCATATCAGTTGATTTAGAAGTCACCTTTAACAGTTTATAAAACTGATACAAGATCGCTAGCTTTTGCCCCAGGAAATCCCTGGATTACCGCAGTAGCAACCATTCGTGATGACTAATTTTTGTAAGATAGAATTAAAGACTGACTTTATAGACTAGTGAAGGACATGAGCAAAGGAACATTGTTTGATAAGGTCTGGGACTTGCACACGGTGGGAGTTTTACCCTCTGGTCAGACTCAACTGTTTATTGGTCTGCACCTTATTCATGAAGTGACCAGTCCACAAGCCTTTGCCATGTTGCGGGAACGGGGGTTGAAGGTCTTGTTTCCCCAGCGAACCATTGCCACGGTCGATCATATCGTCCCAACGGAGAACCAGGCCCGTCCCTTTGCTGATCGCCTGGCGGAAGAAATGATGCAGGCGTTAGAGCACAGTTGCCAAGAGCACGATATTACCTTTTATAACGTCGGTTCTGGCAACCAGGGAATAGTCCATGTGATTGCTCCGGAACAGGGTCTAACCCAGCCGGGGATGACCATTGCCTGTGGTGATAGCCATACTTCGACGCATGGTGCGTTTGGGGCGATCGCCTTTGGCATTGGCACCAGTCAAGTCCGCGATGTCCTGGCTTCTCAAACTTTGGCTCTGTCTAAACTCAAAGTCCGTAAGATTGAAGTTAACGGCACCCTGGGACCAGGCGTGTACGCCAAGGATGTGATTTTGCATATCATCCGCACCCTTGGCGTTAAGGGCGGCGTCGGCTATGCCTACGAATTCGCTGGGAGTACCTTCGAGCAGATGAGTATGGAAGAGCGGATGACCATCTGCAACATGGCGATCGAGGGCGGAGCACGCTGCGGGTACGTTAACCCAGATCAAGTCACCTTTGCGTATTTGCAGGGCAGGGAGTTTGCCCCCCAGGGAGCCGACTGGGACCGGGCTGTGGAATGGTGGACCAGTCTCAGCAGCGATGCCGATGCTATTTATGACGATGCCGTGGTGTTAGACACGGCTGAAATTGCGCCCACTGTCACCTGGGGGATTACGCCTGGTCAGGGTATTGCGGTGGATGAAGCGGTCCCCACCCTAGAAACTTTGCCGGAGGCAGAGCAACCAATTGCAGTCGAAGCTTATCGCTACATGGATTTGGCTCCTGGTACTCCAATCCAGGGGACAAAAGTGGACGTATGCTTTATCGGAAGCTGTACTAATGGTCGAATTGGCGACCTGCGAGAGGCAGCAAAATTTGCCAAGGGTCGCCAGGTGGCTAAGGGAATCAAAGCTTTTGTCGTTCCGGGTTCGGAGCGAGTCAAGCAACAAGCCGAGGCAGAAGGACTGCACCAGATCTTTTTAGAAGCAGGCTTTGAGTGGCGCGAGCCCGGATGCTCGATGTGTCTGGCAATGAATCCTGACAAACTTGAGGGTCGTCAGCTCAGTGCTTCTTCTTCCAACCGCAACTTCAAGGGCCGCCAGGGCTCTGCCTCTGGCCGCACCCTGCTGATGAGCCCGGCAATGGTTGTAGCTGCTGCCGTGACGGGTGAAGTATCCGACGTGCGTGAGTTGCTTTAGATTTTCCTCTAATCGATCAATCCTTGAGTTGAGTTCATGAGCCAATTACAGACCAGAATCGCAACAGACACCTGGATTATTGCCACTTGGGATGAGTATATTCAGGCCATTGAAGCCCCTGCTTATGAAAAAGCTAAGGGGTACTACTACAACGGACAAATGAGGATTGAAGCGATGCCCGTTGGACCTGACCATGCTAACGACAATGAGATTGTTTACTTCGCTATCACCCTGCTTTGTACTATCAAAGGAATTCCCTTAAATGGACTGATTAGCTGTAGCTATCGCAAAGTAGGTGTCAGGGAATGTCAACCCGATATCTCCTACTATGTTGGAGAGCAGGCCAACTCGGCCCCTCAGGGAAGCTCCGTCGTTGACTTAAACAATAACCCGCTTCCAGACTTAGCGATTGAAATTGCAAATACCTCGCTCTCCGATGATTTAGGGCAAAAACGGCTCCTGTACGAAGATATGGAAGTCCCTGAATATTGGGTAGTCGATGTCCAGAAGCTTCAGATTATTGCCTTTGAGATTTCTAACAGCGGCAGCAGACGCATCACGCAATCTCAGGTTTTACCAGGATTAACAATCGCTGTCCTGGAAGAAGCTTTAAAACTCAGTCGTCAAATGGATCAGTCTCAAGTAGGTAACTGGCTATTGAGTCAATTTCAGCAGTAACCCAAAGCTCGCAATTAAATCTAGAACTGGTCTTCTGCTAAACAGGTGAACCGAATTTGAAATGCGATCGCTACCCATGCCTGTTCTTATTCCTATAGGTCCGCTTGGGACATAATCTATAGTGTGTTCGTAGAGTCCTAAGTTCGACTTTCAAGTCAAGATGCAATTCATCATCTTTAAGCTTGAGTATCGACCAGTCATGAAATATCACAGTATTGAGGAGCTAATCCAAAATAACCAAGCATGGGCTGCTCAACAGCACCAAGCTGACCCAAATTACTTCCAAGAACTATCAACGGGGCAAACACCACCCTATCTCTACATCGGGTGTTCAAATAGCCGTCTCCCCCTGACAAGGTTTACGCAAACCGAACCGGGTGAAATTTTTGTCCACCGCAATATCGCCAACCAGGTCTGCCTGACAGATATTAACTTGCTGTCGGTACTGGAATATGCCATTACCCACCTACAGGTTCAGCACATTATTGTCTGTGGTCATTACTGTTGCGGCGGCATTCAAGCCGCCTTCGAAGGGACCGCTACAGAGCTTGTGGCTAGCTGGGTCAACCCCATTCGAGAGCTGTATTTGCAAAAGCAAGAGGACATTGACAAATTGCCCAGCCGCGAAGCCAAACTTAATCGGCTGGCTGAGTTAAACGTTGAAGTTCAAGTCAAAAATCTCTATCAAACCTCGGGCATTGCACACTAAAGAATGATTTAAGTAAACTGAGGGATTTGTTTATGCTTGAGATAGTAGATCAACAATCGCACGGATGCTTTCAACATCTCCACCGACTTGGAATAACAGAGGGTTTTCCGGTGGAGTCGAGCCAGATAATGCCGTAATCGGCAATTCTCTCCTTCAACTCGCGTCATCGCCGTCTTGCTGACCAGATGGTCACACGCTTCAATCAGGCAAGGATAGACTTTGTATCCATCAGTAATGTACAAAAAACGGCGTTGCATAATCAGGGTATGAATCAAGGTTAAACTTCATGCAATGCTCAGAATGCAACTCCACTCACATCCGTAAAAATGGCAAGAAGAAGGGTAAGCAAAATCACATCTGTGTCGATTGTGGTCGCCAATTCATCGATTGTTATGAGACCTCCCGAGGCTACAGCGATGATGTCAAACGAGAATGCCTGAAAATGTATGTTAACGGTATGGGCTTTCGCGGTGTCGAACGAGTTAAAGGTGTGCATCATACGACTGTGATTACTTGGGTCAAACGAGTCGGAGAACTGCTACCTGATGCCTACGACCCAGAAACGGTTCCAGAAGTTGGTGAGTTGGATGAATTGCAAACCTTCGTCGGCTGCAAAAAAACAAGATCTGGCTGTGGACAGCCGTGAATCACTTCAGTCAAGGGATTTTAGGGTGGGTCTTGGGGGATCATAGTGCCGCAACTTTTGAACCATTATGGAAGATCGTTAGTGCTTGGCGGTGCTATTTCTATGTCACCGATGGCTGGTCAGTCTATCCAGGCTTTATTCCCGAGGATGACCAGATTGTAAGCAAGACGTACATGACGCGGGTTGAGGGGGAAAACACCCGGCTGCGACATTATCTGGCTCGACTGCATCGCAAGACTCTGTGTTATTCCAAGTCAGCCGAAATGCTCAAACATTCGATTCGATTGCTACTGCACTATCTCAAATTCTGGGATGTTCCAGTCCCTCAGTGATTCATACCTACTTTCAGCAACGCCCTCAACCCGTTTAGGTCAAACCCAGGGGCAAGAGCAGCATCGTATTCTCTTTGATTACGTCTTTCTCCACCGCGATAACCCGGCAGTTAGGCCCCACTTCACCTGGCAAGAGAATAGCAGCCTACTCATTGATACGCTCCAAGAGACCGACCAGCCCGCCTTGGTGCGGATGGTGGCAGAACACGAAGGAGCAGCATCAGCCCGTCTGGTATCCTATTGGCTAGCCCGGCAGCCGCAAGGGGTTCTGGTCTTGCGCGATACTGAACAGCAGCTAGCTGGATTTGTAATGACGGTTGCGCTCCACCAGGCCAGTCTCGAAGATCTAAATGCAGACCCCGCTACTCATGCGGCGTGGCACTACCTGCAAAACCACGCACCACTGCGACCGGGGGAGGGAGCAATCTTGTTTCGCTTCTGGATGGCTCGCGATACCTACCAAGCTGTCTCCCCAATTCAGAGCCGCATTTTCATTAGCTTTGTGCAGCAACATCAGAACCGGAATACGGCGGGGTTGGCCTATACTTTCTATCCCTGTGCAGAACCGGATTTTTGGGCGGTGATGTTTGCCTACGCTGACCTGGCACGA